>CAJUGD010000005.1 GCA_910586205.1 uncultured Lachnospiraceae bacterium | reverse complement strand
GCCGGTCACCCTCTCAGGTCGGCTACTGATCGTCGCCTTGGTGGGCCGTTACCCCACCAACCAGCTAATCAGACGCGGGTCCATCTCATACCACCGGAGTTTTTCACACGGGATCATGCAATCCTGTGCGCTTATGCGGTATTAGCAGTCATTTCTAACTGTTATCCCCCTGTATGAGGCAGGTTACCCACGCGTTACTCACCCGTCCGCCACTCAGTCAATTAAAATTCCATCCGAAAACTTCCTTCTAATTGCTTCGTTCGACTTGCATGTGTTAAGCACGCCGCCAGCGTTCATCCTGAGCCAGGATCAAACTCTCAAATTAAAGTTTGTTTCCCGGTCAATCTTAACTCTCTGGCTAATTTAACCGTTCTACTGTTTGTTTGGTTTTTGTTCTGAATTTTCTCAATCCAAGGTGTCTTTCCTGACGCCTTTTCTTTGAATTTTCAGGGTTTTAAACACTGTTCAATCTTTCATTTTCAAGGTTCATCTTGTTGTTGGCTTCCTCAGCAGCAACTCGTTTATCTTATCACATCTTGCGAAGTTTGTCAACAACTTTTTTATCTTTTTTTTATTTTTTTCGACCTTTCTGATTTTCATCAGATTTTAGGGCGAAAAGGAATCATTTGGAATAAAGAGCGGAGAAAGAGGGATTTGAACCCTCGCGCCGGTTGCCCGACCTACACCCTTAGCAGGGGCGCCTCTTCGGCCTCTTGAGTATTTCTCCGAATGGCTTATTCCATATGACTGCGTCTTAGAAATTGCTGTCTCCCAAACGCATAGCCCATTATAAGGGAAAACTCGAAGCTTGTCAACCCATATTTTTCAATTTTTTTTATTTTTTTCTTACACAACTAAATATAGTATTTCTTATGTATTTTATTCTATATATAGAAGATATGGTCCTAAAATCTCATGTCTGTACTTATCTGCTTATAGATGAGATTTTAAGACCACATTCAATTCTTCTTAATGATTCTTCTCAGCTTCCAAATCTAATTCTTCTATTCCGTCTCCTTCTGACTTTTCTCCGTCATCCCGAACCTTAGCAATACTTGCCACCTGCACATCTGAGTCCTGATCAATATTCATCAGTTTTACTCCGGAGGTATTTCTTCCAATAATGGAAATATCATCTACAGAAATCCTTATTACAATTCCTTCTGTAGTAATAATCATAATATCATGATCATCATGAACCAGCTTCGCTCCGACAATGTCTCCTGTTTTTTCTGTAATCTTATAACAGAGAATTCCTTTTCCCCCTCTGTTTTGGCTGGTAAATTCTTCAATGGGTGTTCTTTTTCCCATGCCATTAGCAGATACAATTAATAAACATTCTCCCTGCGTGTGTGTCTGCATGGCTACTACCTGATCGCCTTCATTCAGCTTCATACCAATCACGCCTATGGATACTCGTCCTGTAATCCGTACATCTGTTTCATGAAAACGAATACACTGTCCTTTTTTTGTCACCAGGAAAATATCTTTCTCGTTATCAGTAGCTTTTACTTCAATTAATTCATCATTATCCCGCAAAACAATGGCCTGAAGTCCATTTTTCCTGACATTCTCATATTCTCTGATAGGAGTCTTCTTAACCATTCCATTTCTTGTTGCCATGAAAAGAAAATCTTTATCATCATATTGTTTCACAGGAATAATGGCAGTAATCTTCTCATGAGGCTGTAGCTGAATAAGATTAATAATAGCAGTACCTCTGGCTGTACGGCTTCCCTCTGGAATCGCATATGCCTTTAGCCTGTATACCCTTCCCGTGTTTGTAAAGAACATAATGTAATTATGATTATAAGTCAGGATCAGATCTTCAATATAATCCTCATCAATAATCTGCATTCCTTTGATTCCCTTGCCGCCTCTGTTCTGACTCTTGAAATTGTCAATGCTCATCCGCTTTATATATCCGAGCTTTGTCATAGCCACAATGGTTCTCTCATTGGGAATCAAATCTTCCATGGACATATCGTATTCATCAAATCCAATAGAAGTCTTCCTGTCATCTCCGTATTTACCGGAAATCACAAGGATTTCTTCACGAATTACCCCTAAAAGCTTTTTCTCATCTGCCAAAATTGCTTTTAATTCCTGAATTTTTACCATCAACTCATTATATTCGTTTTCCAGCTTGCCTCTTTCCAAACCAGTCAGAGCGCGCAGACGCATGTCCACAATAGCCTGAGCCTGGACATCACTTAAACCAAACCGCTCCATTAACTGAATCTTTGCGTTCTGTACTGTATCTGATCCACGAATAATCCGAATTACCTCATCAATGTGATCAAGGGCAATCAATAAGCCCTGTAAAATGTGGGCACGTTCCTCTGCTTTGTTCAAATCATATTTGGTACGGCGTGTTACCACATCCTTCTGATGGGTCAGATAATATTTCAGCATATCTAAAATATTCAGAACCTTTGGTACATTATCAACCAAGGCAAGCATAATTACCCCAAAGGTATCCTGAAGCTGGGTATGCTTATAAAGCTGGTTTAGAATCACACTGGCATTTACATCCCGGCGCAGTTCTATGACAACCCGCATTCCCTGACGATCCGATTCATCCCGCAGATCTGTTATTCCGTCAATTCTTTTATCTTTTACCAATTCGGCAATTTTTTCAATTAATCTGGCTTTATTAACCAAATAGGGAAGTTCTGTCACCACAATACGGCTTTTCCCGTTGGGCATCATCTCTATATCAGATACAGCACGTACCCGCAGCTTCCCCCGTCCGGTTCTATATGCTTCTTCAATTCCTGATTTTCCTAAAATCGTAGCTCCTGTAGGGAAATCAGGTCCTTTTACAATCTCAAGAATTTCTTCAATGGATGTATCCCGATCCTCTAATACCTGATTATCAATCAGTTTTACCACCGCAGAGATCACTTCCCGCAGATTATGAGGCGGTATGTTGGTTGCCATGCCCACTGCTATACCAGTAGTCCCGTTCACAAGCAGATTGGGATAACGAGCCGGCAAGACCGTGGGCTCCTTTTCTGTTTCATCAAAGTTCGGAACAAAGTTTACAGTGTCTTTATTGATATCTGCCAGCATTTCCATGGAAATTTTGCTGAGACGTGCTTCCGTATAACGCATAGCAGCTGCTCCGTCACCATCTACAGAACCAAAATTCCCATGGCCATCAACCAAAGGATAACGGGTGGACCACTCCTGGGCCATATTTACCAGGGCTCCATAGATCGAACTGTCTCCATGAGGATGATATTTACCCATAGTATCACCCACAATACGGGCACATTTTCTATGTGGCTTATCAGGACCATTGTTTAACTCAATCATAGAAAACAGAACCCGGCGCTGAACAGGCTTTAAACCGTCTCTTACATCCGGAAGAGCACGGGCAGCTATAACGCTCATGGCATAATCAATGTAAGACTTCTCCATGGTCGATTTCAGATCAATATCATGTACTTTGTCAAAAACATTAGGTTCCATACTTTACCTCACCTCCGCGTTCATAACTAGATATCCAGATTCTGTACATACTTCGCGTTTGTCTCAATAAATTCCCGTCTTGGCTCAACCTGGTCGCCCATCAGGGTAGTAAAGGTCAGATCAAGTTCAGAAATCACATCATCATCCATATTAACCCTTAAAAGAATCCTTCTTTCCGGATCCATGGTTGTTTCCCAGAGCTGTTCTGCATCCATCTCGCCCAGACCCTTATATCGCTGAATCTTATTATTGCTGTCTCTTCCCACTTCTTTTAAAATCTGATTTAATTCTTCGTCGCTGTATGCATACCAGATTCTCTTATTCTTCTCCAACTTATAAAGCGGCGGCTGCGCTAAATATACATGTCCCTGACGAATCAGTTCAGGCATAAACCGGTATAGAAAGGTCAGCATTAAAGTGCTGATATGTGCACCGTCCACATCTGCATCTGTCATAATAATGATCTTGTGGTAACGCAGCTTTGATATATCAAAATCATCATGAATCCCTGTACCAAATGCTGTGATCATGGATTTAATCTCAGCATTCGCATAAATTTTATCCAGCCTTGCCTTTTCTACGTTTAAGATCTTTCCCCGCAGAGGAAGAATGGCCTGTGTATCCCGGGAACGGGCAGTCTTGGCAGATCCTCCTGCTGAATCTCCCTCTACAATAAAAATTTCACATTTTTCCGGATCCTTATTGGAACAGTCAGCTAATTTACCAGGAAGAGCCATACCATCTAAAGCTGTTCTCCGTCTGGTTAAATCTCTGGCTTTACGCGCCGCAGCACGGGCTCTCTGTGCCATTACAGATTTTTCACAGATACTTTTTGCTGCATTAGGATTCTGTTCTAAAAAGTAAGTAAATTGTTCACTGACTATATTGTCTACTGCTCCTCTGGCTTCACTGTTGCCCAGCTTTTGTTTAGTTTGTCCTTCAAACTGTGGTTCCTCGATTTTTACACTTATGATGGCAGTAAGCCCTTCACGAATATCCTCACCACTTAAATTTTCCTCATTGTCTTTTAAAAGCTTATTCTTACGGGCATAATCATTCACTGTCTTTGTCAGGGCATTTTTAAACCCGGCCAGATGAGTTCCGCCTTCAGGGGTATTTACATTGTTTACAAAGCTGTAAATATTTTCTGTATAGGAATCATTGTGCTGCATTGCAACCTCTACGTAAATATTATCCTTTGTTCCTTCACAGTAAATAACTTTATCATAGATTGCTGTTTTTCCCTTGTTCATATAAGTGACAAATTCTTTGATTCCGCCCTCATAGTGAAATGTCTTCTCTTTCTTTTCTTCTCTGTCATCTCTCAGAACTATCTTCAGATTTTTTGTGAGAAATGCTG
The DNA here is from genome assembly GCA_910586205.1 of uncultured Lachnospiraceae bacterium. GTDB lineage: Bacteria > Bacillota > Clostridia > Lachnospirales > Lachnospiraceae > Brotaphodocola. The sequence goes on along the minus strand of CAJUGD010000005.1, from coordinate 160,823 downwards.
TTTCCTGCAAACGCATTCTGAGAATTTCAAAATCATACACGGTTTCCTCAAAAATCTGAGGATCCGGCAAAAATCTGACCTCTGTTCCATGCTTGTCTTCCTCGCATGTTCCCACCACATTGAGAGGATTCATGACTTTTCCTCTTTCATAGCGCTGCTGATAAATCTTCCCGTCCTGGCAGATTCTTACCTCTAACCATATAGACAGGGCATTCACCACAGATGCACCTACTCCGTGAAGACCGCCTGAAACCTTATATCCGCCTCCGCCGAATTTTCCTCCTGCATGAAGAATCGTAAATACAACCTCCACTGCAGGAATTCCCGCTTTTTTCTGAATACCTACAGGGATTCCCCTTCCATTATCTGTTACGGTGATAGAATTGTCAGCATTAATGATCACTTCTATTTTGTCACAAAAACCTGCTAACGCTTCGTCTACGGAATTATCCACGATTTCATATACGAGATGATGCAGTCCTCTGGATGATGTACTGCCTATATACATACCGGGACGCTTTCGGACCGCTTCTAATCCTTCCAGAATCTGAATCTGATCCGCTCCGTATTCTGCACTCATGTTGTCTCCTCCTACTCTGATAAAGAATCTATACTGAATCGTTATATGGTTACTTCATTTTCCTGAGTTACCGTACCATTTACCACTTTAAATATACGATTAATAGGAAAACGATTATTTACAAAATCATCCAGACCAGTACAGGTAATGATAGTCTGAATCTGTTCGATTGCAGAAAGAAGATGGTTTTGTCTTTCCCCGTCTAATTCTGACAAAACATCATCCAGCAGCAAAATCGGATAATCCTTTACAGTCTTTTTAACCAGATCAATTTCTGCCAGCTTTAAAGACAATGCTGCTGTCCTTTGCTGTCCTTGAGAACCAAATCTACGAATATCAATCTCATTAATATAAAATCCAATATCATCCCGGTGAGGTCCGACAAGGGTAGTTTTTTGTTTCTTATCCGATAAACGACTCTTCTGTATCTCATCCTCCAATGTTTCATAAGAAGCACATGGATCATAAATAATCTTTATATTTTCCCGATCTCCTGATAATTTTTTGTGTATTTCTTTTATAATATCATTAAGCTCCCTAATAAAGCCTTCCCGATATCGAATGATTTCTCTGCCGAATTGTATTAATTGAATATCCCATACATCTAAAGTTTCTTCATATTCCGGTTTAAATAAGAGATCCTTTAAAAGCCGGTTTCTCTGCATTAAAATACGATTATAGGATACTAAAGAATGGACATAAAGCTTATTAAGTTGACATAATTCTAAATCGATAAATTTCCTTCGTTCTGAAGGACCGTTTTTAATAAGGTTTAAATCTTCTGGGGAAAAAAATACTACATTTACGATCCCAAATAATTCACTTGCTTTACGAATCGGAATTCCATTAATAGCAATCCCTTTTGCTTTATTTTTTTTTAAATGCATATCGATCCGATAAGGAATTCCATCTTTCAGAAGTTTTATCTTAATATGAGATTCATCTTCATGAAAATGAATCAGCTCCTTATCCTTGCTTCCGCGATGAGATTTTGTAGTACAGCATACATAAACAGCTTCTAAAACATTAGTTTTTCCCTGAGCATTGTTCCCATATAAAATATTGGTTCCTGGACTGAACTGCATATGTAATGTGTCATAGTTACGATAATTTTTCAGTTCAACTGATTCAATAATCATAGTCTGCCTATTCTTTGGGTGAGCTAAAGCTCACCCTTCGATTTTAATTGAATTTCCGTCACAAGTAACTATATCTCCATGACGAAGCTTTTTCCCTCGCTGTAATTCTGTGTTTCCGTTTACCTGGACAGATCCCGTTTCAATCTTATGTTTTGCCTCCACCCCGGAATCACAGATACCAGATAATTTGAGAGCCTGTCCCAGCTTGATATATTCATCCTTTATTTTTATTATATCCATATTTTTCCCTTTCAAACAGGATATGGCATTAAATACCATTAATCCTCAGCAATAAAGTTGACTGGAAGAATCAGGTAAATATAGTTTCCTTCATCATCTTTTATAAAGCAGGGAGATTTGGGATTGAGCATGTAAATATTTACATCTTCATCATCAATAACCCGCAGCGCATCCAATAAAAATTTAGGGTTAAAGGCAATCATAATATCATTGCCTGTTTTTTGGGCTTCTACATCTGCATTCATAGAACCAAAAGAAGACCGGATCTTCATATTTACATTATTTTCTTCAATTTTCAAAATAATTGGTTTGCGGTCATTGTCCCGAATCATAATCATAGCCCGATCTATGTTATCCATGAAAGTTCTTTTATTGATTTTAATGTGAGTTTTATAATCATTAGACAACATATGATCAATCTTAAAATATTCTCCTTCAATAAGACGGGAAACTACAATTGTATTATCAAATTCAAATAAAATATGATTTTTACTGAAATAAATATAAATTTCTTTTTCATTATCTCCTGTAAGGATCTTGCTGATCTCAGAAAGGGTTTTGCCAGGAATAATTACTTTTTTACTTTCATAATTATATTTTAAGAGAATGTTGCGGATAGAAATCCTGTGTCCGTCTAAAGATACCAATTTCAATATATTATCTTTTACTTCTAAAAGCTCTCCGCCCATCATTTTGTTGCTGTCATTGGGTGATATGGAAAATATTGTCTGTCTGATAGCTTCTTTTAAAGAAAATTGGGAAAGGCAAATGTGCTGATCTTTTTCAATAAAAGGTAAATAGCTATATTCCTGCGGATCTCTTCCCTGAATTTCAAATACTGCATAATCACATTTAATAGTAGTATTAAAATGTTCATCTGAAAAGATGATTACATCTGAATCACTATCAGGAAGCTTACGGATAATATCGGAAAAGATCTTTGCTTCTAAAGCAATACGTCCGCGTTCAGAGATAGATCCTTCCACTGTTGTCTCAATACCTAACTCCATATCATTGCCAGTAAGTTTAATTTCATCTGCAGATGCATCAATAAGGATACATTCTAATATATTCATAGTAGTTTTGGATGGTATTGCTTTTGAAACAATATTAATTCCATTCATTAGAGATTCTTTTTTAAAAATCAGTTTCATGTTGATAAGTTCCTTTCCGTTTGGTAAGTACTTTGGAGATAGATAAATAATATTAAGTTTCGTCGTAATCGTAGTAGGGGCTGTTAATTTGTGTAAAAGCCTGTTTTTCCTTGAAAATAAGGATAAATCTAATGTATAAAAGTATGTTGATAACCATTATGAAGTATAGGTGGAATACGGATGGTTTTCCACAAAGTATGCAAAAGCGAAAAAATATAAAACTTTCAGTAAAGATATCCACCAAAATAGGGGGTTTATCCACAGAAATTTGTGGATAACTTTTATATGGTAAAATATCCTTTATTTACAAGCTTTTTGAGCTGTTTAGGCTCATTTTGGGTTAAGTTTTTTCTTTAAGATATCCACAGTGTTCTGAAGGGTAGGTGTTTTTTCAATATCTTTAGAAATTTTTTCAATTCCATGGATAATTGTAGTGTGATCTCTTCCTCCCATTGCCTTTCCAATTTCTTGTAAAGGGACGTCTGTCATATTGCGGCAGAGATACATAGCAATCTGTCTGGGGTAAACAATATCCTTGCTGCGTCTTTGGGATAAAATATCCAGGGTAGTAAGGTTATAATGTTCAGCGACGACCTGAATAATCAGCTCTGGAGTGATCTTTTTAACACCGCCTGGAGAAATAATATCTTTTAAGGCTTCTTCAGCCATAGCAACATTAATATCTTTATGTCCGTTTAACTTAGAGAAAGCTACAATTTTGGTTAGAGCGCCTTCTAATTCTCGTATATTGGACTTAATGTTTGTGGCAATGTATTTAATGACTTCGTTATCAATATTATATCCTTCTATTTCTTCCTTTTTTCGCAGAATTGCCATTCGGGTTTCATAGTCCGGAGATTGAATGTCTACAGTAAGACCCCATTCAAAACGGGATCGAAGCCGTTCTTCTAATGTTTCAATATCCTTCGGAGGTTTATCTGAGGATATAATGATCTGTTTTTTAGATTCATATAAAGCGTTAAAGGTATGGAAAAATTCCTCCTGAGTACTTTCTTTTCCTATGATAAACTGGATGTCATCAATGAGAAGCACATCATTGTTGCGGTATTTTTCACGAAATTCTGTGGTCGAGATATTGTTCTTGTTTCGGATCGCGTCTATCAGCTCATTCGTGAACTTCTCTGAGGTTACATAGAGAATCTTGGATTTACCATTATTTTTAAGGATAAAATTGGCTATAGAGTGCATGAGATGGGTTTTTCCCAATCCAACTCCTCCATATATAAATAATGGATTGTAAATTTCTCCAGGGGATTCTGCAACTGCAAGGGAAGCTGCATGGGCCAGATTGTTGCTTGCTCCAACTACGAAGGAATCAAAGGTATACTTGGGATTCAGGTTTGCATTCTGAATGGCTTCCTGACTGACCTTATTGGCATTCTGGCAAATTAGCTGATTGTCTTTGGATTTTTTCTCTTTGATTTGATCCTCGACAACAAAATCTACTTCACATTTGATTCCTGTGATTTCCTCAATGGCAACTTTGAGAAGAAAGCTGTATTTCTTCTTAATATAGCCAAGAAAATTGGCATCCGGAACAACAATTTGAACCAGATTTCCTTTTTCAAGTGAATATATTTGAAGAGGAACCAGCCATGTGTTAAATGAAACGTCAGAAATATCATGTTCTTCCTTTATATAATGTAAGATGTCGTTCCATTTTGTTTTCAGTGTGTCTACCATATCCCTGTCTCCTGATTTTTTATGTGCAAAGTATGTGCTTCGACTTCCTTATGTGGATATTCGGGTCTGGTATGTGGATATGCAAACTGACCCAATCTACATTTATTGTATACTAAAACCGGCTCTTTTTCAATGAAAATAGTAAAAAGATAAGAAAATTTAGAAATTTATCAACAGAGTTATCCACAGAATGTGGATAACTTATTCACAGTATGAACAGTTATATGAGGAAAACCTTGACAGGCAGAGGAGAAACCAGTACTATTAGAAAGGTAACTTTATGTTAGATGCATTGTATCTTACTTATTAAGAACAGTAGCAGGAGGAAAAAAATGAATAATGAGAAAAAAGACACCCGTTGGCTGACCAGTGTAGCACTTATGATGGCGATTGTGATTTTATTGGCCAATACTCCTTTAGGGATGATTCAGCTTCCGATCATCAAGGCTACAACTGTACACATTCCTGTTATTATTGGGGCGATTCTTTTAGGCCCGGCGGCAGGAGCAATTCTTGGAGGAACTTTTGGCGTCTGTTCCTTGATCAGCAACACAATAGCTCCTACCTTGCTTTCTTTTGCTTTTTCGCCGTTTATGAGTATGAGCGGAATTTTAGGAGCATTGAAGGCATTGTGGATTTCTGTAGGATGCCGGATCTTGATCGGGGTGGTATCCGGATGGTTTTGGATCTTATTAAAAAGAGTGAATGTTCATCGTGGTCTGGCTCTTCCCATAGTAGGATTTATTGGTTCCATGACTAATACAGTGTTGGTTATGGGTAGCATTTATATTCTATTGGCAAGGGATTATGCTGCGGTGAAATCAGTTGCAGTGGATGCCGTGTGGGGACTGATAATGGGAACAGTTCTTGCTTCGGGGGTTCCGGAAGCTGTTACAGCGGCTGTAATTGTAACTTTTGTTGGCGGAGCAATGCTTGCGGGAATAAAAAGGCACACCGTAAAGCGTTATCTTCAGCAATAAAAGATAAAGGATTGGAAAAGCAGGAAAACAGGCGGTTTTTTGGTGAAAAATGCTTGACGAAGCAGTTTGTTTTCTATATAATTGAGAAGATGTCAAATTGAAGTCGCCAAATATAGAAAATCATACAGAAAAGTGATTGGAAGAGGAGGTGTTGTGTTATGAAGATGACTTTTCAGCCGAAAAACAGACAGAGATCGAAAGTTCATGGCTTTCGTGCAAGAATGAGTACTCCAGGCGGAAGAAAAGTATTAGCTTCCAGGAGAGCAAAGGGAAGAGCCAGATTATCCGCTTGATGAACTAAGGTCACAAGAAATTGTGGCCTTTTTTTCTCTGTAGTTTTATGCTTGCAGTAATAGGTGCTGCAGGCAATTAAAAAAAGTAGAGAAGGAACATTCTGTGAGACAGAAGGCGGATTCAGTATGAAAAGATTTCCAAGCATTAAGAGCAGGCAGGATTTTCAAGCGGCATATCGTGGAGGAAAATCTTTTGCTAATAAACAGTTGGTAATGTATGTAAAAAGGAAGAATAATACAGAAAGGCGGATTGGTATCTCCGTCAGTAAAAAGGTAGGAAACAGTGTAGTAAGACATCGGGTGACTCGGTTGATACGGGAGTCTTTCCGGTTGAACAAAGAACGATTGGCGACAGGTTTGGACATTGTGGTGGTGGCAAGAGTTGCTGCGGCTGTATCGGATTATAAAATTATTGAGCATGCATTTTTGCATCTGTGCGGACTGCATAACATTTTTCAAGAATCGAAGTGAGTATGGGATGGAACGAATCATAAGAAGATTTTTAGTAGTTTTGATCCGGGGATATCAGATATTTTTGTCTCCTTTGAAAATGAGGACTCACTGTATATACACGCCTACATGTTCTCAATACGCCATTGAGGCATTGCAAAAATACGGCGTGGTGAAGGGCTTATGGTTGTCTGTGAAGAGGATACTTAGGTGTCATCCATGGGCAGAAGGCGGTTATGACCCAGTTCCGTAACGTATGAGGAGGTAACAGATTGGAATATTTAGTATTGACAAAGACCGGAGGCTTTATTTTGGGGCCGGTTTCTCAGATTTTGGGTTGGATCATGGATTTGCTTTTCCGGTTTACCAGCTCTATGGGAATTTTAAATATTGGATTATGTATTATTTTATTTACCTTGGTTGTGAAGGTTCTGATGTTTCCTCTGACCATTAAACAGCAGAAATCTTCTAAGCTGATGTCTGTTATGCAGCCAGAGCTTCAGGCAATTCAAAATAAATATAAAGGCAAGACAGACAATGATTCCATGATGAAGATGAATGTGGAGACCAAGGCAGTCTATGAAAAGTATGGTACATCCATGGCTGGAGGATGCCTTCAGCTTGTGATTCAACTGCCGATTTTGCTGGCTTTGTATCGGGTTATTTATAATATTCCTGCTTATGTAAACTCTGTTAAAATATATTTTATGCAGGTAGTTTATGCGATTACGAATGTATCTGCTGCGGGAGATCTAAAGGAAGGAGCCGGGGCGGCTCTTTTACAGTTTGCCACAGACAATAATATACCCCTGACAGGTGTGACTAAGATTGGTGATCTTGTAGGAGTAACAGGAGAAGCCTTGGGCAATAAGATGGTGGATATCCTGTATAAGTTAAATCCTGAGCAATGGATTGAGCTAGGAAAGCGTTTTCCGGAAGCTGCTTCTGTAATTGCAGAAAATTCGTCTTCTATTGAAAAGATGAATGAGTTTTTTGGAATTAATCTGGCTACAAATCCGTGGCAGGGAATGACTCCAAATGTAGCATGGCTGATTCCTATTTTAGCAGGACTTACACAATGGCTGAGCGCTAAGCTTATGATGTCCAATCAGCCGCAGCAGGATGAGAACAGCACAAGTGCTCAGATGATGAAGCAGATGAATATGATGATGCCGTTAATGTCAGTATTTTTCTGTTTTACGTTCCCGGCAGCTATTGGGATTTACTGGGTAGCAAGCAGCTTTTTCCAAATTATTCAGCAATTAATTGTTAATTTTTATTTAAATAAGGTTGATATGGATGAGATGATTCAGAAGAATTTGGAGAAAGCGAATGCCAAAAGGGCAAAGAAAGGTCTTCCTCCTCAGAAGATTTCTCAGAATGCTATGATGAATGCAAAGAATATCCAGGCAGCCCAGCAGCGTGAGGAACAGGCGCGTAATGAAAAATTAGAAAAAACAAGACAGCAGGTCAAGGAATCTACAGAATTTTATAATAAGGATGCAAAACAGGGGAGTTTGGCGGCAAAGGCGGCTATGGTTGCCAAATATAATGAGAAACATAATAAATAGGGGGTGTATATTATGGAGATGATCACCATTTCTGCAAAAACGCTGGATGAAGCTATCACGAAGGCATTGTTGGAGCTTCAGACTACCAGTGATCATTTGTATTATGAGATTGCTCAAAAAGAAAGCACGGGATTTTTGGGTTTATTCGGAGGAAAGCCTTGTGTGATTCGCGCCCGTGTTATGGGGGAAGAAGAAGAAAGTAAGAAAAGGGCAGAGAAAGAAAAAGCAGAACGTGCGGCTAAAGCAGCAGAAAAGGCGGAAAGAGCTGCTAAAGCAGAGGCAGAAAAAGCAGCCAGGGCTGCAAAGGAAAAAGCACAGAAGGCGGAACGGGCTGCTAAAGCAGAGGCAGAAAAGGTTCGGCAGGAATCACATAAAAAAGATACAGAAAATAAGTCTGTGAAGGCAGAAGGTGATAAGACAGGGGAAAATAAGGTTTTAGAAGATTTTGCGGAAGCTGTGGAGGAAAAGGCCATGGATTCTCAGATGGAAAAATCTGGTGATAAACCTTATCGGAAGAATTTTGAACAGAGAGAATTTGATAAAAAAAAGTATGGAAGAAAAGAGACAGGCCGTGAGAGAAAATCTGCGGAGCCAAGGGTGGAAAAGCAGGAGAGAGAACCTAAGGTGAGGCAGGAGGTTAAGATGGATGAGGCTTTAGTTCAGCAGAAGGCAAAGGATTTTTTGAAGCAGGTGTTTGGAGCTATGGGAATGAATGTTTCTGTTGAAACGACTGTCAATAAGGAGGAAGGCGAACTCCAGGTTATGATGACAGGAGATGATATGGGAGTCCTTATAGGAAAGAGAGGACAAACTTTAGATTCCCTGCAGTACCTGGTAAGTCTTGTGGTGAATAAGGAGACAGAAGGATATTTGCGCGTCAAGCTGGATACAGAGAATTATCGGGAGAGAAGAAAGGATACTTTGGAGACACTTGCACGGAACATTTCCTATAAAGTAAAAAGGACAAAACGTCCTGTGTCTTTAGAACCCATGAATCCTTATGAGAGAAGAATTATTCATTCAGCTCTTCAGAATGACAGATATGTGGTGACTAGAAGTGAGGGAGAGGATCCTTATCGTCATGTGGTGATTTCTTTAAAAAGAGATAGTTATAAAAGAGACCGGTATTCTGGGAAAACCAGAGATGGAGGAAGCCGGGACGGGAACAGAGATAGTTTAAGAGAAAACAGCCATAACCGGCAGATGGAAAAGGTTGTGGAGAAGACAGAAGAAGGTTTTGAGTAACATTGAATAAAATGAATGCGGCGTCTGGTAGTGGGGGAAGAACCACCGCCGGACGCTGTTGTTTATAGAATGTTTTTTCTATATTTTGGAGGAAATGAAATGGAAGCCGGAAAAAAGACAGATACAATAGCAGCCATTGCTACGGCTATGGGAAGTTCTGGAATCGGAATCGTGCGGATCAGCGGCAGTGAAGCGATTAAAGTAGCTGATCGGGTGTTTGAAGGGAAACAAAAAGAAAAGTGTCTGTGTCATGTAAAATCTCATACAATTCATTATGGAGTGGTAAAAGAGAATGGTGTGGTTTTAGATGAAGTATTAGCTCTGGTTATGAGGGGGCCTTCCAGCTATACAGGGGAGGATACGGTGGAGTTTGACTGCCATGGAGGAATCTTTGTCATTAAGAGAATATTAGAGGCAGTGATTCGGGCAGGCGCAGAGCCAGCAGAGCCAGGAGAGTTTACAAAAAGGGCTTTTTTAAATGGACGTATGGATTTATCACAGGCAGAAGCCGTGATGGATCTGATCCATGCAAAAAATGAGCTTGCTATGAGAAATTCTGTAAGGCAGCTAAAAGGATCTGTGTCAAGTAAGGTGAAAAAGCTGCGGGAAGCTCTTTTATATCAGGTAGCTTATATGGAATCTGCCTTAGATGATCCGGAACATATTTCACTGGATAAATATGGAGAAAAATTAAGAGGAATTTTAAAACCTGTGATAAAGGAAATAAAGGATTTAATTATTTCGGCTGATAATGGAAGGATTGTTTCAGAAGGAATCAGGACTGTTATTGTGGGAAAGCCCAATGTAGGAAAGTCTTCTTTGATGAATGTGCTTTTAGGAGAGGAGAGGGCGATCGTAACAGAGGTAGCAGGAACTACAAGAGATGTATTGGAGGAACAGATCCGGCTGGGAGATATGTATCTGAGATTAGCGGATACGGCAGGAATAAGGGATACAGAGGATGTAGTGGAAAAGATTGGCGTGTCTCGTGCCAGAAAAGCCGCAGAGGAGGCGGATCTTATACTTTATGTGACAGACGGAGCATGTGAGCTTGATGAAAATGATAAGGATATTATAAAATGGATTGAGGGAAGACAAGCAGTTGTTCTTTTAAATAAATCGGATTTGAAAAGTGTTGTGAACAAGGAGGATTTGGAGAAATTTACAGATCATCCTGTGGCAGTGATTTCTGCAAAGGAAAAGAGTGGAATAAAAGAATTAGAACAGATTGTGAGGGAATTGTTTTTTCAGGGAAAGGTTGGGGAAGATGATTCTGTGGTAATTATGAATGTCCGGCATAAGGCGGCATTGGAGGCAGCATTAGGGAGCCTTTCTATGGTGATGGAAGGAATTGATAATGGAGTACCGGAGGATCTTTTGACGATTGATCTTATGGATGCTTATGGAAGGCTGGGAACCATATTAGGTGAGTCTGTGGAGGAAGATCTAATAGATGAAATTTTTGGAAAGTTTTGTACAGGAAAGTAGGAGATTGCTTCTCGAGTCGGCAGGTGTAAAAAGTAAATTTGAGAAAATAGAAAGTTAGAATCCCTACGGAGGAAAGGAAGTTTATGACTTATTTGGAGGAAAAATATGATATTGTGGTAGTAGGAGCAGGACATGCAGGCTGCGAGGCAGCTTTGGCATGTGCCCGACTTGGCCTGGAAACCATTATATTTACAGTGAGTATTGAAAGTATTGCTTTAATGCCATGTAATCCCAATATAGGGGGAAGTTCTAAGGGACATCTGGTACGGGAATTAGATGCACTTGGCGGGGAGATGGGAAAAAATATTGATAAGACATTTATCCAGTCTAAAATGTTAAATGAATCAAAGGGACCAGCAGTACATTCTCTCCGTGCACAGGCTGATAAACAGAGTTATAGCCAGGAAATGAGAAGAACCTTAGAGAATACAGAGCATCTGACTATAAGGCAGGCAGAGGTTTCGGAAATTGTGGTGGATAATGGGAAAATACAGGGTGTGAAGACAGTTTCCGGCGCCTGTTATTATGCCAGGGCAGTAGTGCTTGCTACAGGAACGTATCTGAGAGCACGATGTATTTATGGAGATGTAAGTAATCATACAGGTCCTAATGGGCTTCAGGCTGCAAACCATCTGACAGATTCTTTGATTGCAAATGGAATTGAAATGTTTCGGTTTAAAACAGGTACACCGGCAAGAGTAGATAAGAGGAGCATTGATTTTTCTAAAATGGAAGAACAATTTGGTGATGATAGGGTGGTGCCCTTTTCTTTTTCTACGGATCCGGATTCTGTGCAGAAAGAACAGGTTTCCTGTTGGCTGACTTATACCAATTCAGATACTCATCAGATTATTCGGGAAAATCTGGAACGGTCGCCGCTTTTTTCGGGAGTTATTGAAGGGACAGGGCCTCGATATTGTCCTTCTATTGAAGATAAGGTGGTTAAATTTCCTGATAAAGTAAGGCATCAGGTTTTTATTGAACCAGAAGGTCTGTATACAAATGAAATGTATTTAAGCGGAATGTCAAGTTCTCTTCCAGAGGATGTTCAATATCGTATGTATCGCACAGTGGCAGGACTGGAAAATGTGAAGATTGTGAGAAATGCATATGCTATTGAGTACGATTGTATTAATTCCCGGCAGCTTTTGCCGTCATTGGAATTTAAAGCTATTGAGGGTCTGTTCAGCGGAGGGCAGTTTAATGGAAGCTCAGGATATGAGGAGGCTGCAGTTCAGGGATTTATGGCAGGGGTTAATGCAGCCATGAAGGTAATGGGAAGAAAAGCTTTTGTGCTGGATCGTTCCCAGGCTTATATCGGAGTTTTGATTGATGATCTGGTGACAAAGGAAAATCATGAGCCTTATCGGATGATGACTTCCCGGGCAGAGTATAGGCTGCTTTTGAGGCAGGATAATGCAGATATACGATTGCGTGAGGTTGGATATGAGATTGGTTTGGTAAGTGAGGAAGATTATCAGCATGTTCTTTGGAAGGAGCGTGCCATTGAAGATGAAATAAGAAGATTGGAAAAGGCACCGGTAGGAGCAAATGCCAGGACACAGGAATTTTTGGAAAAGCATGGAAGTACTTTGCTTAAGACAGGGGCAAGCCTTGCAGAGTTGATAAGACGTCCAGAGCTTGATTATTTTTTGCTGGAAGAGCTTGATGCAGATCGTCCGGATTTGCCTGAAGATGTAATGGAGCAGGTGAATATTCATATTAAGTATGAGGGATATTTAAAGAGACAAAAACAGCAAGTGACACAATTTAAAAAACTAGAGAGTAAAAAGCTGGATGTGGATTTTGATTATAGTGCAGTAAAAAGCCTGCGGCGAGAAGCAGTACAAAAGCTTAATTTATATAAACCAGTATCGATTGGACAGGCGTCACGGATTTCCGGGGTATCTCCGGCAGATATCTCTGTATTGTTGGTTTATTTGGAACAGAAGAATAGAGGGAGATGATTAGAATGGAGCAGATTTTTGCAGATAAAATGATAAAAGGAGCAGAAAATCTTGGAATCTCTTTATCTAAGGAACAGATTGAAAAATTTTATTCTTATTATGAGATTTTAAATGAATGGAATAAGGTAATGAATCTGACAGCCATAATAGAGTTGGAGGATGTGATTCATAAGCATTTTATTGATAGTATTTCTCTGGTTATGGCAGTAAAGGAGATTGGAGAAAAAGAGAGTAGATTGATTGATGTAGGAACCGGAGCCGGTTTTCCGGGAATCCCTTTGAAAATTATTTATCCTAATATTTCCATTGTTCTTCTCGATTCATTAAATAAAAGAGTACATTTTTTGCAGGAAGTGATTGAAAAGCTGAATTTGACAGGAATTGAAGCAGTTCATGGAAGGGCAGAGGATTTTGGCAGGAACCAAGTATACCGGGAAAAATTTGATTATTGTGTTTCCAGAGCTGTAGCAAATATGGCTACTTTATCAGAGTATTGTGTTCCGTTTGTAAAGACTGGCGGAATCTTTGTGGCATACAAGTCAGGAAAAGTCCAGGAAGAAATGGAGAGAGGAAGAAAGGCTGTTGAAATATTTGGAGGAAAAATAGAAAAAGTGGAAAAATTTATTCTTTCTGGAACAGATGCAGAGAGAGAGTTGGTAGTAGTGAGAAAGGTGAAGAAAACAGATAAAAGATATCCTAGAAAAGCAGGTATACCAGGAAAAGAACCTATTTAAAAAAATAAGGATACTGTACACAGAAATTTAAAAAGTACCTGTGGACAGTATCCTTATTTTTATCTTTGTGGGACTATTTCAATCCAGTATCCGTCAGGATCGGAAATGAAATAAATTCCCATTTTTTCATTCTCATAGCATATTACGCCTTGTTCTTTGTGCTTTTGGTGAAGGTTTTCAAAATCATCCGTGATAAATGCTAAATGAAACTCACATTCTCCAAGATTGTAAGGTTCGGTACGATCACGAAGCCAGGTGAGTTCTAAAGTGAAATCGCTAGATTGATCTCCTAAATAAACCAGCTTAAAAGAACCGTCAGATGCTGTCTTCTCCCGTACTGGTTCTAGGTTAAGAGTATCCTTATAAAACGTTAGGCTTTTTTCCAGGTTTAGTACATTGAAGTTAAAGTGGTTGAACTTGAGCATAATGATATTCTCCTTTTTATATAGTTTTTCATTATTGTTAGTATGTTCATTTATGGTAGAACACTATAAATAATGAAACTTAAAAATTGCTTCTGCGAATGCAGAAAAACGCTTATATAAAAATGTTTCACGTGAAACATTTTTAATCTTAAATAATCTTCCTTTTTAGAGATGTATTTTTAGTACTTACTTGTGGTAGTACATTCTAGTCATATTTGTCTCATCGACTCCCTGAACCATGCACAAAAATTCCCATCCATATCTCTCATAAAAGTTCGTATGATCAGTAACTAAATAGATTGGTGTTATACCTTTTGACTTTAAAACATCAACAACCATATTAAGCAGGTGTCCTGCGATTCCTTTACATCGGTATACATCTTCTGTATATACCCCACAAATATTAGGGGTAAGATCTTTTCTGTCATGGAAATCATTTTCTATAACTCCCAATCCCCCTATAATTCTGCTTCCATCTAAGCAAAGATACCATCCATACTCGGTTTCATTATTAAGATAGGCATCCATACATTCAAGATAAGCTTCCTGTGGAACTCCCATTTAGAATGAAACCATTCAGCAGCTGGATCTTTTAATTGTCGTTTTTCTCTTAATGTGATATATGTATAATCGTTCATGATTACTCCTCATCAATTTCTTATTTATATATGACTATAAAATCTTTATTTGTCATTTACAATGTTTATGTATAAGTAGTTTTTCAATGGGTATACAAATTTGAAGATAGGAAAATGAATACAGTTTAAAAATATTTGTTTATTTCAAAAGTTACGGCGAATAGTATAGTTGTATAGTATCTATATGATTATATAGCAGATACTATCCTAAGCGGGTAAAGATCAAAAGGTCTTAAATCCGATACAAGCTTGCTTGCAAGAGGATCTTTAAATTTTGGATCCAGTATCAGAGGGGGCAAAAGACCTTTTAACCCCAATATTATATGATTAGTATAGTATAAAATAAAGATAGTTACAATACATAGTTCAATAATTTTAATTCATGGTATAAAAATTACTATTATTCACTCCGTGAAGAATTACTACGCTGATTTGTCACAGGGTAGTACAGTTATAGAGCTAAAACATAGCCCCATCATCGCAGGTGATTTTTAATGGGCATATGAAGTTATCTTAACAGGGTAGCATGAAACAGTAATTAAAAATCGTTACTATTTCATGGGGACATTTGCTTGTTTATTCTAAAAGATGGACAAGAGGCACCGAACATCCGACTAATGAGTGAAACTGGATAAAGATGGAAGAATAGAAATTCTGGTTAGTATCTGTTTCCTATTTTTTATGAATGTTTCACGTGAAACATCCCCAAAACCCTTTAGATTTATTTTTTTTTACACATATGAAAAAGAAAAAAAATATGATATAATAAAAACACTTAGAGAACATAATCTACTAAATTATAAGTAATATAAAAATAAAAGGAAAAATTATGGGAAGAATAATAGCAATAGCAAATCAAAAAGGTGGGGTTGGAAAGACGACTACAGCAATTAATTTATCTGCTTGTCTTGCAGAAGCAGGCCAGAGAGTTCTGGCAGTAGATTTCGATCCTCAAGGAAATGCTACCAGTGGATTGGGATTTGAAAAAGGATATATGAGCAAAACAGTATATGAATTGCTGATGGGGGAGTGTGAAATCAATGAATGTGTTATCAAGGAAGTCCAAAAGAATCTTGATATTCTTCCCTCAGATGTTGATCTTTCAGGTGCAGAGATAGAATTACTAGATCAATCAGATAAAGAATCAAAGCTTCGAAAAGAGTTGGAAAAGGTAGAAAAGGATTATGACTTTATTATAGTAGATTGTCCTCCGTCATTAAACCTTCTGACCATTAATGCATTAACTGCGGCTGACACAGTATTAGTACCGATTCAGTGCGAATACTATGCATTGGAAGGATTAAGTCAGATTATTCAAACAGTAGATTTGGTAAAGAAAAAATTGAATCCTAAACTGGAATTGGAGGGAGTGGTATTTACCATGTATGATGCCCGTACCAATCTCTCTCTGGAAGTTGTGGAGAATGTGAAAAATTATTTAAAGGGAACCATTTATAAGACAATTATTCCAAGAAATGTAAGGCTGGCAGAAGCTCCCAGCCATGGTATGCCGATTAATCTCTATGATAATCGGTCAGCGGGAGCAGAAAGTTATAGGATGCTGGCAGCGGAAGTGATTAGCAGAGGAGAGGTCTGATTATGGCGAAAGCAAAGAGGGGACTGGGAAAGGGTCTTGGTGCATTTTTTGGAGAGGAAGTAGTGCAGGAAGTAGCAAAAGATCAGATGAGTGAAAAGAAAGAACAAACAGATGAAAACGAGATTGGAGAAGCATCTTCTGAGGAAAAGGCAGTAGAAAAAGAAGGTGGAGAAATTTTTGTTAAGCTTTCTTTGATTGAGCCTAATCAAGATCAGCCAAGAAAGGATTTTAGAGAGGAGCAGCTTCAGGAGTTAGCAGATTCTATTCGGCAATATGGTATTCTTCAGCCTTTGTTAGTGCAGAAAAAAGGAGATTTATATGAGATTATTGCCGGTGAGCGTCGTTGGAGAGCAGCAAAGCTGGCAGGAGTGAGAGAGGTGCCTGTGGTTATCCGGGAATATGGAAAACAGCAGGCAATGGAGATTGCACTTATTGAAAATGTACAGCGAGAGGATTTAAACCCTATTGAAGAAGCTGTGGCTTATCAGAGATTGATTCAAGAATTTCATTTAAAGCAGGAGGAAATCGCGGAGAGGGTATGCAAAAATCGTTCTACAATTACGAATAGTATGCGTCTTTTGAATTTAGTGCCAGAAGTACAGCAGATGTTAGTAGAAGGATTGATTAGTAGTGGTCATGCCAGGGCACTTCTGGCTGTTTCGGATGAAAAGCTTCAGTTAGAATTGGCAGATAAGATTTTGAAAGAGCATTTAAGTGTAAGGGAAATAGAGAAAATAGTTAAGACTTTAGGAAAGGTTAAAAAGAAAAAAGAAAAGGAAAAAGAGGATGAAGCTCTGGAGCTGATCTTTAAAAATTTAGAAGATCGGATGAAAACAGTGGTAGGAACAAAAGTAAATATTAATAGAAAAGATCGCAGTAAAGGAAAAATTGAAATTGAGTATTATTCAGAGTCAGAGCTGGAGAGGATTGTAGAATTGATTGAAACCATTGGATAACAAGGAGAGTGCATTGAATGGATGGAACCAATATATTGGATTATTTTGGGATTGACCCTTTCTATATAATGCTTGGACAGGCAGTTCTGACAATCATACTTTTGATTGTTGTGATTGTTTGTATTTTTAAAATCAAGAGACTTTACAGAAGCTATGATTATTTTATGAGAGGAAAGGATGCAGAAACTTTAGAGGATATTATTATTGATCACATTCATGATATTCAAGAGCTAAAATCTCAGGACCGTGCTAATAAAGATCAGATTCGCATTAATAATAAAAATATGAGAGCATCTTTTCAAAAGTTTGGAATGGTGAGATATAATGCTTTTAAAGGAATGGGGGGGAATCTAAGTTTTGCATTTGCTTTGCTTGATTATACAAATACAGGATTTATTATGAATTCAGTTCACAGTAGAGAAGGATGTTATCTCTATTTGAAAGCGGTTGATCGGGGACAGACAGAGATACTTTTAGGAAACGAGGAGAAAGAAGCGTTGGAGCAAGCGTTGGGATATAAAGAATAAAATTAAAAGTAACAGTTCAGGGAATTGAATTGCTGCAAAATAAATTTGGGGACAAGTATAATGAGGGAGCAGAAAAAAAACAGAAATCAAGAGCGCCGGGAACGTTTTGAGGATATTTATATCCATACTTTTCAAAAGACATACAACCATATATGGTTATTAGTCTCAGACGAAAAGGAAGCTAGAAAATTGCTGGTTCTTACCTATGCAGATGTATATTCCAATATGGAGGACCTTTTTGGAAAAGGTGATACGGAAAAATGGGTACAGCAAAAGGCTGATGATATTGCAGAATTAAAAATGAATATTTCACCTGAGCAGATCAGGGCTGCTAAGGTGAAAGAAAGTATGAAAGAGAACAGTCTTTTAAAAAGTGGAGATTCATCAAAGAAAAAGAAAAGTCTGGATGAGACTTCTGTTTTTTTGGAAATAGAGGATTATCTGAAGCTGGATGAAAATATGGACTTAAATGGTGAATCATCAAAAGTTTGGATGATTGTAAAGAATATTTTTGCTTGTGGATTTTTAGTAACTGCAGTCGGCGCTTTAGTAGTTGGTGCTGATAAAATAAGAAAGCAGATAGATTTACTTCGTGCACCATTTTTAGAATCCATATCAATGGAGGAGGATCTTCTGGAAGCACAGAGAAACCAGAAAAAACATATTAAAATAGCAAATAAAATTGTCTATCTGTCAGAGGTTGGACAGGTTTTATATTCAATTCCTTTAGAGCAGACAGAGAGAGCATCAGAAGGTCCTAATAATTCTGAGATTCAAACAGGAAGCGGAGGATGGGTTTATTATCTGCCTTGTCCAGAGAGAGAGGATTCTGTATTACGTAAGGTTTCCCCTGATTTGTTTCATACATTATATCGAATAGAGAATGGAAAAGAAGAAATAGAAATTATTTCTCGAGAAGTAGATGATTATTGTATTCAGGATGATAAGATTTATATTGAAAGTTTTGACAGGATACAGGTAATTGAAAGTACAGAACAATTTGAAAAAATGATCCCAAAACAATATATTGAAATAGAAAATTGTGAGTTTTATTTGCGGGATATGCTGGGACGATCCTTGAATCGGGAGGCAGATGGGAATATCCGTTATGGAGATCGGATCCTACAGATGGATTTAGATAGAATTGCAGATGTTGTTCAAATGGAGCAAAAAAAAGGAGACAGTGTTTTTGAACTTCGTGAACAGGAGGATCATAATAAAGCCATTTATCGAATTACGGGAGACGTGGAAGAATTATTTATTAAAGAAGGAACAAGTATTGATAGTTTTTGTATTGTAGGAGATTGGCTTTATTATAGTTCATTTATTCGAAGGGGAGGTTCTGGAAGAAATTATAGTAAGATTTTTCGTAAGTCATTAGTTGGGGATAATAGGACAGAACAAGTTCATAATGAATTTACCGGACGGATCAACCAAATGTATTATTGTCAGGAAAATGATCAGATATATGGAAATTATATTCCGAAAAACTGGACGAATCATTATGGAGTGATTGCTGTGATTGAAATGAATGGAAAGATGAGTTACCTGGATGACAAAGAACAGCGTGCTATGAGGGAAACTACAGGAAATGATGTATTAGAATTTATTATGATGAAAGATCATCAGGTATATTGTTATTGGAAGGATTATAATTGGGAAAAGGGAAAGGAGCCGGAGATACTTTGGAGGGATGTGATTGTGATTTCGGATAGAAATCGGGTTAATATAAAGGATTGATAATATGTTGGGGATAGGTAAAAGAATAAAAAAGACGAAGGAAAAATGATTGATTTTCCTTTGTCTTTTTTATTTTAATGTTTATTCATCAAAGGTGACAATAACATAAAATCCTCTGTCATTTTCACGTATTTCTTTTACGATTCCTTTTCTGGACTTTATACGATCACGGGAGGGAAAACATCTGGACATGGCAACGGCTGGTTCGATTATATAGCTGTAGGTAACACCCTCTCGTTCTATGATTTCTACTTCATCACCAGCTTTTACAAGACCTTGGCGTTCCATTTTAAATTCTACTTCTCGCATATTCATTTAAATTCCTTTCATTTTTTAGAATAGAAAAGCAAATCACGATCAGAGTACGATTTCCTATTATATCACAAAAAGAGTTATCATTCTATTAAATTTGTGGTAGTATTTTAAGAGAATATAAATAACAAACAATATACAATATTGTAAGGGAAAAGAGGAAAAATTGGATAGAGAAAGTTTGTTGTTGGAAAGATTAAAGAGATATGGACAGTCTGAAAATTATCCTTTTCATATGCCTGGACATAAGAGACAATGTAAAGATTTTTTAGGAGAGTTTCCGAATCCTTTTTCTATTGATATTACAGAGATAGAGGGATTTGATAATCTTCATCATCCGGAGGGAATTTTAAAAGAATCCATGGAATGGGCTGCCAGAATATATGGGGCAAATAAGAGTTATTATCTGATTAATGGAAGCAGCGGGGGAGTTTTAAGTGCAATCTGTGGGGTTTTACATCCTGGTGAAAAGATTATTATGGCAAGAAATTGTCATAAATCGGCATATCATGCAGTTATCCTCAATAATTTAAAAACAGTTTCTATTTATCCACAAATTGTAGAAAAAATGTGGATAAATGGAGAAATATCAGCTAACAATGTGGAAAAATTATTATCAGATCATCCTGATGCAAGGGCTGTAATGGTAGTCTCTCCTACTTATGAAGGAATTGTATCAAATATTCAGGAAATTGCCAAGATAGTACATGAAAAGGGGATTCCTTTAATTGTGGATGAAGCTCATGGGGCACATTTTTCTGTGGAAGGGCTGGGGAAGGTACAAGAGGAAAAAAGGATATTTCCTGTTTCTTCAATCCAATGTGGAGCGGACATTGTAATTCAAAGTTTACATAAAACATTACCTTCTTTTACACAGACAGGGATCATGCATGTGAAAAAAGATTATGTAGATTTGGAAAGATTAGAGTGGTACTTACAGGTATTTCAAAGCAGCAGTCCTTCATATGTTTGGATGGCAGGAATTGAGAAATGTATTTTTGAAATGGAGGAGCATGGAAAGGAGTATTTTAAGGAATTTGGGAAAAGATTAAAAAGACTGAGAAGAAGTCTGAAAAAGATGAAATGTCTGAGACTTTTAGATAAGAGTGGAGGAATGGAAAAAGGAATCTATGATCTAGATGTATCAAAGATTGTGATTTCATGCAGAGATTCTTTGATTGGAGGAGCAAAACTTGGTAAGTGGTTGAGAGATGAATATAATCTGGAAATGGAGATGTGTGGAGTGGATTATGTGGTGGCAATTACTACATTTATGGACACACAGGAGGGATTGGACAGATTGGAGCATGCTCTTTTGGAAATTGACAGAAAAATAGAACAGAATGGAAAAATGAAGGCTTCTGGATGGGATATGGAAAAAGAAATATGGTGTGATCATGATCCATTAAGTGTGATGACTTTTGGAGAGGCTATGGAAAGAGAATGGGAAAGAATGAGAATTTTTGACTGTGAAGGAAGAATTTCAGTGGAGTTTGTATATTTGTATCCTCCGGGAATCCCGATTCTTGCGCCTGGAGAGAGAATTACAAGAGAGATTGTAAAACAGATTGATTATTGCAGACAAATGGGACTATTGGTACAGGGAATGGCAGATGAAAAAGGAGAATATCTGCGGGTGTGTAAGGGGTAAAAAGAAGGCAAAGGGACTGTTTTTTGTGATGGACAGCCCCTTTGTGATTAAAATAAAAATCCTTGTTCTTTAATGGCAGAAATAATCTTTTCATGAATCTTTTCAGGCGGAAACATACGGCCAGATTCATCACAGCATGATATTATCTTTATATTAGACTCTGTTTCAGCCAGTTCAAGATAGATCTGGCGGCAGCATGAAAGAAGAAAAGATGACTGTTCATATACATCCAGACCTTTTACATAGGTGCGTTCTTCTTTTTTTAAGACATTATCTTTAGAATCCTTTACAGGAGTTTCCAGGAAAACATACAGATTGGGAACGGGAAGATGTAATTGTTCATATTCGAGCTCAAATACCCACTTTATAAAGTCACGGTTAATCTCATGATATTGGCGTGCAGTCTGGTATACTGCATTGGAAAGGGTATAGCGGTTAAATAGAATGTAGTCATAGTCCTGCCAGTTTTGATTGGATAAGGTATTCCATCTGTCAAGAGCGTACCATAGGCACATGGATTTGGTGTCTACATTCATTGCAGTAATATCAGATTGATTTCCAGAAAGCATTTTGCCGATTTCCAGGCCAAAAAAGCTTTCGTATTGAGGAAAATCCAGCATAAGGATTTTTTTGCCGATATTTTTAATATGGTTATACAGTAATGAAGATTGTACGGTTTTGCCGGATCCGTCCAGACCCTCCAGTGCAAGAATAACGGGAGTCTGGGTAGAATGAGTGCTTATATTCATAAGGATGTACATGCCTTTCTTTTTTATAAATATGATATTATCATATAGAAATTAAATTTTCAACTAAAACATCCGGAACGGCACATGACTGGAAATGGATTTTTCTATACAGATTTCTGATTTTATGTTATACTTTTTCTATGGTGAAAGGAGCTGATATGGTTGGCTTTGGGGAGATTCTTGGACATGATTCAATAAAAAAACATTTTATGAGAGCAGCGGAGACAGGAATGGTTTCCCATGCTTATATCTTAAATGGGGAAGATGGAATGGGGAAAAGGTCTTTGGCCTGTGCATTTGCTCTTTATCTTCTCTGTGAGAATCGAAAAGGAGAAGCTTGTATGAAGTGTCATGCATGCAGGCAGGTACTAAGCGGCAATCATCCGGATCTTATTTTTGTGACTCATGAAAAGCCCAATAGTATTGGTGTGGATGATGTGCGGAAACAGATCAATGATACGATTCAGATCAAGCCATACAGCAGCAGTTATAAGATCTATATTATAGATGAGTCGGAAAAGATGACAATACAGGCTCAGAATGCTCTTTTAAAGACAATAGAGGAACCGCCTTCTTATGGGGTATTGATTCTTTTGACTGCCAGCCAGGAGGCATTTCTTCCTACAATTTTATCCAGATGTATTCAGTTAAAGCTAAAGCCTTTGCGGGATGATGTGGTACAGAATTATCTCAGGGAGAAGCTTCAGGTGGAAGAAAGCGATGCAGGAATGTATACGGCTTTTGCCCAGGGAAATTTAGGAAAGGCAATTTCCATTGCATCTTCCGAAGATTTTCGGATCATGCTTCAGGGTGTTTTGGATCTGTTGAAAAAAATTGGACAAATGGATATTTCGGAAGTGCTTGATTATATCCGTAAAATAAAGGAGGAAAAGCTGGATGCCGGAGCATGTTTGGATTTTATGCAGCTTTGGTATCGTGACGTGTTGTTATATAAAGTGACACAGGATAAGGAGATGCTTATCTTTAAGAATGAATACAGGAACATACAGGAGATTAGCAGCAGAAGTGCTTATGATGGGCTGGAAAGGATTTTAAACGCAATTACAAGGACAAGAATGCGTTTACATTCTAATGTTAATATGGAGTTGGCTATGGAGCTTTTATTGCTGTCTATGAAGGAAAACTAGAGCGGCAGGAAAATAAGCCAGGTGCATGTGAAAAAAGGAGAATAAAGGATATGATAACAGTTATTGGCGTCAGGTTTCGAAGCGGAGGAAAAGTATATTATTTCGGACCGGGAGAATTGAATATTAAGAGCGGGGATAATGTGATTGTAGAAACAGCACGGGGAGTTGAATATGGATATGTTGTGCTGGGGAACAGGGAGATAGAAGATACAAAGGTAATTCAGCCCTTAAAGTCTGTGATTCGCATGGCAACGGCAGAGGATGATGCCAAAGAGGAAAGCAACCGAAAAAAGGAGAAGGATGCTTTCGGGATTTGTCAGGAAAAGATTCGCAAACATGGCCTTGAGATGAAGCTGATTGATGTAGAATATACGTTTGATAATAATAAGATTTTGTTTTATTTTACGGCTGATGGGAGGATTGACTTTAGGGAATTGGTCAAGGATCTGGCGTCTGTATTTAAAACCAGGATTGAGCTTCGTCAGGTAGGAGTCAGGGACGAGACAAAGATTGTGGGCGGTGTGGGAATCTGCGGAAGGGAGCTCTGTTGTCATTCTTATCTGTCTGAATTTATTCCTGTGTCCATCAGGATGGCAAAGGAACAGAATCTTTCTTTGAATCCCACCAAGATTTCCGGAGTGTGTGGAAGGCTTATGTGTTGTTTAAAAAATGAGGAGGAGACTTATGAATATCTGAACAGCAAGCTTCCTGGTGTGGGAGATTTTGTCACCACAGATGATGGCCTGAAAGGTGAGGTACACAGTGTAAATGTTTTGCGTCAGCAGGTAAAGGTGATCGTGACAGTGGATCATGATGAGAAGGAGATTCGTGAGTACAAGGTAGATCAGTTAAGGTTTAAGCCAAGAAGGAGGAGAAAAAAGGCAGAGGTGGAGGATGCAGAGCTTAAAAAGCTGGAGGCTCTGGAGAAAAAAGAAGGAAAGTCAAAGCTGGATGAATAGACAAGGAAATACTGGGTTGGGAAATATGAGTGAAAAGGCTGAAAAAAGAGAAAAGGTTCTGATCAACGAGGATGAAAGGGTTGATGATCTGCAGAGGAACCATTATAAGATTATTCAAAAGAAAAAAGGATTTTGTTTTGGAATGGATGCAGTGCTGCTGTCAGGGTTTGCACAGGTAAAGGAAGGAGAACTTGTGATTGATCTTGGCACTGGAACGGGAATTATTCCGATTCTTCTGGAAGCAAAGACCAAGGGAAAGCATTTTACTGGTTTGGAAATTCAGGAGTCTGTAGCAGAAATGGCTTTTAGGAGTGTTTGCCTCAACGGGATTCAGGATCGTGTGAAGATTGTACAAGGAGATATCAAGGAAGCCAGCCGTATATTCGGCAAGGCTTCTTTTGATGTGGTTACATCAAATCCTCCTTACATGGAAGGAAGCCATGGAATAAAAAATCCGGATCAGGTGAAGGCAATTTCACGGCATGAGATTCTCTGCAGCTTAGAAGATGTGGTACGGGAGGCATCGCTGCTTTTAAGACAGGGAGGATATTTCTATATGGTTCATCGACCGCGCCGTCTGGTGGACATTTTCTGTGTATTAAGAGAATACAAAATGGAGCCAAAGAGAATTAAGATGGTACATCCTTTTATAACGGAAGGGGCAAATATGGTATTGATTGAGGCAGTGAAGGGCGGAGGCGTTATGATGAAGGCAGAGGCGCCGGTGATTGTATTTAAGGAGCCAGGGGTATATTCAGAGGAAATCGGAACAGTATATGGGTATTAAAAAATAAAAAGGTGAGTAGATGAGATGGAGCTGGAAAATAAAAGAGAAGGAATGCTGTATTTGTGTGCAACACCTATTGGGAATTTAGATGATATTACATTTCGGGTATTAAATACTCTGCGGGAGGTAGATTTGATTGCAGCAGAGGATACCAGACATACCATAAAGCTTTTAAACCATTTTAATATTCATACACCAATGACTAGCTACCATGAGTATAATAAGGTGGATAAATCATATCAGCTTGTGGATAAGATGCGTCATGGTGTTAATATTGCGCTGGTGACAGATGCAGGAACACCGGGAATATCAGATCCAGGGGAAGTACTGGTCAGACAGTGTTATGAGGCGGGGATTAAGGTGACTTCTCTGCCAGGAGCAGCAGCTTGTGTGACGGCATTGACTCTTTCTGGTCTTTCTACCAGAAGATTTTGCTTTGAGGCATTTCTGCCTTCTGAAAAAAAAGAGCGGCAGTGGATTTTAGAAGAACTTCAAAAAGAGACAAGAACAATTATTATTTATGAGGCCCCTCACCATTTAATCAGGACTCTTAAGGAACTTGCACAGGTATTAGGTATGGACAGGCGGATTACGCTTTGCAGGGAGCTTACTAAAAAATATGAAGAAGCATATTTTTGTACTTTTAAAGAGATATTAGAGAGGTATAAGGCAGAGGAGCCAAGGGGAGAATGTGTTTTGGTGATTGAGGGAAAAAAGATTGCAGATATTCAGAAGGAACAAAGGCAGTCCTGGGATGAACTGACTGTGGAGGAGCATATGGAAATATATCTCAGACAGGGAATAGAACGAAAAGAGGCTATGAAAATGATAGCTAAGGACAGAGGGGTTGGAAAAAGGGAAATTTACCAGATATTGGTCAATAAGGAAGATATATAGAAACTATAGAGGATGTCACAAAACAGCAGTTATATGCAATATATGGCATGGTAAACCTACAGAAGATTCATCCGTATACTGCGTAATCTGTATTTTGTGACAGCCTCTATTTTTATGCGATAGTCTGAAGCCTATATTTATTTCCCGGCATCTACCATGGATAAATTCTCAGCAACAGTCTCTCCATTTACCTGAATAGTCAGATATACAATATTCATATTCTCAATAAAAGTGTTTCCAACAGCCTGGAGAAGCATCTGATTGCTTGTATCCGGGAACTGGTTCAGGTTTAGGATACCATATTCATTCATATCGCTTTCAATCTCCACACCAGGAATGGTCACCACACCAGGTCCTATTTCTTCACTGCTGGGCTTTCCTGTAGCTTCATAGCTTACTACTTCTGTTCCTTCTTTCAGAACATTGTATTGAATTAAAAGAGAAACCAGAGATTCTGCATTTAATTCTTCTACTGCGTCCATGGTTCCTTCCAGAGTTTTTCCATCCTGGCTGACATTATAAATGGAAACAACATCCAATTCCGGAGCTGTAGGATCCGGATGTTTTTCTGGTGCAGAAGATGCTTCTGTCTGCTTTACCTCACCTGTTTTTCCCTTATCCGGAGTGGGGGTACAGGCGGCCAGTGACAAAACCATTGTCAGGCTGACAGAACATAAAGATAATTTGATAACATTCATGATAGTATTTTTCATAACAAAAAACGCCTCCTTAATTAATCCTCCTGAAATCTACGAAACCATTGATCCAGTTTTGTCAATGATTTCATCAGCGCTTCCGTCTCCTCCTCTGTAAGATCTTTTAATATCTCGTCGATCATATGACGGTGGAACTTCTCATGATGTTGATATGCACCCTTTCCTTTTTCAGACAGGGAAATATAAACAACTCTGCGGTCTTCTTTTCCTCGCGTCCGTTTTACATAGCCTTTTTTTACCAGGCTGTTCATGGCAATGGTCAATGTTCCCATTGTTACGGAAAGCACCTTTGCAATGGCAGACATATTTTTCGGTTCTCCAAGACCGACTGCTTCGATCACATGCATGTCGTTGTTGGTTATGTCATGGTATTCTGAAGTGATGATGGCGCGCTGTTCTAAATCCATCACATCCCGAAAAAGGTTCACCAATATGCTGTTCAGCGTCTCATAAGTATCCACTGATATCCCTCACTCTTTACGGAAGGCAAAAGCTTCCCAATGATTATACATGATTTTTTACAGTCAGGCAACCTGCAATTCCTTAGAAAATTCTTACAAGGTTGTGTCTATTTTGTGAAATTGTAAATTTTTAAGTTTTTATTTTTGTGCCAATAGAATACTTGCCGTGATTCCCGCTATTGTGGCAATCATAGCACCTGGCAATGTATAGCGCGATTTTGTAACATGAACGGAACCAAAATAAATACTGATACAGTAAAATACGGTTTCTGTAGAACTCATCATAATTGATGCTGCCATTCCCAAAAAGGAATCAGGACCGTAATTGGTAAAAATATCAAGGACAAGTCCTGTGGCAGCAGAATTGGAAACCAATCGTACCAGGGTAAGAGGAATTAACGGCGCAGGAAGATGAATCCATTGGGCAGGCACTGTCAGCCATATACTTAATGCATCCAGGAATCCTGATGAGCGCAGAACTCCAACAGCAGTCATTAAACCTACTAAAGTAGGAAGAATATCTGTCGCTGTATAAATTCCATTTTTTGCGCCATTCAAAAAATCATCAAATACCGGGCGTTTTGATAATAGTCCAAAACCTACTATATAGCTGATAATGAGAGGAACCAGCATACGGGAGATCCATTGGATCATTTTTCCTTCACCGCCTTTCCAAGATCCATCAGCTTGCAGAAAATCACTGCAGCTAAGGTAGAACAGCCAGTGGCAATTAAAGCTGGTCCCAGAACTGCAGTGGGATCAGAAGAACCATATTGGCTGCGGTAGGCGATCATAGTAACAGGAACTAGCTGCAGGGAGGAAATGTTGATGATCAGAAAGGTACACATGGCGTTGGTTGCCTTTGACTGTTTCCCTTCCTGCATTAATTTCATTGCCTCTAAGCCTGCTGGTGTGGCAGCCATTCCAAGGCCCAGCATATTGGCTGCCATATTGACTGAAATAGGCAGACGGGCAGGATGATCTTTGCCCAGATCAGGAAAAAGAAAAGTTAGAATTGGTTCCATTTTATCTGCCAGCCATTCAATCAGCCCGGATCTGTTTCCCACTTCCAGTATTCCACACCAAAAGGACATGACTCCGGCCATGGTAATACATAGCTTTACGGCTTCTCCTGCCGAGTCAAGAAGTCCCTGGGTAACAGCATCCAGGCTATTGTTGGCAGCACCCCAAAGTATTCCTGCTAAAATCATAAACCCCCATAGATAATTTAACATACTTTGCTCTTTTTATACGCTTTTATTTTAATCTATGGACAGGAGCTTTGAATTATGATGAATTTATTCAACAGAGCTTCCTATCAGGTCAGACAGAACACTTTCCACGGTTTCTATCTGCTGTGAACGGTAGGCATTGCTTCCACAGAACAAAAGTGCATTATCTAAATCTCCTTCTGCCGCATTGGACAGGGCTTTAGTAATACAGTAAGGAATTGTTTTCGGATCACAATGCTCCAGACATTGATAGCAGTGTTCAATATTCTTCTTTTGTTTTCCTATATGATCTAAAAATTTATTTCTTATTGCTCGTCCCGGCATACCCACAGGGCTTTTAGTGATTATAATATCTTCTTTTTTTGCATTGAGATAAGACTGTTTGTACACCATAGGAGCATCACATTCTTCGGTAGTCACAAAACGGGTGGCTACTTGGACTCCGTCAGCACCCAGTTCTATGGCATGCTTTACATCTTCATGGGTATAAATACCACCTGCAATTACAACAGGAATGTGACGGTTGTATTTTTCCTCGAACTGTCTGACTACCTTCATGATACCATTGATTTCTTTGTCATAAGCTTCCTGATCATAGGTTTCGGAAATGTTGTCCGTGTCCGCTCCATACTGGGTAAGCTGTTCTCTGGTAAAGCCTAAATGGCCGCCTGCCAATGGTCCTTCGATTACCAGCAGATCTGGAATCTGCTTATATTTTCGATCCCACATTTTACAGATTACCATGGCGGATTTGGCTGTAGATACAATAGGAGCAAGCTTTGTCCGTACAATGTCTCCTGCTTCCGATGCAATCCGTTTGGCTTCCAGCAGATACTCAGGAAGATCAACGGGAAGCCCTGCTCCGGAGATAATAATATCCGCCCCAGCCAGAATCGCTTCTTTTACATACATGGCATAATTTTTGGTAGCTACCATAATATTAAAACCAATAATTCCTTTTGGAGCGATTTCCCTTGCCTTTTTCAATTCTGATCGAATTGCACGCATATTGGATTCTAAAGGTTTTTTTAAAAATTCCGGATCCCGAAAGCCAATCTGTGCAGTGGAGATGATCCCGATTCCCCCTGCTTTTGCCACAGCGCCTGCAAGGGAGGAAAGACTGATGCCCACTCCCATTCCGCCTTGTATAACAGGATATTTTGCAGTCAAATCTCCAATTACTAATGGATTCATGCCGCTCACCTCCTAAATCTTTCGAAATCTCTGATACCGCTGCTCTGTGATTTCCTGCTCTGTCATGACCGAATATATAGATAAAAAGCCATATATTTTTTGTCTCATGATCTCAGCTAATTTTGGCAGTGTTTCGATACTTGCCGGTTCTTCTTCAGAGATAATTTCCTCAATCAGTCTTCTTTCGTAAAGATCAGAAGCAGTGATTTTCATTACACGAGCTGCATCAGGAGCCTTCTTACTGTCCTTCCACAGAATGGAGGCAAAGCCTTCCGGCGATAAGATGGAATAAATGGAATTTTCCAGCATCCAGACTTCATTGGCTACAGCCATGGCAAGGGCTCCGCCGCTTCCTCCTTCTCCAATCACAATAGAAAGCACTGGTACGGTTAGAGAGGCCATTTCAAAAAGATTACGGGCGATTGCCTCTCCTTGTCCTCTTTCTTCTGCCTCCAGTCCACAGAAGGCACCTGGGGTATCCACAAAGCATATGACAGGACGCTTAAAGGTCTCTGCCTGTTTCATCAGGCGCAGGGCCTTTCTATAGCCGTCAGGTGAGGGCATACCAAAATTGCATTTAATATTATCCTTTGTATTCTTCCCTTTTTGCTGTCCGATTACTGTTACCGGCATTCCGTGGAAGGAAGCAATTCCCCCTACAATGGCAGGATCATCGTGAAAATATCGGTCGCCATGAAACTCTATAAAGTCATCAAATATAGATTCAATATAATCGGTTGCCACAGGACGCCCTGAGGCGCGGGAAAGCTGCACCGTATCCCAAGCAGTTTTTTCATCTGCAGAAAGGATTTTGGAAGTTTTGTCAATGTTCTTTTTTCGTCTGTCTTTCTTTACAGGATCAAGATTAAATAAGTCACCAGACATAAACGGTTCCCGTGCAGCGCCGGATAGAGAGGATTGCGGAGGATTGGACAGATCTGTTTTCTGGTGAAGACGCAGGATCTGGGACAATACTTCTTTTTGATCCTTTCGTTCTACAATCTTGTCTACAAATCCATGTTCCAGAAGAAATTCTGCCCGCTGAAAACCCTCCGGAAGCTTTTGCCGGATGGTCTGCTCAATAACACGAGGGCCCGCAAATCCGATCAGAGCGTTAGGCTCTGCTAAGATAATATCACCTAACATGGCAAAGCTGGCTGTAACTCCTCCCGTAGTAGGATCCGTTAAAACACTGATAAAAAGCTGTCCTGCTTCATGGTGGCGTTTTAGGGCTGCAGAGGTTTTTGCCATCTGCATCAGAGAAACAATCCCCTCCTGCATTCTGGCGCCGCCGGAGCAAGCATAGATAATTACTGGAAGCTGTTCTTCGGTAGCCCGCTCTATCATCTGGGTAATCTTTTCTCCCATAATATGTCCCATACTGCTCATGAAAAATCTTGCATCACACACGCCAAAGGCTGTCTCCTGACCGCCTATACGTCCTTTTCCGGTTATAATTGCTTCATTGAGCTTTGTACGTTCTTTCGTCGCCTGAACCTTTTTTTCATAGCCTGGAAAATTCAGAGGATTAGAAAAATCCATATGAGCATTCCATTCTTCAAAGGTTCCTTCATCTATCAGCATTTCGATACGCCGGTATGCGTGAACTCGAAAATAACCGCCGCATTTTGGGCAAACATAAAAATTGTTTGTCACATCCTCCACATAAATAGGCTGGCCACATTTATTACATTTTCTCCAAAGGCCCTGAGGGATGCTGGGCTCTTCTTCCTTCTTTGGAGGTTTATATCTTGTATCAATCATCGTATATGTTTTTTTGAACATATTTTTAAGCATAACCTAACATCCTTTTCTCTCTATTTATTTCTGTGGGCAATGATCCAAGTGCCGTACTATTATTTACAATACTGCGGAAAATACGTCTGTATAAAATGTGTGTCTGTGTCTCCATCCTCATAGGCAGGATGGCACAAGATTTCAAACTGAAAATCAAGGTTTGTATCAATCCCCTCAATGATAAGTTCTCCAAGGGCGCTTCGCATTTTAGCAATGGCTTCTTCCCGATCCTTTCCATGGACAATCAGCTTCATGAGCATGGAATCATAATTTGCCGGAACCTTATAGTCATTATAAATGTGGGTGTCTACCCGGACGCCATTTCCCCCAGGTGTGTGTATATTGGTAATCATACCTGGACACGGCATAAAGTTTTTCGATGGATTTTCCGCATTAATTCGGCATTCAATGGCATGTCCTTTCAGATGAATATCCTTTTGGACAACACTAAGAGGCTCTCCGGCTGCTACGCGGATCTGTTCTTTGATTAGATCCATTCCGCTGACCAGCTCTGTCACCGGATGCTCTACCTGAATCCTGGTGTTCATTTCCATAAAATAAAAATTCTTATTCTTATCCAGCAAAAATTCGATGGTACCTGCATTTTCATACCCTACTGCTTTTGCTGCCCGGACAGCAGTTTCTCCCATCTGTCTGCGGAGCTCGTCAGAAATGGCAACGGAAGGAGATTCTTCTAATACCTTTTGGTGACGTCTTTGGATGGAGCAGTCTCTCTCTCCTAAATGAATCACGTTTCCATGCTTGTCCGCCATAATCTGAAATTCAATATGGCGTGGTTTTTCTATATATCGTTCCAGATACATGGTATCGTCAGAAAATCCTTTGATCGATTCCATTTGAGCATTCTGAAAGTTTGCTTCAAAATCATCTTCTCCATAGGAAATTCTCATACCTTTTCCGCCGCCGCCGGAAGATGCTTTGATCATCACCGGGAATCCGATCTCTTTTGCAAGGGCAAGAGCATCTTCTACTGTGTGAACAGGCTCTTTTCCGCCTGGAACTACAGGCACTCCGGCTTCCATCATGGTTTTGCGTGCTTCGGATTTATTTCCCATTCGATTAATAATGGAGGCTGATGGTCCGATAAAGGCAATGCTGCATTTTTCACACAGCTCTGCAAAACGAGCATTTTCAGATAAGAACCCAAAACCGGGATGAATTGCCTCTGCCTTCATGGCAACAGTGGCTGATAAAATCCTTTCCATATTCAGATAACTTTGTCCTGACGGTGCCGGTCCGATACAGATAGCTTCATCCGCTAAAAGAGTATGCAGACTGTCCCGGTCAGCTTCTGAGTAGACAGCTACTGTCTTAATGCCCATTTCCCGGCATGCACGAATAATTCTTACCGCAATTTCGCCGCGGTTTGCGATTAGTATTTTTTCAAACATAGGTACACCTCATGTCACCCAATCATAAATGTCAGTTCCGCGGATACCGCTACCTTGCCTTCTGCGTTGGTAGCTACGGCTTTTCCGATTCCTACTGGTCCTTTTTGCTTGATAATCTCACATTCCAGCTTAAGGCGGTCTCCGGGAACTACTTTTTGTTTGAATTTGGCATTGTTAATAGCTCCGAAATAGGCTGTTTTTCCTTTATTTTCTTCTACGCTTAAAATGGCAACTGCGCCTACCTGAGCTAATGCCTCCACCATAAGAACTCCTGGCATTACCGGCTCCTGGGGAAAATGTCCGGCAAATTGTGATTCATTATAGGTAATGGATTTATATCCTACTGCACGGACCCCTGGTTCAAGTTCTTCAATACAGTCTATCAGCAGAAACGGGTGTCTGTGGGGGATGATTTCCTGAATTTCTTTAATTCCCAGCTTCATACTTTCCTCCGATTTCTAACAGTCCGAAATCTTTCAGCGAATCCTGAATAGGGGCTGTCCATATTCTACTATATTTTCATTTTCTACAAGAATGGCTTCTACAACACCATCATATTCGCTTTCGATCTCATTCATCAGTTTCATAGCTTCAATGATTCCTAAAACCTGTCCCTTTTTAACCGTGTCTCCTACCTGGACATATGGTGCGGCCTCTGGTGAGGAAGCGCTGTAAAAGGTTCCCACTAAAGGAGACACAACTACTTTATCAGAACCGATATCTGGTGCAGTCTCTTTTTCTTCTGCTTTAGCTGAGTATGAAGCTTCAGTCTTGGCGGCTGCCAAAAGTCCCGGGTCAGCCGTGGGAACTGCCATGGCCATGGGACTTACCACCGGAGCTGCCGGCTGAGAGATCACCACCGGAGCAACCGGAGCCTGGGAAACGTTTTTCTTCTTTTTCTTTTTCAGTATCAGCTTTTGGTCCCCTTCTTCATATACAAAGCTGGTCA
The DNA here is from genome assembly GCA_910586205.1 of uncultured Lachnospiraceae bacterium. Classification (GTDB taxonomy): domain Bacteria; phylum Bacillota; class Clostridia; order Lachnospirales; family Lachnospiraceae; genus Brotaphodocola. The sequence goes on along the minus strand of CAJUGD010000005.1, from coordinate 127,131 downwards.
GGCCATTGTCGGACACTGCCTGAATTAATGTTACAATCTCATCAATCGTCATTTTCTTATCCTCCTTAAGCCTGGAATTTTTTGACCAGAAGAGTTGCATTGTGACCGCCAAAGCCCAGGGAATTGCTGATAGCACAGTTTACATCCATAGCCACGCCTTCATTCTTGGTATAATCCAGATCACAATCCGGATCGTCCTTGGTAAGACCTGCAGTTGCGTGGATAAAATTATCCTCAATGGATTTAATACAGGTTATAAATTCCACCCCTCCTGCTGCTCCCAACAAATGTCCGATCATGGACTTGGTAGAATTGATCTTAACCTTTTTGGCGTGATCTCCTAATGCCAATTTGATTGCTTTTGTCTCAAAAAGATCATTATGATGGGTGCTGGTGCCATGGGCATTGATATAATCGATATCCTCTGGTTTCATTCCTGCGTCTGCGATTGCCATTTCCATGGCTTTAGCGGCTCCGCTTCCATCCTCCGCAGGGGAAGTAATGTGATAAGCATCACAGGTGGCGCCGTATCCGGCTAATTCTGCATAAATTTTAGCTCCTCTTGCCTGGGCATGCTCTAAGGATTCCAACACAACGATTCCTGCGCCTTCTCCCATTACAAAGCCGTTTCTTTCAAGGTCAAAGGGAATGGATGCTCTTAAGGGATCTTCAGAGGTACTGAGAGCTGTCAGAGCCGTAAAGCCTGCCACTCCGATAGGAGTAATGCTTGCCTCTGTGCCGCCTGCCACCATAACATCTGCCTCGCCGTACTGGATAGAACGAAATGCCTCGCCGATGCTGTGGGTTCCTGTTGCACATGCTGTCACTACATTAATACATTTTCCTTTTAAACCAAACTGGATGGATACATTTCCAGCGGCCATATTGCAGATCATCAGAGGAACCAAAAGAGGATTCACTCTGCCGGGACCTTTTTCCATAAGCTTTTTATGTTCCCGCTCAATAGACTGAAGGCTGCCGATACCAGATCCTACACTTACTCCTACCCGGTATGGATCCTCTTTTTCCATATCAATTCCCGCGTCTGTGAGAGCTTCTTTTGCCGCAATTACCGCAAACTGGCAGAACTGCTCCATTCTTTTTGCAGCTTTAGGATCCATATGCTTTTTTGCATCAAAATCCTTTACCTGGGCTGCCAGCTTTGCTTTATAATCTGTGGTATCAAAATAGGTAATGGGCGCAATTCCAACCTTTTTCTCCTTTAAGCTGTTCCAAAATTCTTCTACATTATTGCCAATCGGGGTGATGGCACCCAGACCAGTTACAACCACTCTTTTACTCATAATCCACTCTCCTTGCTTTTTCCTATTGGTCTGTAAAATGCTACATTGCCATACCGCCATCCACACTGATTACCTGTCCGGTAATATATCCGGCATCGTCAGAAGCAAGAAACGCAGCCGTATTGGCAATATCCTTTGTACTTCCGAAATGCTTCATGGGAATCTGATCTAAAATGGCTGTTTTTACCTGATCAGAAAGGACTTGTGTCATTTCTGTATCAATAAATCCCGGAGCAATGGCATTGCAGGTAATGCCTCTGCTTGCCATCTCTCTTGCTACAGACTTAGTGATGCCGATAAGACCTGCTTTGGAAGCGCTGTAGTTTACTTGTCCGGCATTTCCGATTACGCCGGAAACAGAGGATATATTGATGATTCTTCCTGATTTCTGCTTTAACATCTGACGGGCTACATGGCGGATGCAGTTAAAGGCTCCCTTTAGGTTAGTATTTAATACAGCATCATAGTCTTCTTCACTCATTTTCATAAGTAAATTATCACGGGTGATTCCTGCATTGTTTACCAGAATGTCTACTCGTCCATATTGTTTTACTACATACGCCATCAGCTCAGATGCCTTATCAAAGTCTGAGACATTGCATTGTACGGCTTCTGCTTTTCCGCCGGTTTTTTGAATCTCCTGAACAACTTCCTCTGCTTTAGCAGCAGAGCCATTATAATTAACGATTACAGTTGCGCCCTTAGCGGCTAATGTTACTGCAATCTCCCTTCCAATTCCCCGGCTGGCGCCGGTGACAACTGCTATTTTATCTGTCAACATATTGTCTGCCTCACTTTTTCTATATCTTCAAGTTTCTCTATATTAAAGACCTTTACAGTCCGATTAATCTTTTTCATAAATCCGGCCAGGGTTTTGCCCGGTCCGATTTCAATAAATGTGTCAACCCCATCCTCCAGAAGCATTTCCATGCTTTGCTGCCACCGGACTGAGGAGGATACCTGCTTTATTAAAAGCGGCTTTACCTGATCAGCCTCTGTCACATATTGGGCTGTCACATTTGCCACATAAGGAATTGACGGGGTATGTACCTGTACAGTTTCAAGAACCTTTCCAAGTTTTTCCCCGGCTCCTGTCAGCATGTTGGAATGAAAGGGACCGCTTACATTTAACATTACTGTGCGCTTTGCCCCTGCCTCCTTCAGCTTTTCACAGGCCATCTCTACTGCAGCAGTTTTTCCGGATATGACGATCTGTCCCGGACAGTTGTAGTTGGCAATCTGCACGCCTTCTATTTCCTCTAAAACCTTTTCAATAGCAGCAGCATCCAGTGCAAGAACAGCAGCCATGGCGCCTTGTCCCACAGGAACCTCCTCCTGCATGAAAATTCCTCTCTGACGCACTGTGGAGATAGCGTCTGCCTCACTCATAACACCGGCAGCAAAAAGTGCACAATACTCTCCTAAGCTTAAGCCTGCTGTTACATCTGGTTTTATTCCTGTTTCTTCAAGAACCTTTGTCATGGCAATACTGGCAGTTACCATGGCTGCCTGAGTATATTCAGTAATATCCAAACGGTCATTTTCCGTAAAACACAGCTCAGGAACGGAAAATCCCAGCAAGCTGCTTGCCAGGTCAAATACCTGCTTTCCCATATCGGTCTGCTCATAGAAATCTTTGCCCATACCGCAGATTTGAGCGCCCTGTCCAGGGTAAATAAATGCGATTTTGCTCATCAGTTATACTCCTTTTCTCTGTTGCTGAGGTTTTCCGCCTAAGCTTAAGTTCAATCATTTTCCAAGAAGTGCAGATGCCTGTTCCATCATTTCTTCAATCATTTCTTTACAAGTCTGTTCTTTGCTGACCATGCCTGCAATCTGTCCTGCCATGATAGTGCCATTTACTACATCACCTTCCTGGACTGCCTTGCGCAGTGTTCCTAAGGTCAAATATTCCAGTTCCTCAAAACTTTTTCCTTCATTTTCCAGCTTTACATATTCTCTTGTCATCTGGTTGCGCAGGCAGCGCACCGGATGACCATGGGTTCTTCCTGTTACAGCGGAATCAATATCCTTAGCCTTCAGAACCCGATCTTTATAATTCTGGTGAACCACACATTCTTTTGCTACCAAAAAGCGGGTTCCCATCTGTACGGCTTCAGCTCCCAACATAAACGCAGCGGCGATTCCCCTGCCGTCTCCAATACCGCCTGCAGCGATCACAGGTATGGAGACTGCGTCAGCTACCTGAGGCACCAGGGTCATGGTAGTTGCTTCACCAATATGGCCTCCGGATTCTGTGCCTTCTGCCACTACAGCATCAGCGCCGTATTTTTCCATTCTCTTTGCCAAGGCTACAGAAGCTACCACGGGAATTACACGGATTCCGGCTTCTTTCCACATATCCATGTATTTTTCCGGATTACCGGCGCCGGTGGTGACTACCTGAACGCCTTCCTCCACTACAATTCTTGCCACATCATCAGCATGCGGACTCATCAGCATGACATTAACGCCAAATGGCTTGTCTGTCACTTCTTTTACTTTACGGATATAATCACGAATCACTTCACCCGGCGCGTTGGCTCCGCCAATCAGACCCAGACCGCCGGCTTCTGATACAGCGGCGGCCAAATGATTCTCCGCCACCCATGCCATGCCGCCCTGGATGATCGGATATTGGATTTTAAGCAGTTCCGTAATTCTTGTTTTCATAATTATTTAACTCCTTGATATATAAGAGGAGGTGCAGGGCATTACGCCTCTACACCTTTGTCTTTCAGGTAATTCATTACATCGCCGACAGTCAGCAGATTCTGCAGGTCGTCGGAAGGGATTTCGATGGAGTACTCATCCTCCAGGGCCATTACCAGTTCAAACAGATCCAAAGAATCGGCTCCCAAATCCTCTTTGAAGGAAGAAGACTCTGTAACGATCTCCTCCTCAACACTTAACTGCTCCGCAATGATCTCTTTCATTCTTTCTAACATGGTCTTGTTCTCCTTTTTAATATGTTGTTTGTTTTGGGTAAATACCACCCACCCCCATTATATTGGGTAATTGAAAATTTTTCTATATAAATTTTCTTTTTGTTCATGGAATTATGGAAACACCACAGACAAAATAGAAAATCTACTTACCATTCCAGTAAAGTTGCACCCCAAGTCAGTCCTCCTCCGAATCCGGATAATACAATCCGGTCTCCGGTTTTCAGTTTGCCTGTACGGTTCATCTCATCTAAAAGAATGGGAACCGACGCTGCAGAGGTATTGCCATAGTGTTCCATATTCATGGGAAATTTATCCATAGGCTGTTTTAAACGTTTAGAAACAGATTCAATAATCCGGTAGTTGGCTTGATGAAGCACAAAATATTTGATATCATCCAAACTCAAATCAGATTCCTGGATTACCTGATGAATACATTCGGGAACCCTTTTTACGGCAAATTTGAAGACCTCCTGGCCATCCATGGATATATAGCCTGGTTCTGGTGTTTTATCGTTCAGGAAATTTCCATTGGTACGTGATATACAGGAAAGCACCTGCCATTTTGTTCCGTCCGATCTCATGACTGTGTGGGTCATTCCCTTATCCTCAGCTCGTATGACTGCTGCTCCTGCTCCGTCCCCAAACAGAACACAGGTGCTTCGGTCCTTCCAGTCTACCAGCTTGCTTAAGCAGTCTGCGCCGATTACCAGACCTGTCCGGTAAATACCTGCCTGGATAAATGCCTGCATGGTGTTCAGAGCAAATAAGAAGCCGGAACATGCTGCGCTAATGTCAAAAGCACATGCATTGACAGCTCCCAATGCTCCCTGTACCTCACAGGCGCCGCTGGGAAAACAATGATCCGGGGAAGTGGTTCCTAAAAGAATCAGATCCAGCTCCTCTGGTTTGACTCCGGCATTGTCAAGAGCTCGTCTGGCTGCTTCTGCTGCCATATGGCTGGTTCCGTCTTCCATAACGACCCGTCTTTCACGGATGCCGGTTCTTCCGGTAATCCACTCATCGTTGGTATCTACGATCTTTGCCAGATCGTCGTTGGTCACCACTTGCACCGGAACATAAGAACCGGTTCCAATTATTTTGCTTGTCATAATTTGTTTACCCTGTATGCCCTTATTGATTTGTGTTGATGATAAATTTGAACTTAGTTTTAATCTCAAATGGTTTGAAAATCAAAGTATCTATTTGTATTCTATATAAGTATGTTTAGTTTGTCAAGAGATATTTTCAATCGCAGTTTGCTATATTTTCAGTTATATTTTTCATAAATAAACAGTATATAACAGTTGACAACAATTCTATACTGTTATATACTGTTTGTGAGAAGGGAGTGGTTTTATGGACATTATAGTAAATCATACATCTATGCAGCCCATATATGAACAGATTTGCGGTCAGATTAAAGATAAGATTATCCATGGTAAATTGGCAGAAGGCACGAATCTTCCCTCCGTAAGAATCCTTGCGAGGGAATTAAGGGTCAGTGCTTTGACTGTAAAAAAGTCTTACGATACTTTGGAGCAGGAAGGATTTATTATTACAGTTCACGGAAAGGGTAGTTTTGTGGCCAGTGCCAATCAGGAACAGATGATGGAGGAAAAAAGAAAAGAAGTAGAATCGGAGCTGGAGCATGCGATCCGAAAGGGGAAAAGCTGCGGTATGGACAAAAAAGATCTGGAGGATTTGTTTTATATTCTTTTGGAGGAATGATTATGATAAGTCTTAAAAATATTAAAAAAACATATTCAAATTTTCATTTAGATTGTACTCTCAATGTAGAAGAAAACCATATAACAGCTTTAATTGGCCCTAACGGAGCGGGAAAAAGCACAACCTTTAAGATCCTTTTAGGATTGGTCCGCCCAGAAGGAGGATGTATGAAACTGTTTGGAAAGACCTGTGATTCTGTCACAATACAGGATAAGATCCAAATGGGCGTTGCTTTGTCAGATTCTTGTTTCAGCAGTTTTCTGAGGATAAAAGATATTATCCCTGTTTTAGCAGAAATGTATCCGGAATTTGATAAAAAAGATTTTGAAGCAAAATGCAGGAAATGGGGACTTCCCTTTGATAAAAAGCTGAAGGAATTTTCTACAGGTATGAAGGCAAAGCTGAAAGTTTTATCTGCCGCGTCACATAATGCCCGTCTTTTGATTCTGGATGAGCCCACGGCAGGTCTTGATGTGATGGCAAGGCAGGAGGTGTTGGATATGATGAGGGAATATATGATTCCCGGAGATCGTTCCATATTAATCAGCTCTCATATTTCAAGTGATTTGGAAGGACTTTGTGATGATTTTTACCTAATTAATGAGGGAAAAATTATTATGCATAAAGAGACGGATGTGGTGATGGATCAGTATGGAATTATTAAGGTAAAAGAGGAACAATATCATAATTTGGATTTATCTTATTGTATTCAAAAAAAGAGAGAGCCTTATGGTTTTCGTCTTCTTACGGATCAAAAGCAGTTTTATCAGGAAAATACACCTGAATTGACAATAGAAAGATGTACAATCGATGAGGTAATCTTTATGATGATTAAAGGAGAAAAGATATGAAAGGATTATTAATAAAAGATTGGAAGCTTTTAAGAAATCAGGGAGGATATTTTTCTACCGTATTTCTGATTGTAATTTTGATAATGAGTATTGGTTCTGTAAGTACAACAGGTTTTATGATAAGTTATATGACTTTTTTATTTTCTGTGTTTGTGCTGAGTACCCTTAGCTATGACAGTCATGATAACGGTATGGCATTTCTAATGAGCCTGCCTGTGGAACGAAAGACTTATGTAAAAGAAAAATATCTTTTTGCCATATTTTTAAGCTCTGGTTCTTGGATAATATCTATATTGCTGAGAATGATGTTTTTCATATTCCAGCCATCCGGAGAAAACGTGATGGAGTTTATTTATACTTCTCCGATATTTTTAATGATGGCCTTGATTTTTCTTGCATATTCTCTGCCGATTCATCTGAAATATGGTTCAGAAAAGGGTCATTTCATAACATTTGGAATTTTAGGGGCAGCAGGGTTGGGAATATTTTCGTTTATCCGTTTTATAGGCAGTACAGAGTTGATAAAGCTTTTTTATGATATAAAGAATTGGCCCTCAGGCAGTCTGATGACTTTCTTAGCAGTCTTTTGTATTATTTTTGGGATTATTTCTTATGGGATATCTTTAAAGATTATGGAAAAGAAAGAATTTTGATTTAATCCGGCAAATCGTATCTGCGGCATTACGTTTTGCCGGATTTTTTAAATTTATTTTTTCTGTTCTTTCAGCCAGGCAGTGAAATAAGCCTGGATTACATCAAAGGGCGCTTCCCCGATATCCAGAAGAAACGTGTGAAACTCTTTTGCGTCAAAGCGCTCACCCAGCTCCTTTTCAGCAGTTTCACGCATATTCATAAGCTCCATACAACCTACATAATAGGAAAGATAGTTTGCAGGATTTTCAATCATAGCATTATAAAGGGCATCTGTAAGCTCACCCGGATCCTCATAATAGTTCATAAGATATTCACGCACCTGTTCCCGGTCCCAACCCATATAATTGATATACACATCCAGACAGGCATGAAGCCCTAAAGTGGCAATAGAGTTGGCGGCAAGCAGTTCTCCCATCTCAGGGCGCAGGCCATTATCCATCATATAGGACAAATACTCTACATAAGTGGCCCAGCCTTCACTAAAGCCTTTGGAGGATAAAATATTCCGGATATTAGAATCGCAATGGGTATGAAAATATACATTCTGGTACAGGTGTCCCGGATATCCCTCATGTGCAATGGTGTTGTAAAGCTCATTGGTGGCAAAACGGGGATTCTCATTGATGTAGATCACGTTGTTTTGATAATCATCAATAGGAGAAACCAGGTAAAAAGCAGGGCTTAAGGAGAGCTCTAAGGATTTGGGCACAGACTTAAGAGTATAGCTGCACTCTGCAAGAGAAGGAAATTCTTCCAGGGACAAAACCTTCAGCTCCTCCATAATATCTTCTGGCTCTGTTTGCCGGTAAGCATAGGTATCTAGTTCTTCTGCCAGCTCAGGATGGAAGCGGAGCAAAAGAGAGGTTTTGGCAAGCTGCTTGTTCATCAAAAGCTCCATATCCTTTAAAAGTTCCTCTATCGACGGATATGAGGTGCCGGTGGCAGAATAAACAAGATACTCATAATATTTTTTACCGTCAGGGAAGCCGCACAATCCTTTTTCATTGACGCCTGTGCCGCGCAGCTCATTGAGACCGTCAATCAGCAATTGATAGGCAGGAATAAAATCACTTTTTAATAATTCCTCATTTTTCTGCCGGTAAGCATTTTTTTCTTCTTCTGTCAGATCGGAAAGAGTATCCAGGCGGCTGTTAAAGGTATCGATCATAAAGTTATTATCTGTTGTCAGAAGATAGCTTTCACAGGATTCGATCAGATGATCCAGAACCGTGTTGCTCATCATCAGCCCGGCCTCAGCCTTTAAACGCTGAAAGTCTAAAAGCTCTTTGTAATATTCATCAATATTTGCCAGCAGGTCTAAATAATCATCTACATCTTCTTTTCGATAAAAGATATATTCTGACAAAAGAATGGGAAGCTGTGCCTGAACTCCAATGGTCACTGCTAATGGCTGACTGTATAACTCTAAGCCATAGCTTTTGTCTTCAATACGGAGAATACTCTGAAGGATGCGCAGCGTAAGTCTCTGCTGTTCTGTCAAAAGAGCAGGATCATAGGTTTCCAGGCTCTTTTTTAATGATTGCTGGTCTTCTATTGATTCATTGATACTATCCAGGCTAAAATGGCCGTATGGGCTTTCTGCTTTTGTGATTCCATAGGCAGAGGGATCCTTTAACAGAAAGTGGAGATCAATCTGCCTTCCGCTTATTTCGCTTATAAAAAGATCTTCCATTTGCTGCTCAAACTCTTTTTGAGCTTTGAGCTGTGCCTCCTCAAAATGTTCATAGTTTTCGGCGGAAGCTTCTGAGAAAGGGGCGGCTGTGGTAGGAGCCAGCTCCTTTTCAGGCGGGGCAGAACTATAGCAGCCATTTAGGAATAAAGAAAAAATGAGAGTGAAAATCAACAAAGGGCTAAATAGGTGATTTTTTGTATTCATGGGACATCCTCCAAGATGTTTTTATACTTAATTTATGTTGGTTCTGAAAACAGCGAAGGCGGCGCTGTTTTTTATACTATAAACTATATTCATAAAAAAGACAACTTATACAAATAAATAGAGATTGGATTCGATTTAAGGTATTTTTGAGCCAACATAAAAGAGGAGCAAAAGCCCCTCTCTCAACTTACGCCATAGACCATTTTTCCGCTGCAGATTGTGTATTTGACCTTACCAAAAAGCCTTTCTCCTATAAATGGAGAATTAGAGGACTTAGAAATAAAATCTGTTACGGTCCACAGCTCATTGGGATCAAAAATAACTATGTCAGCATCTGCTCCGGGGGCAAGATAGCCTTTATCCAGACTATAAAGCCGGGCAGGGTTCAGGCTCATTTTCTCTATGAGCTGCAGAAGGGATAAATGTCCGGGATGAACCAAATTGGTAATGCCCAGTGCAAGGGAAGTCTCCAGACCGATAATGCCGCTGGGAGCTTCTGTGAAAGGACGGGATTTTTCTTCTGAGCTGTGGGGAGCATGGTCAGTGGCAATAATATCAATCGTATTGTCCTGAAGTCCGTGAAGTATCTCCTCCCGGTCTAACTCTGTGCGGAGAGGGGGATTCATCTTGGCAAGGGTTCCATGCTTCAAGAGTGCAGATTCGTCCAGGGAGAAATGATGAGGCGTTACCTCAGCCATGATCTTTGCTCCCATCTGCTTGGCCAGCCTGACCATGCGGACAGAATTTCCTGAGCTGATATGCTGGATTTCAATAACAGCTCCTGTATGAAGCGCCAGCATACAATCCCGCGCAACCATTATATCCTCTGCCAAAGCAGGAGAGCCGCCGATGTCGAGCTGACGGGATACTGCACCTTGATTAATACCGTTATTTTCTATAAAAGCAGGATCCTCCTCATGAAAGCTTAAGGGAACATTCAGACGGGCCGCTTCCTCCATGGCGCGTTTGGCTAAAGAGGAATCCAGAATGGGCATTCCGTCATCTGTAAATCCGACTGCACCCAGTTTTTTTAATTCCTCCATATTGACCAGTTCGCTGCCCTTCATGCCGACTGTAATAGCGGCAGCAGACAGTACATTGATTCCTGTCTTTCTGCCTTCACAGAGAACATATTCCAGGGTTTTCGGGTTATCCACAGGAGGACGGGTGTTGGCCATACAGACAACCGTGGTAAAACCTCCTTTTGCCGCTGCCAAGGCTCCGATTTGAATATCTTCTTTATACGTAAGCCCCGGATCCCGAAAATGTACATGAACATCAATAAGGCCAGGCGCCACGGCCAGACCAGCGGCATCAATGACAAGATCCTCTTGTGAAGGCTTGCTGCCGGATTCCATGGCAATGATTTTTCCATCATCAATCACAAGATCCATTACTATATCTGTTTTGGATTTTGGGTCAAGAACTCTGCCGTTTTGAATAAAAATCATGATTGTAACCTCCCTAAAATAAATATATGGAACCACTTTTCCGGCAATTCAAATACAAATACGATTCCCAATACAATGGCAACAGCAGATTTGACAGCTCCAAAGCCGGTTTCCAGAGCCATGGAAAGCTGGTTGTTCACCGTATAATAAGCAGCCCAGTAGATACCGGCTCCCGGCACTAATGGGAAAATTCCTGAGATCAGGAATAAGGTGGCCGGACAACGCTTCCGGACAGCAAACCATCGTGACAGCAGTATGACTGCCACAGTGGCACAAAAGGTGGCAACGGCAGCAGAGGAAACCGGCTGAAGACAAAGATAGATCAGCCATCCGATACCGCCTATTGTTCCACAGTAGGGATAGTAGCGTGCAGGCACCCCAAACAGCAGGGAAAATCCCATGGTTCCCACGGCAGCGGCCAGTACCTGCAGGATTAATCTTATCATGAGTACAGAGCTCCTTTCCGATTATGGTTGGCCAATGGTTTTGTATGTTTCACAAAATCACGCCGGTAATGCCGTTATAGATTGCCATCATAAAGCCTGCCCCCATGGCAATACAAAAGAATACTAAAATTGCATCCAGCATACGGACGGAGCCGGAAATATAATCGCCGTCCGCCATATCCCGGATAGCATTGGTAAAAGGAACACCTGGCACCATGATGATGATTCCCCCTACCAGCATGGATTCTAAGCGGGTGCCTGCAAAAAGTCTGTGGCAGATAATGCTTAACAGGGCTACAAGGGCGCTTCCCAAAATATTACAGACAATCTTAGAAAAGTGAGGCTTTCCGATTTTCAGCAAATACCAGTAAAGCACCATGCCGATTCCCACTGTGCAGAGGCCGTCCAGCCATCCTCCTCCAAAAAGATAACTAAAGCATGCCCCGGAAATACCTGCAGAAATAATCTGAAGCCTTTCCGGATATTCCGGCATCTGCTGGATTCGCTTTAGTTCCTGCCGTACCTGTTCTGCAGTAAAATCGCCGTTTTCGATTTGGCGGGAAAGCTGGTTTACCTCTGCCACACGTCCTAAGTTGGCACGGTTGACGGGGATCAGCAGTACCTTGGCAAACTGGGTCTCACTTTCATTCTCATCCCCTGAAGTAAGGAAGATGCCGTTGCTGAGCACAAAAGCGCTGGCAGAGGTAAGTCCAAAGTGTTTGCAGATCCGGTAAATGGTTTCTTCAACCCGGAAGATCTCTGCCCCATTTTCCAAAAGAAGCTTTCCGGCCTCCAATGCCGCTAAAAGAATTTCCCGATCTTGTTTTGAATGTTCCATAAATAAGGATCTTCCTTTCAAATCTGAAAGCTTTGGCCTTCATACCGGATATCAGTGATCTTATCCCGGTAGGATTCTGAGCAGGGAAGGCTTTTTAAGCGGTTAATGATTTCGTAATCCTCCCAAAAATGCATGGGAAATACCATTTTAGCTCCCACGGTTTCCATAAATTCGTGGAGTCCTAAGTAAAACCATTCTTCCTGCCGTCCATCTAAGGGAAGCATGGCAGCTTCGGGAATCATCCCACACTGGCGGATGTTCTCCAATTCCCGATGATAATTGGCATTCATATTGTTATTCCAGGCCTTTGACTCTCCGTTCCATCTCCAGTTATTTAAGTCTCCTGCATGGTACAGAACATGTCCATCATGCTCCGCCAAAAAGGCCACGCCTTCATCCGTGGAGCGGAAGGCAGTAATGCGGACGCCGCCTCCCTCTAAAAGAGATAAGGAACTTCCTGGATCTATATATTCTGTTCTGCAGAAATGCTTTTCCGGCACCCGGTTCTGCCAAATATCGTCAGACAGAATATAACGGATTTTGGGATGTTTATCAGCCAGCGTCCATATGTTCTGTGAGAAATGATCTTCATGCCGGTGGCTGACAAAAACAAGAAGCTCCTTGTCCGGCAGAAGCTCAGGAAGTGGTCCCTTAATATAATCAAACAACAGATACAATCGTTCCAGCTCTGCAAGAAAACTGCTGTGATGAATATACGTTATTTTCATATAAAAACCTCCGTGGATTTAAGATTTCTGTGGCTACATTTTATCACAAACAGGAAGAAAAAAACAGTAGAAACAGAAAAAAGGCAGCAGCCTCTTAAAGATTAAGAAGGTTGCTGCCCATGCATGGATTTACATTTAAGATTGTGTGCGGACATCATTATTCTGCATATAAAAGCTGATAAGATAAAGTCCGCACAATCCTACCAGGCCGTAGATGATTCGGGAAATCCAGCTCATGCCTCCGAAGATGGAAGCCACCAGATTAAAGTCAAAAAATCCAATCAGTCCCCAGTTTACTGCACCGATAATAGCCAGGGTTAAAGCTGTGTAATCTAAAGCTTTATTTCTCATAATGCCACCTCCTATGAAGGTAGTATGTGCGGCTTGTGAAAAAATATGCATTTTACCAAAGGTATGCATGAAATATGCTGTCCTTTAATTGGATTTAACCTCTTTCCAAAGATCATTATAAACAGAATCCACATCATCTCCCAAATAGCGGAATACTTCACAGTTTACCAGTGAATCCTTATCCGGAAATACGGATTTGTTATTTTGCAGGTCTTCATCCAACAGATCAAAGGCTCCTTTATTGGGTGTAGGATAAGTAATATATTCAAAGTTGGCTTTGGCAATCTCCGGACGGCAGAGGAAATCAATCCATTTTTCAGCATTTGTCTTATTTTTGGCATTTTTTGGAATTACCCATGAATCCAGCCAAAGGTTTGTGCCTTCCTGTGGAATTACATATTCCAGAGAATAATCTAATCCCAGGTTTGCCACCTCCTCCTGGATATAAAGCATTTCACCGGAATAGATTACACCTACAGCGGCCTCTCCTCCGATCATTTTATCTCTTACCTGGTCAATGACATATGCCTGTACCAAAGGTTTTTGGTCAATCAGAGCCTGCTTTGCCTGCTCAAGCTCACCTTCGTCTGAGCTGTTCATGGAAAAGCCGTCTTTTTTCAATGCAACCATAAAAGCATCCCGGACACTGTCCTGCATTAATATTTCACCGCTCAGCTTTTCATCCCACAGATCCGACCATTTGGTAGGCGGTGTGACGCCCAGCTCCTCAAGGCGTTTGGTATTATATAAAATACCTACGGTTCCCCAGCAGTAAGGTACGGAATATTTGTTTTCCGGGTCAAAGGACTTGGACATTTCCAGGTAGGCAGGGTCAATCTGGTTAAGGTTGGATATGTTATCGAAATTAATTTCTGCCAGAAGATTATTCTCTATCATTTTCTGTATCATGTAATCAGAGGGACAGACCGCATCATAGGTGACGGCTCCGGCTTCAATGATAGGATACATTTCTTCATTGGTTTCAAACAGATCATATATGACCCGGATTCCGGTTTCATCCTCAAACTGGTCAATAACAGCCTCGTCTATATACTCACCCCAGTTGTATACATATAATTCATCTGAGGATTCTTCTTCCTCCTTGCTGCCTTCTGCGGGAGCAGCACTGTTGTCAGAGGTTCCGCCGCCGGAAGTTTTGCCGCCGCAGCCAGTCAGCAGAACGGCTATGAAAGCAGCCGCAAAACCACATACAATCAATCTTTTTTTCATAAAAACTCCTCCTAATATTCTTTTATATAATAAAAATATTAAACCCTTTTTTCCGCTTTCTTTCGAGGGGCAAAATTAGTGAATATCAGCAGTGTAAGCACTGTCAGAAAAATCACCGTAGAAAGAGCATACATGGAAGGCCGGATGCCCCGGCGCACTTCACTGTATATAAGAGTAGAAAGGGTATTAATACCTGCTCCTTTTGTAAAATGTGTGATAATAAAATCATCTAAGGACATGGTGAAGGCCAGCAAAAATCCGGACAGAACACCAGGCAGAATATCCGGAAAGACCACTTTAAAAAAGGCAAATACAGGACCGGCTCCTAAATCCATAGCAGCCTCATAAGTGGATCGGTTTGTCTGCTTTAGCTTAGGCATTACACTTAAAATTACATAAGGAATATTAAAAGTAATATGAGCAATCAGGATAGTTTTAAAGCCTAAGGATATTCCAAAAGCAATGAATGCCAGCATAAGGGAAATCCCGGTAACAATATCTGCGTTAAGCATGGGAATATTGGTGATTCCCATTACAATGGCTTTGTGTACCGGCTTCATAGTATTAATGGCAATACAGGCAGCCACCCCGATCACGGTAGCGATAAGGGCAGAGAGAAAAGCAATCAGCAGCGTGTTGTGCAGGGCTGCTATAATATTACGGCTGGCAAACATATCCGCGTACCACCGAAGTGTAAATCCGCCCCATTGGGTGCGGGATTTGGAGGAATTAAAGGACAGAACCATCATGGTTGCAATGGGAGCATACAAAAAGACCATAATCAGCACCAGGTAAAAGTCCTGCCAAGTCCGTCTGAGAAAACGCCGCAGCCTGTTCATTAGAATGCACTCCCTTCTCCGTTTTTATCATACTTGGCAATAACTGCCATACTGATAAGAATAAAGACCATCAGTACCAGGGAAAGACCGGAACCTAAATGCCAGTTGCTTCCTTTGGTAAATTCCTGTTCGATCACATTCCCTATCAGAAGAATCTTGCTTCCTCCTAACAGGTTAGAGATAACAAAGGTAGTAAGCGCCGGGACAAATACCATGGTAATACCGCTGATAATCCCAGGAACGCTTAAAGGAAACCAGATCCGAAGCAGGATTTGTAATGAATTTGCCCCTAAATCCCGCGCTGCATTGATCGTATCGTCATCAATCTTGCAGAGCACATTGTAAATCGGCAGTACCATAAAAGGCAGAAAGTTATAAACCATACCTAAAATAATAGCGCCGGGAGTATTAATAAGGCTCTGTCCAGGAAGGTGTAAAAGAGATAATATTCCATTGATCACACCGTTCTTCTCCAACAGAGTCTGCCATGCCATGGTACGCAGCAGGAAATTCATCCACATGGGAAGGATGAAGATAAATACAATAAAACTTCCCCGTCCTATGCCTCGATTCCGCAAGATCATGGCCAGAGGATAGGCAAGGATCAGACAGACAACAGTGCTGATTAAGGACAGCCAAAGAGACAGCCACAAAGCTTTTACATGTTCCGGAGTGCCGATGGATGCTACATTTGCAATGGTAAAAGCACCATCCCGGTCTGTAAGTCCATAATATACAATCAGCGCTAACGGAATGATAATAAAGCCTGCCATCCATACCAGATAGGGTGCGGCTAATAGTTTCTTACTCATTGACTCCCACGGCCTCCTCATCCTCTGAAGCAGGTTTATTCATAATCTGGATATCAAAGGGATCCACATGAATGCCTACTTCCTTGCCCACAGGGCAAAGGTCTGTGCTGTGAACCAGCCATTCAAAACCATCAGGAGTCGTTACCTCCATCTCATAGTGTACGCCCTTAAAGATCAGATGAGTGCACACTCCGGTAAGAGTTCCGGCAGAAGGTTCTACCAGATCAATATCCTCCGGCCGGATTACCACATCTACAGGCCGGTTGCTGCCAAAGCCTTTATCCACACAGGCAAAGCGTGCGCCGAAGATCTCTACCAGCTCATCTCGTATCATAATACCTGGAACAATATTGCTTTCCCCGATGAAATCTGCTACAAAGGCATTTTCCGGTTCATTGTAGATCTGCTCGGGAGTGCCCATCTGCTGAATATACCCCTGGTTCATGACAACAATGGTATCAGACATGGTAAGAGCCTCCTCCTGATCATGGGTCACATAGATAAACGTGATACCCAGCTCATTTTTTAGGCGGATCAGTTCATATTGCATATCCTGACGCAGCTTTAGGTCAAGAGCGCCTAACGGCTCGTCTAAAAGCAGAACGCGGGGTTCGTTTACAATGGCCCGGGCAATGGCGATTCGCTGCTGCTGTCCTCCGCTTAAGGAACTGACAGAACGGTTCTCATAGCCGTCTAAGTTTACCAGCTTTAAAGCATATTGAATCTTATCCTGGATGTAGGATTTTGATTTGCCTTTGATCTTTAAGCCAAAAGCAATGTTTTCCGCAATGTTCATATGGGAAAACAGGGCGTATTTTTGGAATACGGTATTAAGCTGGCGCTTGTTTGGCGGAAGCTTGCTTATATCCTCACCGTCGAAGATCACCTGTCCTTGATCGGCAGTCTCAAAACCGCCTATGATCCGCAGGGTGGTGGTTTTGCCGCAGCCGCTGGGGCCTAACAGGGTCACAAAGGTATTCTCCGCCACAGAGAGATTCAGATCATCTAAAACAACAGTTCCGTCAAAGCTTTTGGAAATGTTTCTTAAATCAATCAAGGGCTGGCTCATAGTATATTCCTCCTATGTATCTGGAAACCTGGGAATGTATTTCTACGTAAAAGTAAAGGCAGCAGGATCCGACATAATAATATTTCCGGCTGATTATGAAAATAGCCAACTTTAAAAGCTCGGCGGTGAGCTGACCCACAATAAGACAGCTCCTGCTTTGCTGGAAAGAAAATGCTTTTTGTCTGGGACAAAATAAAAGGATTCTCCTTTTTTTGCCCGAAAAACCTGATTACCGATATGGATGGCAACAGAGCCCTGCAGCACATAGCCAAATTCCTCTCCTTCATGGGGATTATCCGGATAGGTCTCTCCGCCTGCCTCTAAGGTCAGAAGAATCGGTTCCATCACATTTTTCTGGGCGTTCGGAATGATCCACTTGATTTCGTTTTTTAGTTCCGGATCGTATTTTTCAAAATAGTCTGACTTTCCGAATACGATCTGCTCGTCAGGGCTTTCATAAAAAAACTCGCCTAAAGTGGTGCCCAGACATTGAAGAATATCTGTCAGGGTTGCAATGGAGGGGGATGTCAGGTTCCGCTCTACCTGGGAAATAAATCCCTTGGACAGCTCGGAACGGTCAGCAAGCTCCTCCTGGGTAAGACCCTTTAATACCCGGAGTTCCTTTAATTTTAAACCGATATCCATGTATTGCCTCCCAATGTGCAAAAAAGGTTTACTATAAAAAAATTAATCTTAAAGTTTACATATACTAACTGACTATGAAAATAAGTAAAAAGTTTAGTAATAATAAACCGACAGCAAATACCATTATACAGAAAAATATGGTTCTGTCAATATCATTAAGAGAGATTTTTGAGTTTTTTTGACAGTGGATCGTATTTGTTTTATCATAAATAGTGCTTGTATAAATTAAGGAATAATGATACGATAAGCAGGATAAATTTATATCAGGAAATCAATGGGAGGAAATAATATGGGATTGATAATACCGAAAGCCTATGATCCTCATCTGACGGTTCGGGAAACTCAGGAGGCAATCAAATACATCCGCGATACGTTTCAGAAGGAATTTGGCCGGGAGATGCATTTGGAGCGGATTTCTGCTCCTCTGTTCGTAGAACAATCCAGCGGCTTGAATGACAATCTTAACGGTGTGGAGCGTCCGGTTGAATTTGATATGTATGCTTTTCCCGGAGAAAGAATTGAGGTGGTTCAGTCTCTTGCCAAGTGGAAAAGAATGGCTTTAAAGGAATATGGATTTCAGCCGGGTGAGGGACTTTATACCAATATGAACGCTATTCGCCGGGATGAGGAGCTGGATAACCTTCATTCCTGCTATGTCGATCAATGGGATTGGGAAAAGGTGATTACCAGAGAACAGAGAAATACAGAAACCCTGAAGGAGACTGTATGTACAATCTTTAAGATTATTAAGCATATGCAGCATGAGGTCTGGTATAAATATCCGGATGCAGTCAAACATCTGCCAAAGGATATTACCTTTGTAACTTCTGAAGAGTTAGAAGAACGCTATCCTGACAAAACCCCAAAGGAAAGAGAGAATCTTATTACAAAAGAACATGGGTGCGTATTCCTTATGAAGATCGGAGAGAAGCTGAAAAATGGAAAGCCTCATGATGGCAGGGCTCCGGATTATGATGACTGGCAGCTTAACGGAGATATACTGTTCTGGTATGATCTGCTGGATTGTGCGCTGGAGATTTCCAGCATGGGAATCCGGGTAGATGAAAAGTCTTTAGATGAACAGCTTACCAAGGCAGGCTGCGATGACCGCAGAGAGCTTCCTTATCATAAAATGCTCTTATCGGGTGAGCTTCCTTGTACCATAGGCGGCGGTATCGGCCAGTCCCGTCTTTGTATGCTTCTTTTGAATCGTGCTCATGTGGGGGAGGTTCAGGCAAGTCTGTGGCCAGAGGATATGCGGAAGTTATGCCGTGAGAATCATATTATCCTGCTTTGAAGAAATTTAATTGAAACATAAGGAGATGTCGGGAAATAGATCGCCCCTTATTTCCCGACATCCCCTTTATTAAAGCTATCCTTCTATTTCCATGAGCTGTGCCACCCGTCTGTCATGACGTCCTCCCTCGTAGGCATTATCCAGCCATTCATCCACAATCATCTTAGCCATCTCTGTGCCGATAACCCGCGCGCCGAAGGTCAGTACATTGGTATTGTTGTGCATACGGGACAGGCGGGCGCTGTATGGCTCACTGCAGGTACAGACCCGGATTCCCTTAACTTTTCCTGCAGCAATTCCGATTCCGATTCCGGTTCCGCAGATGGCGATCCCATAATCAGCCTCTCCCGAGGCTACAGCACGCCCCACTTTTTCTCCGTATTCCGGATAATCACAGCTCTCGCCGGTATTGGTTCCAAAATCAATAACTTCATATCCCTTTGCTTCTACATATTCCCGGATAACGGTTTTCATTTCCACAGCAGAATGATCGTTTCCCATTGCTATTTTCATGCCTGTCTCCTTTGTGTTTATTTATAATTTTTTACTTTAGAACTCCTTGCCATAAGCAGCAAATCCGCTATGGTCAGCGCTGCCATAGCTTCTACAACCACCACAGCCCGGGGAACTATAATCGGGTCATGCCGCCCTTTGATATTAATCTCTACATTTTCTCCGACACGGTTTACCGTCTTCTGCGGCCTTGCAATAGATGGAGTCGGTTTAAAAGCAGCCCGGAATATAATGTCACTTCCATCGCTGATACCTCCTAAGATTCCGCCGGAATGATTGGTTCTTTTCTTTAGTTTTCCCTGAGCATCTGCATAAAATTCATCATTATTTTCCGAGCCGCGGCTTTTTGCTGCCTTAAAGCCATCTCCAATCTCAAAGCCTTTTACTGCTCCGATAGACATGACTGCTTTTGCCAGACATGCATCCAGCTTATCAAAGACTGGTTCTCCGATTCCGGCCGGAACTCCGCGGATCAGACATTCTATTACACCGCCTGCCGAATCTTGATCTTCCATAAGACTGTCTAAATAAAGCGCTGCCTTTTTAGCTGATTCCCTATCTGGCATGTACAGCTGATTCATGTCCCGGTATGCCAAATCAAACCGTTCAGGATTAATCTCAATCTCTCCAATACTTTTTGTGTAAGCATCTACAGAAATTCCATAGGAGGAAAGAAGCCTGCATGCCACGGCTCCTGCAGCAACCCTGCCGATGGTTTCTCTGCCGGAGGATCTTCCCCCGCCCCGGTAATCCCGAAAGCCATATTTGGCGTCAAAGCAGTAATCTGCATGACCTGGACGGTACACGTCCATGATTGCTGTATAGTCCCGAGATCTTTGATCCTGGTTTCTCACAATCAATGAAATGGGGGTTCCGGTAGTTTTTCCTTCAAATACTCCTGACAGAAGCTCTGCCTGATCTCCCTCCTGCCGTGCTGTGGCAAACCTGCCCTGTCCCGGTTTTCTCCGGTTAAGATACTGCTGTATATCCTCCTCACATAAAGAAAGCCCCGCGGGACAGCCGTCAATGGTAACACCAACACCCTTACCGTGGGACTCTCCCCATGTCATAATCCGAAATATAGTGCCAAAAGTTGAGCCTGCCATGATTTCCTCCATTTTGTGCGCGTTTTACAGCACATTATTTCTGATGGGTGCAAACAGATATAGATGAAATAGCTTATAGAATTTCTTTGACGGAATTATCACTTTTTAGTCTTTTCATCAACTTTAAAAAGTGATAATTCGGCCAAAGCATGTCCTTTACGGAGCTACTCTTACGATTGCACAACAATTAGGCTGATTGCACTTTATTTCTTTAGCACACATTACCAGCAGCCCTTTTTCATAGTCCACAGCAAAAAAGGTAATATTTCCGCTTTCATGGTTCATTACCGCAATATGCTTATTGTCAGGGAACACGGCGATATCTTTGGGATATTCTCCGCTTGGGGGCAGGCTGCACAGAAGCTCTAACATTCCTGTCTCAGCATTCCTTCTGAAAATCGAGACGGTTTCATCCCCTGCATTGCCGCAATATACATACTGCTGGTCTTCTGAGAAACGCATGCAGCAGGCAGCGGCAATCTTTTTTCCTTTTGGACCCATAGTGGAGATGGTTTGAATTTTCTCAATTTGCGGCACTCGATCATTTCCCTCATAGGTGTATACATCAATGACGTTTTTCTGTTCATACATCAAATAGATAAATTTGCCGTCATTGCTGAACCGGAAATGTCTTGGTGCAGATTCTCTCTCGCAACGGATTGCATCTACCTGAATCAGCCGTTCCTCCTTATCATTGAAACGATAAATCTGTACCTGGTCCATACCGGAGTCTGCCGTCAGCACATATTTATGATCCGGAGTTCTCCTGGTGCATGTAATGTGAGGCCGAAAATTCCGTTCTGCAACGCTTCCCATACCTTTATGGAATACACCATCCACAATCTCTCCTACGCCGCCGTCCCTGCGCAGCCGCAGGACTGTGGTCTTGCCGTCATGGTAGCCGGAAACAAAGATATACTTGTCCCCTGTATCCGTAGACAGATGGCAGCCTCTCATGCCGTTGATCTTGGTACTGTTCAGACGAGAAAGGCTTCCGTTCTGGAGAATACGGAATGACACTACACCTTCATCAGCAATAGAGTACAGGGTATCACCATTTTTGGAGGCAATCACATAAGAGGAGTTGTCCACTTCCACCTCGCAACGCTTCTCGAATTTCCCTTTCTCTACATCTACATCGTAAACTGTGATTCCCTTTGCCTTGCCGGTGTAGGAGTAAGACCCTACATACGCCATATACTTTGCCATAATTCTCTCCTCCTCATATTGTTACTGTTTTCATCATACCACAACTTTAAAAAAAAATCTATTCACAATGTGGTTTCATTCAGTAATATTGCGCCGACGGAAAAAATTTTTATGGATTGTTTTTTACCGTCAGCGCTTTATCAGGCTTTTGCTTATTTACTTAGTTCAATCAGCTGCGACGATCCTCCACTAAGAAGGTTTGAACAGCATCAGAGGACGGATTCCAGTTCATGACATACAGGGTGTAGATACGGTTGGAATTAAGATTAAGAGGCACAGACAGCAGGGGATTGTTGGGATGCTGAGGACGGCTGATCTGTGCGGTATAGCTTCCTGAGGTGACACGGCTGAAGGAGGTTACATCCTGGAAGGGAATGGAGGAGAATACTACATTCCCAATTCTTACATTAACCGGACCGCTGTAATAGGCTACATTTGCTACCCGAATACAGGCGCTGAAAGAATTGGTAGCACAGGCTGAGTCAGACACAGGAAGAAGATCCAGCCCGGATGCCGTGTTAATTATTACAATGGTTGTCATGCCGTCTCCGATATAAACTGGTTTCTGCACATAGACATATCCATTGGCGCCGGATAAGGTGACGGTCTGATAGCCCTGATTGACCTGGCTGTAGCGGGTGATGGCGCCTTGGTCAAGGCTTGAGGCAACGTTGGTATTGCCGATGGTGACAGAAAATGGATTATAGTTGACAGCAGCATTTAAGACACGCACGCCTGCCGGCATCCATTGATTGAAGTTGCAGAACCGGCAATTATTGTTGACCTGAGGCAGTAAAACATCATTCATAGGATAAGTCCTCTCATGGGTTGAATTATACTGTATGATATTCCGCAGGATTTGCTGTGTGTGACAACATTTTACGGGAAAAATGGTTTTGCCGGTCAGGAAACCTTAAGTGGTTTCAACAGATTCTTAAATTTTAAAAACCAGAATGTGAATCTTGCTTGAAAAGTAAGCCTATTCTTGGTATACTATAAGACAAATTTCGCGGAGGAGAGGATTATGAAAAAAGGATGGAAATACCGATTGCTCAGTGGGGTTTCAGCAATGCTTTTGGCGGGGGCGATTCCTATGGCTGCCTATGCAGATGAGGAGAATACAGTCCAAGAGCAGGCAGCAGGGACAGCAGAAGAAGATCCGGCGCTTGCCATGGAGACTGCTATTGATCAGTATTTTGCAGGAAGTGTGTTTACCGGTGATTCGGTGATGATGGGATTTCGGAATTATGCAATGAAAAGAAGGAATACCTATCTGGGAGGAATCCAGTTTTTAGCTTCCGGCAGTTTTTCGGTTCACAATGCTTTGTGGCCTGTATCTTCAAAAAGTGTGCATCCGGTTTATCAGGGACAGCAAAGACCGGTATGGGAATCCATGGGGATGCTTAATGCAAAAAGAGTGTTTATGTTTTTCGGGCTTAATGATATGAACATGGGTACTTTGGAAAACACCTGTGACTGCTATGCCCAGGTAATTGGAAACATTAAAGCCCATTGCCCGGATGCGGAGATTCATATTATCAGTATGACTTACACAAAGCAGGGAAAGGGCAGAGGGAATTTAAACAATCCCAATATCCGGCGGTTTAATGAGCTTTTAAAGCAGATGGCTCTTGCGAACGGATGGGGATTTGTAGATCTTGCTTCCCATCTGTCAGATGCCAATGGGGATCTGCCGGCCGTATACTGCAGTGATAATTATGTTCATCAGACTGGGGCTGCCTATGATGTATGGTCTGCTGTGCTGCGGGAATATGCCAGGACTCAGCTCCAAGGCACCAGCCCGTTTCCGGTAAACGGACAAAATCCACAGCCGGAAAATGAGGTACAGGAATCAGAGGAAATGTCATCTCAGGAGACTGCTTCTGCATCAACAGAAGAAAACACGGAAGAACCGGAAACACAGGTTTCCAGGGTTTTAATGCCCAGAGAGAATACAAGCCAGAATACCGGCCCTGGAGTAAAGACAGATTAACAAGCCGCGTACATGACCTTTTGACACGGACACAATACATTTAGATATATAGAGAAAGGAATAAAGATTATTATGATAAATACAAGAAATTATAAGAGAAGCGCATATCTTTTGGCAGTAGTTTTGATGCTTGGGGCATGCGGAAAGGCAGAAACAGCAGCTTCATCTTCTGCGGAGACTACGGCTGCGGAGACGACTGTTGAGGAAACTACTGCAGAAGTTACAGAAGAAGAAAGCAAGGAAACAGAAAAAGAGGAGGAAACCAGCGAAGAAACGAAGGCAGATGAGACCACGGAGGATGAAACCTCTGCGGAGGAAAAAACTTCTGAAGCCAGTACAAAGGAAACGGCTGAGGAAGAAACAAAAAAAGAGTCAGAGGCAGTGACTGAAGCAACGCTGACTCCGGAGACAGCGCCAGAGACGGTTCCGGAGACAACAGCTCCTCAGAATACGGGAAAAAGCGTTAAAGATATTTATGGGGAGATTACACAGAAGGTTGCTCTTAATTCTCCTATGGTTGTTCCGGATGATTTTATTTCTAATTATTACGGGATTGATGTTGGATCTTTGGAAGAATATGTGTTTTCCATGTCAGAGGCAGCGATCTCTGCAGAGACCGTGGTTATTCTTAAGGCAAAGGACGCAGGAAGTACAGCAGGCTTAAGCGCTGCGCTCCAGACTGTGATTGACCAGAAGAAGTCAGAGATGGAGAATTATCTTCCGGATCAATTTCAGATTGTAGATAAAAGTTCTGTTCAGGTAAATGGAAATTATGTATATCTGGTAATCTCTGAGCAGGCAGGCGCCATTAACCAGATCATTCAGGCAGGAATCCAGTAGGGCGGGGGACAGACATGGTTTTCAGCAGTATTCCGTTTTTATTTTTCTTTCTTCCCCTTTGTTTGATTTTATATTATGCAGTTTCGTGTTTACCATGCATTTTGCATGGTAAACATTCTTATGTTATGGGGCAAACCGGGGATTCTGCAGGGAGCAGAAAATATCAGATACCACTGCAGAATGGAGTTTTACTTGTATTCAGCCTGATTTTTTATGCATGGGGAGAGCCGGTTTATATTTTGCTGATGCTGTTTGCTTCAGCAGTGGATTTTGGAAACGGGCTTTTGATGGAACGTTTTGGAAGCAGCCAGGGAAAAAGACGGATTTTTTTGATTAGTTCTGTGGTAATCAATCTTTCCGTTCTGGCTTTTTTTAAATATGCAGATTTTGTCTTGGGAACAATAAATGCGGTTTTTCACACAGAGCTTCCCCTCCTTAAGATTGGTCTGCCCATTGGAATCAGTTTTTTTACCTTTCAGACCATGAGTTATATCATTGATCTATACCGGGGCCAGGTTCCGGTAGAACGGAATTATTTGACGTATTTAACCTATGTATCTATGTTTCCCCAACTGGTAGCCGGTCCCATTGTGCGGTTTTCTACAGTGAACGAGGAACTGCATGAGCGAAAGATCAGTCTGGAAGGATTTCAGAGAGGATTGTTCCGTTTCATGCAGGGATTGTTTAAAAAGGTTTTGATTGCAAACCAGGTAGGCGCACTTTGGGAGGAGATCCGGGTTCTGGAGGCAGGACAGGCTTCTGTGGCAGTTTGCTGGCTGGGAGCCGCTGCTTTTACCTTGCAGCTCTACTTTGATTTCAGCGCTTATAGTGATATGGCTATTGGAATGGGATGGATGCTGGGATTTCATTTTCCGGAAAATTTCAACTATCCTCTTTGGTCTGTGTCTGTAACAGATTTTTGGAGAAGATGGCACATTTCTTTGTCTACCTGGTTCAAGGATTATGTGTATATTCCCTTGGGAGGAAATCGTAAAGGGGTAAAAAGGCATTTGCTTAACATGATGGCAGTCTGGTTTCTGACCGGGCTTTGGCATGGGGCTGCCTGGAATTTTGTGCTTTGGGGAATGTATTACGGTATCCTGCTGATATTAGAAAAATATATATGGGGGAAAAAGTTAGAACAGCTTCCTTCCTTTTTCCGACATCTCTATACGATCCTGATTGTAGTGATGGGTTTTGTACTGTTTGTGTTTGATGATATGGGACTTTTGAGAACTTATCTGCTTTCCATGGCAGGCTGTACGGGAAATGCCTTGTGGGGAATAGAGTGCATTTGGTATCTGCAGAATTATGGGGCAGTGCTTTTGATGGCTCTGCTGCTTGCTTTTCCTTTTTATCCATGGATTTGTAAAAAGAGGAAGGAATGGGGAAATGGAGGAAGGCTTTGTGCTTCTTTGGCTGGAATGTTTGGATATGTGGTTCTTTTTGGTTTGACGATAGCTTATTTGGTCAATGATACCTACAATCCATTTTTATACTTCCGTTTTTAAGCAGGTGTTTCTTTAAAACAGGAGAGTAAATGTAATTAAGTGTTTCCTTAAAATGAGAGGATAGAATAGAATGAGAGAAAATACAATCCACACCGTGACTTCTGTTTTCCTGACAGTTGCAGTGCTGGTTCTTTCCGTGTCATTCCTTCTTTTAAAAAAACAGGATTTTTCTGAGAGTGAAAATCGGTATTTAGAGCCTTTTCCAGTCTTTACCTGGGAATCTGTGAAAAGCGGACAATATATGGAAGATATTAATTCCTATCTCTGCGATCATTTTCCCCTTCGGGACTTTTTTATCGGTGTGAAGACCAAGACAGAAATTACTTTAGGGAAGAAGGAGATCAATCAGGTTTTTATAGGCAAGGACGGATATCTGATTGAAAATTATCAAAAGCCTGTAAACACAGACCAGATTTCTCAAACATTAAAGAAATTTGGAGAAAAAGAGGAGCTGAAGGGAAAAGAACTTCATCTTATGCTGGTGCCCACTGCTATTTATACTTATAAAAATAAACTTCCGGAATTTGCGCCGGCTGCAGATCAGATGGACACAGCAAGGAAGATTTATCAAGATTCAGGTCTTCTGCCTATTGACTGCAGTCAGGATCTGCTGACACATGAAAAGGACGGTCAGCTTTATTATAGGACGGATCACCATTGGACCACTTATGGGGCTTATGTGGGATATCTGGCATTTTGCCGGGAAAAAGGATTTACACCCATAGATTTGGATGGGTTGGAGAAAGAGATCGCAGCAGATGATTTTTGCGGGACTATTTATTCCAAAGTAAATGACTATAGCCAAAAAGGGGACGTGATTACGATTTATAGAAATCCGTCTGATAAGCTGACGGTGTTTTATGAGGACACGAAAGAAACCACGGATAGTCTCTATAATCTGGAATACGCGGGAAAGAAAGATAAATATTCGCTTTTTTTGAATAATCTTCATCCGTTGATCGAGATTACCAATGAAAATGCAGAGTCAGACAGAGAGCTGGCGCTGATAAAAGACAGCTATGCAAATTCCATGGTTCCCTTTTTGGCACATCATTATAAAAAAATTTATGTGTTTGATACCCGGTATTATAAGTTGGGTCCGTCCAGCTTTATCAAAGGCCATGAGGGAGTCACAGATGTGCTGGTTCTTTATAATCTGAATACAGTGGACACGGACTTAGGGATTCGGGGGATTTACTAGAGTGTGTCTGAAAATAGTAATTGATGGACATA
Source organism: uncultured Lachnospiraceae bacterium (assembly GCA_910586205.1). Classification (GTDB taxonomy): domain Bacteria; phylum Bacillota; class Clostridia; order Lachnospirales; family Lachnospiraceae; genus Brotaphodocola. The sequence goes on along the minus strand of CAJUGD010000005.1, from coordinate 99,638 downwards.
AAGAAATGTGATATACTGGTTAACAGAAGTTATTTATAGGCGGGAAACAGGAGGAAGACAATGGAATTAATGTATTTTATGGGCGGTGTGCTGTTGGTGATTATATTTGCGGTGGTTGCTACCGTGACGACTGTGGCGACTGCGGCTGCAGCGATAGTCATGGAAGAAGATGAGGAAGAAGATTGAGTGAAGAAGGTTTGGCCATATTCCAGAAGGAAGATTGCCAGACCTTTTTACTTTAAAACTTTAAAAAGAGAATTTCTGCAAAGATTTCATTGGCTCTTTCGCGGCGGAGGGCAATGGTAAGGCCACGTACCCGGTAAGCGCTCATTCTGCGGCGGTGACAGCTTTGAATACAGGTTATGATTTCCTGGGGGCAGAAGCCTAAATTGTATAAGTGCTGTTTAAAAGAGGGATCACTGGCAATCCATACAATACGGGCAGATTCACCAGGATTCATGTGGGTTAATGGAAGTACCATGGGAATTATCTCGTTCCTTTTTATTTTCTGCAGATAATATATGCAGGAAAGGTATACTCTAGCGATAAAAGTATGAAAGAGGAAATTAAAAAAATATAGAATATACGAAGAACCCACCGAGGGGTCGGTGGGTTCTCCGCATTACTTTTGGGAATGGTAGGTATACAAATAAAAGAAAATGGTTTTAGGGGGGCCTGCCAGAATTGCTTCTGGCAGGTATGAGTATGAAAAAGCTTTACAATTTCAAGTGTTAACTTGAAACAAAGGCTCATTATCCTCTCGGATAATGTAACTATAGTATAGAAAATATTTGTGTCAAAAGTGTGTCTCCATCATAAAAAAAATATAAACAAAATAAAAAATAAAAAAACCCTTTCAAAATAGGATATCTTTGTATATAATAAAGAAAGCCGGATTTTTATGGAAATTATGGAAATTCCGGTTGATCCAATTATAAGGGAAACAGGAAATTAAAACAAAATAAAACACCAATTATTATGAAGTTATAAGATTGACATTGGAAATATTGTAAATACTGTAAATAAAGGAATCGGAAGGAACAAGCAGGAGGAAGAATAAGAATGTTAGTGTCCAATGATATTGGAATTGATTTAGGTACAGCGAGTATTTTAGTATATATTAAGGGTAAGGGTGTTGTGCTGAAGGAACCGTCTGTGGTGGCGATTGATCGTGATTCCAGCAAGATCATGGCTATCGGTGAGGAAGCGCGGTTAATGATCGGCAGGACTCCGGGGAATATTATTGCCATACGGCCGCTTCGGCAGGGTGTGATCTCGGATTATACGGTGACAGAAAAGATGCTGAAGTATTTTATTACCAAGGCAGTAGGAAAGCGGACACTGCGCAAGCCTCGTATTGCGGTCTGTATTCCCAGCGGGGCAACAGAGGTAGAGAGGAAGGCCGTGGAGGACGCCACATACAATGCCGGCGCCCGTGATGTGGTGATTATTGAGGAGCCGGTTGCAGCGGCTATCGGCGCGGGAGTGGATATATCCAAGGCCTGCGGCAATATGATTGTAGATATTGGAGGAGGCACGGCAGATATTGCGGTGATTTCTTTGGGCGGACCTGTGGTCAGCACATCCATTAAAGTGGCGGGAGATGATTTTGACGAGGCTTTGGTGCGTTATATGCGTAAAAAGCATAATCTTCTGATCGGAGAGCGTACCGCAGAGGAAATCAAGATCAACATCGGCGCGGCGTACCGTCGTCCGGAGGTTCTGACTATGGAGGTACGGGGGAGAAACCTGGTGACAGGACTTCCCAAGACTATAGTGGTAACTTCAGACGAGACGTTAGAGGCGCTTCGGGAGCCGGCCATGCAGATTGTGGATGCAGTGCACAATGTGCTGGAGAGGACACCGCCGGAGCTGGCTGCGGATATTTTTGACCGGGGGATTGTGATGACTGGCGGAGGCGCACTGCTGAATGGCTTGGATCAGCTTATTGAGGAAAAGTCAGGCATTACTACGATGGTGGCAGAGGAACCTTTAACTGCAGTAGCCATTGGCACAGGAAAGTTTATTGAGTTTCAGCATGGGGATATCAGGGCCCATGAGTATTGATCTAAGCAATAATCTAAACACATTTTGCAGTCCATTCATCAGAATGAGGCGATACAAAATTTCTTATATCTGGGAATCAGGAGAAAGATAAAAAAGGTAAGGCTGCTCCGCACCGGGTACAGGCGCGGGGCTTTTTTCATATATCGGAAACATAGGATCAAAGTTTCAAAAAGATATGGGAGAAGGTGGCACAAGGATGGCAACAGTAAAAGGATATGTGGAAAAGATAAAATACCGCAATGAGGAAAACGGTTATTCTGTCCTGGAGATAGGCGCTGAAGGCCAGAGCTATGTGCTGGTGGGAACATTTCCTTATATCAGTGACGGGGATCTGATTGAGGCAGAGGGCAGAGTGGTGGAACATGCTCTTTATGGAGAACAGATTCAGGTGGAAAAATATGAGCTGAAGGCTCCTGAGGATACGGCATCCATGGAGCGGTATCTGGGTTCTGGTGCGATCCGGGGGGTAAAGGCGGCTCTTGCCGCCCGTATTGTGCGGCGCTTTAAGGCAGATACCTTTCGGGTGATCGAAGAAGAACCGGAGCGTTTGGCAGAGGTAAAAGGGATCAGTGAAAAGCTGGCCAGGTCTATCTCAGAGCAGATGGAAGAAAAAAAGGAAATGCGTCAGGCCATGATGTTTTTACAGGAATATGGCATTTCCATGAACCTGGCCTTAAAAATCTATCAGGAATATGGCCAGCAGATGTATGGGATTATCCGGGAGAATCCCTACAAGCTGGCAGATGATATTCAGGGGGTAGGATTTAAAATAGCGGATGAAATAGCCCAGCGTGTAGGAATTGTTATGGATTCGGATTATCGGATCCACAGCGGGATTTTCTATTGCCTTTTACAGTCATCGGCAAACGGACATACCTATCTGCCCCAGGAGGAGCTTTTAAAAAATGCATCCGAGCTTCTTCACGTGGATCCTGGGATGATGGAAAAGCATTTGATGGATCTGCAAATAGAGAAAAAGGTGGTAGTAAAGTCCGGAGAGGATGGAAGCCGCCATATTTATGCATCCCAATATTATTATATGGAATTAAATACGGCCAGAATGCTTCATGACTTAAATCTCCGTGGAAGGGAGCCAGAAGATGGGATTCGCCTGAAGCTGGAACAAATCTGCAGGGAAGAAGGGATTGAGGCAGATCAGATGCAGCTTCAGGCAGTAATACAGGCAGTCAACAGCGGGCTGTTGATCATTACAGGCGGTCCAGGGACAGGAAAGACCACTACTATTAATACGATTATCCGTTATTTTGAACAGGAGGAAATGACGATTCTTCTGGCAGCGCCTACAGGCAGGGCTGCAAAGCGGATGACAGAGGCCACGGGCTATGAGGCTAAGACCATTCACCGCTTATTGGAGCTGAATGGGGCGCCGGAGGATGACAGAGGAACCATGGGAATGCATTTTGAGAGAGGAGAGGACAATCCTCTGGATGCGGATGCCGTGATTATAGATGAGACTTCCATGGTGGATATTTATTTGATGAATGCATTGCTGAAGGCTGTCAGCCCCGGCACCAGGCTGATTCTGGTGGGGGATGTGAACCAGCTCCCCAGTGTGGGGGCAGGAAACGTGCTGCGGGATATGATTGAGTCTGAACGGTTTCAGGTAGTGAGCCTGAATCGGATTTTCCGGCAAGCGGCAGAAAGTGATATTATTGTCAATGCCCATAAGATTAATGCAGGAGATCCGATTCCTTTGGGGAAACGAAGCAGGGATTTTCTCTTTATCCGGGGAGATCATCCAGACGGGATTATCCGTTCCATGATCACCTTGGTAAAGGAAAAACTGCCTGGGTATGTAAAGGCAGATCCCTTTGAGATCCAGATTATGACGCCCATGAGAAAGGGGGCGCTGGGAGTGGAACGGCTTAACAGTGTCCTGCAGGAGCATCTAAATCCTAAGTCTGCCCAAAAGGAGGAGAAGGAAGCAGGGGGAACCTTATACCGGGTGGGGGATAAGGTAATGCAGGTGAAGAATAATTATCAGTTGGAGTGGGAAGTACGAAACAGTCACGGGATTGTGTCTGACTCCGGCATGGGGGTTTTTAACGGGGATATTGGAATCATCCGGGAGATCAATACATTTTCAGAGGAGATGACCGTGGAATTTGATGAGGGAAGGATGGTAGAGTATGGTTTCCGGCAGTTGGAGGAGTTAGAGCTTGCTTATGCCATTACCATACATAAATCCCAGGGAAGCGAATATCCGGCAGTAGTCATTCCGGTTCACTCTGGTCCTCGAATGCTGATGACCAGGAACCTGATCTACACGGCAGTCACCAGGGCACGATCCTGTGTATGTCTTGTGGGGATTCCGGAAATGTTTCAGTCCATGGTGGATAATGAGATGGAGCAAAGACGGTATACGGGACTAAAGGAGAGAATCCGGGAGATTGAGGAGGAATATTGAAAGAGCTATTCTATAGAAAGGCCCGAGAAGCAAAAACAGCATTCATCAATATGCTGTATCCAAGGAGATGCCCGGTCTGCGGCAGGATTGTTTGTCCGGAAGGAGAGTGGATATGTCCGTCTTGTATTTCCCGTTTGTCGATAGTCACACAGCCTGTATGTAAAAAATGCGGAAAGGAAATCTGGAGTGACCAGGAGGAATATTGTTTGGATTGTACCCGCCATGGCCGTACTTTTGATTCCGGGGCAGCGCTTTTGAATTATAATGAGGCGGCAAAGCATTCCATGGCAGCCATCAAATATAAAAATAAGCGGGAATATCTTGATTTTTACGGCGCTGCCATGGTCAACCGTTTTCAGAAGGTGGTTCGGCACTGGCAGGCAGATGTGCTGATTCCAGTGCCGATTCATCCTTCTCGCCGTCGGAAAAGGGGATTCAACCAGGCAGAGGAGCTGGCAAAGCGTCTCAGCCTGGGCTGGGGGATTCCCGTGGAGAAAAGATTTTTGATCCGCAGTAAAAGGACAGCGCCTCAGAGGGATTTAGATCCAACAGAACGGCTGAAAAATCTGGAGAAGGCTTTTTGCATTTATCCTGGTTATGAAAAGAATAGAAAAGCTCCGCGCTGTGTGATACTGGTGGATGATATTTATACAACAGGAAGTACAATGGAGGCATGTTCACGGGTTTTAAAGGCAGCAGGGGTGGAGAAGATTTATTTTGTGGTGATTTGTATTGGTCATGGAAGGTAGAAGGGCACTAAAGGAAGGTTATGCTGAATGATTTGTTAGGCTCCGCAGAATACGATAATTCGTTCCGGGGAGGTTTGGGCAGGGATGCTTCGGGTAGTGGCAGTGTAAATGACAAGAAGCATCTTTCCGGACAAAACACCGCCAAAGGGCTGGCCGTTGGGGAGAGTCTTTTTGGTGGTGTTGGAAATATTAAGGCGAAGGGTATCGTCTGAGTTGGTTAACTGGTTTCCTGAGGGAAGCCGGGTAAAAGTATCTAACGCTGCATATGTGCCGACAGGAGTAGGCACGACGACCACTCCGTGATATTGAGGCGGATAGATTAAAGGTACAGGAGCTAAAAGGGAGTAAAAGCAGGTTATCTGCTCTCCTGTTTTTAAGGGATGATTATCTGGAATATAGGTGGAGCCGTCTACATGAATATTGACAATGCCTTGATCCATGGTCTGCAGAGTGAGCATCAGGCCGCAGCCTGACTGGGCAGGGGCAGAATTCTGCCATTGGATTTGAAGTATGGTTCCGGATGTGGAAGTGTATTGAGACATGAAAGCCTCCCAAACATTTATCATTATCATACTATGTATAAAATAATAAAAAGTACTGCTATGGGGAGAAAATTTACAGTGGTTTTTGTTCTCCCACATGGCAGTATTTATTAAGTGTCATATAAGCTTTTATATGGAAATTAACTGAAATGGTATCTGGTTGGCAGTCATCATCTGAGCTTCCCGCTGATGGCAGGTGAAGATAATGAGCTGGTTGTCATAAGCCTGTGACAGCCATTTCAGCGCTGTTTTCAGCCGTTCGTCATCATATTGGACAAAGCTGTCGTCAAAGATCAAAGGCATCTGGTCGTGACCGGTCTGGAGCAGGCGGGCAGCAGCCATGCGAAGGGCCAGGTAAACCTGATCCATGGTTCCGCTGCTGACCTGTGAAACGGGAACCAGCTTGGTGCGGGTATTCATAAACAGGTTCAGATTTTCATCAACGCTCATACTGTCATAGATTCCGCCGGTGATCTCTCCGATCATGTCAGAGGCTGCTTTGTTTAAATGAAGTCCAAAGGAATCCCGGATGGTGGAGGACAACTCGGTCATGGTATCTAAAGCTAAGTCAATAGCAGAAATTTCTTCCCGAATTCGATCATTTTCTTCCAGAACCTGTTTAAGGGATTCAACCTGATCCTTGCATTGAGAAAGGTAATCCAGCTTTTTTTCCAGTTCCCATTGGGACCGCTGCTGGCGTGTGATAATCTCATCACAAGAAGCAGCCTGATTTTTCAGGGCGGAGATCTCATTAGCCTGCTCGGCTACAGAGGTCTCGGAACGAACCAAGGTCTGGCTTAACCGAATATATTCTTCCATTCGGGCAAGAAATGCTTCCATGGCAGCTTCTGAAATAGCCGGATCTCCTAAATGACGTGAAAATACTTCCTGCAGCAGTTTGCTCGTGTAAGATAAGTTCCTCTGATCGTGTTTTCTTGCTAAGAGCAGGGCAATTCCAGTGATGGAAAACAGCAGGGTGATAACGGCAAGGGCAGCAATCAACAGTAGGCCAGGATCTCCGAGACTGGATAAAAAGGATGCCTTTATCCCTTCTTCAGAAAGGGAAATTCGTCTGGCATGTTCCTGGACCATAATGATTGCGGCAAGAACCCCTGTAACCACTGCCATAAAAAGAGCTGCTCCGGCCAATATGGAAACAGATTTTTTGCCGCAGGCAGTTTTGGCGGTATGGTAGGAGTCAAAAATTCCTATGGTTTCATCCCGATATCGGGCAACGGATTCTTCGTCGGTAAATTGGGCGCTGGATAAGGCTTGTCTGCCAGATGCAATTTTCTGCAGCAAAGTTTCCCTATCTTCCTGCTTTTGGGAAATCTGGCTGTAGACCTGTGTGCGCTGATTTTGGTATGTCTGAAGCTGATTTTCATATTCAGGGGATGCAATGTCTCGTTCAATACTGCGGATCTCCCCTAACAGAGCCGTATAATTCCGGGCAGCGTCCGGATCGAGCATTCGATCAAACTCCTTACGGCGGCTTCGAAGGTGGGATGTGGCCCGGGTGATATTTAAAGACATATTGCCGGTGGTATTCATATTGGCAATGTAGTTGCGCAGCTCTGCTACCATACCGCCGTCTGTGGCGCTTTTGAGCTGGCCGATGCTGATAGTATTGGCATAGGTAGTCTCAGTAAGACCGCAAAGCAGCCGGTCTAAGAATGCCTTGTCAGGCTCTATCTGTTTTCCCTGGGTCTCATTGATAATAGTCAGGGATTTCTGGTCTTTTCGGAAGTTTCGTTCAATGCGGTAGATTTCCCCTTCCTGTTCCACCCGAAGCCAGCCGCCATAAGCAGCTTTGTTGTCCCAAGGCTCATAATGAGACCAAGTATCATTTCTGGAGGCCCGTCCTCTGCCTCGCTCCAGGCCAAACAACATACAGCGGACAAAGGTGTGGATGGTGGATTTGCCGGCCTCGTTTTTACCGTACACAACATTCAGACCATCGGAAAAGGTCAGGTCGCGGTCGTGAAACTTACCGAACCCGTCAATGTGTAAATCCAGTAATTTCATCCTGTCAGATCCTCCTTATCTCCTCTCGTCGGTGGTACTTAACAATGCGTCTATACCGTAATAGAGAGCCTTTTTTTCGATGGCGCTCATTTCCTCTTTCTGAAGAGTGCGGATATAAAATCCAATCATATCACCAGGATGTTCGGCAAAAAGTCTGCTGAAATCATACTCTGGCTCTGATTCATCAATAATCTCAATTACCTGCATCCGCCGCTCTAAGGGACTTAAATCAAACTGGATATCCGGATCTCTTTTACCCCGGATGCGGAAGCGGTAAATGTGTTCTAAGCCGCGTCTGGCAGCCTCGTCACTAATCCGTGTACACAGCTCGCCGTTGGTGGTGGCAGGGGTTACATGGATCACCAAAGGAATGTATTGGGCCTGTGAAAGAGGAATAAATTCCAGGTGTGTGACCTGATGGGTGGAAGGGCTGATCTCTCCCATTACAATACCGTGACGTCCGGTTTCCGTCTTATCCAAAGGTTCCGGGGAACCGGGAAAAGCATAGGAAAGGTCAGGGGCAAGCTCAGGCTTGTGGATATGTCCCAAAGCTGCATAGGAAAAACCTGCCTTGGAAAAAAGCTTTTTGTCCATAGGCATATGGGTGCTGTCCCCGCCGTGAGCTAAAAGAATGTGAATCCGCTGTTCTTTTGGGGCACAGACATCCTTTAAGAGAGGTTCGGTAATTTCTGCTGTGTGGTAGGAAAAGCCTGTAATGTCTGTACCCAGCTTTTCAAAAACAACGGTAGAGATGGTTTCCTCCATTAAAAACGTCACATTGGAACACCAGGAAAAGCTGCGCTGGGCAGAGCTTTTGCGGATGCGGTCATGATTGCCGGCAATGATGACAACCTGAATGCCGGGGATGGTGGAAAAAAGGTAGTTTACCTCTTTTAAATCCCTCAGCAAAGGCTGTCTGTGGAAAAGATCGCCGGCAATAAAAAGAAAATCCACATCCCGCAGCTTGGCTTGGCGGACGATCTCTGCAAAGGTGCCGCGGATCGCCTGGGCCCTGTCCTGGCTCCAGGCTTTGTCACTGTCCGGGTTCATGCCCCAGTGAATGTCAGCGGTGTGGATAAATTTCATGGCAGCTCCTTTTTGTGATTTGTCAACTGGTTATAAGTGATGGGATATTGTGTTCTCTTTGATTACAGCTCACAGTTGTTGACTGTGCGCGGGAAGGGAACAACATCCCGGATATTGCCCATGCCGGTCAAATACATGACGCAGCGCTCAAAGCCAAGGCCGAAACCAGCATGGCGGGTGGAACCATATCTGCGCAGATCCAGATAAAAGCCGTAGTCTTCTTCTCTCAGATTAAGTTCCTTCATACGCGCTGCCAGCTTGTCATAATCATCTTCACGCTGGCTTCCGCCAATGATCTCCCCAATGCCGGGAACTAAGCAGTCCATGGCAGCCACTGTCTTGCCGTCCGGATTCATCTTCATATAGAAGGCTTTAATCTCCTTTGGATAGTCAGTCACAAACACAGGACGCTTGTAAATCTGCTCGGTCAGATAACGTTCGTGTTCTGTCTGAAGATCACAGCCCCAAGATACCTTGTAATCGAAATGATCATTATTCTTTGACAGAATTTCAATAGCTTCTGTGTAGGTTACATGGGCAAACTCAGAGTTTAAAACACCGTTAAGCCTGTCTAAAAGCCCTTTATCAATAAAGCTGTTGAAAAATGCCATCTCCTCTGGCGCATGCTCCAAAACGTAGCGGATAATATGTTTTAACATGCCCTCGGCAACATCCATATTATCCTGGAGATCCGCAAAAGCCATCTCCGGCTCAATCATCCAAAATTCTGCCGCATGGCGGGTTGTGTTGGAGTTTTCCGCCCGGAAGGTAGGACCAAAAGTATAAATATTGCGGAAAGCCATAGCATAGGTCTCTCCGTTAAGCTGGCCGCTGACAGTCAGATTGGTGGGCTTGCCGAAAAAGTCCTTGGTGAAATCAACAGATCCGTCATCCTTTTTGGGGATATCGGATAAATTCATAGTAGTTACCTGGAACATTTCCCCGGCGCCTTCACAGTCACTTCCTGTGATTAAGGGAGTGTGTACATAGACAAAATCCCGCTCCTGAAAATACTGGTGAATGGCATAGGCGATCAGGGAGCGTACACGGAACACAGCCTGGAAGGTGTTGGTCCGGGGGCGCAGATGGGTAATGGTGCGCAGGTACTCTAAAGTATGGCGCTTTTTCTGCAGAGGGTAATCCGGGGCAGATGCGCCTTCCACAGTCACTTCAGACGCCTGGATCTCAAAAGGCTGCTTTGCATCAGGAGTGGCTACAAGAATACCCTTTACTATAATGGCGGCGCCTACATTTAATTTGCTGATCTCGGCAAAGTTGGGCAGGGTATCATGATAGACTACCTGCAGCGTGTCAAAGTAGCTGCCGTCGCTGACCACGATAAAGCCGAATGCCTTGGAGCCGCGGACGCTGCGCACCCAGCCGCCGATAGATAGCTCCTTATCCAGATAGTCTGCCCAATTTCGGTATAATTCTCTTACGGTAATTAAATCCATATTGGTTCTCCTTTTATTTCTTGTATAATTCATAATCTTATCGTAACAGTTCAGACGGGCAGCAAATCTTGTCTCCGAAGCTTTTCGGGGGCAAGAAGATGCCCCGTCTGAACTGTTACATCTTTGTAAATAGCAGGAAATGGCTGCCCTATGGGGATTATACTTTATTTTCTAAAAGGATTCAAGGGCAAGCAGCACCTTTCCGGAGGACTTTTCCCGACTTTTTCCGCCGCTTTCCTAAAAGAAATGATTTCCTACAAAAAATGTCGGAAAATGCACAAAAAATCTTCAGAATATATACAAAATTTGTTCACTATTTTAGAAATATGTGCTATAATCATATTTATAGAAAATACTACAGCGAGGTGAGCAGCGTGATTAAAAAAGAAATGATTGCCATGCTATTGGCGGGAGGACAGGGGAGCCGTCTGGGAGTGCTGACGCAGAAGGTAGCAAAGCCTGCAGTTTCGTTTGGCGGAAAGTATCGAATCATTGACTTTCCTTTAAGCAACTGCATCAATTCAGGTGTGGATACGGTGGGTGTATTGACCCAGTATCAGCCTTTGCGTCTGAATACTCACATCGGAATTGGTATTCCGTGGGATTTAGACCGCAATGTGGGAGGCGTCACGATTCTCCCGCCCTATGAAAGGAGCAAGGGCAGTGATTGGTATACCGGTACCGCCAACGCGATTTTTCAGAATCTGGAATATATGGAAACATATAATCCGGATTATGTATTAATCTTGTCCGGCGACCACATTTATAAGATGGACTACGAGGTGATGCTGGAATACCATAAAGCAAATAATGCAGATGTCACAATCGCAGCTATGCCGGTACCCATTGAGGAGGCAAGCCGTTTTGGGATCGTCATCACAGACGAGACCAGCCGCATCACCGAGTTTGAGGAGAAGCCGGAGCATCCAAGAAGTAATCTGGCTTCTATGGGAATCTATATATTCAGCTGGCCGGTGCTTCGGGAGGCGTTGATTCATTTGTCTGAGGAGCCGGGTTGTGATTTCGGCAAGCATATTATCCCTTATTGCCACAGCGGCGGCAGAAGGATTTTTGCTTATGAGTACAATGGCTACTGGAAGGATGTAGGCACTTTGGGCTCCTACTGGGAGGCAAACATGGAATTGATTGATATTATTCCGGAGTTTAACTTATATGAGGAGTACTGGAAGGTCTACACCAAAAGCGATATTATCCCGCCTCAGTATGTGGCTGGGGATGCGGTGATTGAGCGCAGCATTATCGGTGAGGGAACCGAAATATACGGGGAGGTGCATAATTCTGTTATAGGAGCCGGGATTATTATCGGCAAAGGAGCTGTGGTTCGGGATTCGATCATAATGCGGAACTGCACAGTGGGCGAGGGCGCCCAGGTGACAAAGGCGATTGTGGCTGAGGATACAGCCATTGGAGCCGGAGCTGTATTGGGAGTCGGAGAGTTTGCTCCCAGCAAATATGATCCGAAGGTGTATCAGTTTGATCTGGTTACAATAGGAGAGCACAGCGTGATTCCGGATCATGTGAAGATCGGAAAGAATACAGCAATATCCGGCGTTACAGTGCCGGAGGACTATCCGGAAGGAAGTCTGGCAAGCGGAGAATCCATTATAAAGGCAGGTGGTGTACAATGAGAGCAATAGGTATTGTGTTGGCAGGCGGAAACAGCAAGAGAATGCGGGAATTATCTAACAGACGGGCCATATCAGCTATGCCTGTTGCCGGCAGCTATAGAGGGATTGATTTTGTCCTCAGCAATATGACTAATTCCCATATACAGAATGTAGCTGTGTTCACTCAGTACAATTCCCGTTCGCTGAATGAACATTTAAGTTCTTCCAAGTGGTGGGATTTTGGAAGAAAACAGGGTGGACTGTATGTTTTTACGCCGACCATTACGGCGGAGAACAGTGACTGGTATCGGGGAACAGCAGATGCACTGTACCAAAATCTGTCATTTTTAAAGGACAGCCATGAACCATATGTGGTGATTACATCAGGAGACGGCGTTTATAAGCTGGATTACAATAAGGTGCTGGAGTACCATATTGAGAAAAAAGCCGATATTACCATTGTGTGCAAAGAGCTGCCTGATGGAGAGGATATGACACGCTTTGGCGTTATAAAGACCAACGAGGATGGGCGTATTGTAGAGTTTGAGGAAAAGCCCATGGTGGCAGAGAGTAATCTTGTGTCCTGCGGGATTTATGTGATCCGTCGGCGTCAGTTGATTGAACTGATTGAGCGGTGTGCTGCAGAGGACCGAGTGGACTTTGTGCGGGATATTCTGGTGCGCTATAAGAATCTGAAAAAGATCTATGCGTATCGGTTGAATACATATTGGAGCAATATTGCGTCAGTGGATTCTTATTATCGGACCAATATGGATTTTTTGAAGCCAGAGGTTCGGAACTATTTCTTTAAGGAGTACCCGGATGTATATTCTAAGGTAGACGACCTGCCGCCTGCCAAGTACAATCCGGGAGCGTTGGTGAAGAACAGCCTTGTATCCAGCGGTTCCATCATCAACGGAACAGTAGAGAATTCTATTCTTTTTAAGAAGGCGTATGTGGGAAACAACTGCGTGATTAAGAATTCTATTATACTGAATGATGTTTACATTGGAGATAATACGGTGATCGAAAATTGTATTGTAGAAAGCCGTGACACGATCCGCGCCAATACTACTTATATCGGCGAGCCGGGCAATATCCGGATTGTCGTAGAAAAGAATGAAAGATATACGCTGTAAAAGGAAAGGGTTTATGAGATGCAGATAACAGATGTACGAGTGAGAAGAATCGAAAAAGAAGGAAAAATGAAAGCAATCGTTTCCATCACCCTGGATAATGAATTTGTAATTCATGACATTAAGGTGATCGAGGGAGAGAAAGGGCTGTTTATTGCTATGCCCAGCAGGAAGACTTCCGAGGGAGAGTACCGTGATATCGCCCACCCGATCAATTCGGAAACACGAGATATGATTCAGAATGTGATTCTGAATAAATATGAGACGACGGCGTTGGAGAATCAGGAGGAATAGAGAGAGTGGATTTACTGACAAGGCGGCAGGTTCTTTGGGAACCGGCCGCCTTGTCAGTTTTTGGATGTATCCTCTTATCTGCTAAGCCTTTACTTTCTTTTGATAACCTGGTAGAATAAAACCGTATAAAAGGACAAAGAACAGCGTTAATTTTCGTTTCAATTAGGAAGCAGAGATTAACGCTTTTGGTGCGTTGATGAATGGCTATAGATTTTAAGGAAATAGTGAAAATAGCAGACTAGTACATCGTTGCACTAATTCCCGAGTAAATAGCACTCGCTATCCGCGCCATCTGCACGCCTGCGAAGCTAGCCGTAGGCCCCACTACGCCGTCGCTTCGCAGACGCACAGCTGACACGAATATCAAGCACTATTACTCAGTTATTAATGCAACGATGTACTAGAATATGAGAAAGGAAGGAATATGTATATTATTGCAGGGCTTGGGAATCCCACGAAGGAATATGATAAGACGAGACATAATGTAGGATTTGAGGTGATTGATGTGCTGGCTGAAAGGTATGGGATTGATGTCAGTGAGCGGAAGCACCGGGCTTTTTGCGGAAAGGGTGTGGTGGAGGGACAGAAGGTTCTGCTTGTAAAGCCTCAGACCTTTATGAATCTCAGCGGGGAAAGCCTGCGGGCCGTGTTGGATTATTATAAAACTTTGCCGGAGGAGCTGATTGTCATTTATGATGACATCAGTCTGGAGCCGGGACAGCTTCGGATCAGGATGAAGGGAAGCGCAGGAGGACATAATGGGATAAAAAACATTATTGCTCATTTGGGGACTCAGGAGTTTCCAAGAATTAAGGTGGGGGTGGGAGAAAAGCCGCCCCGGATGGATTTGAAGGATTATGTTTTGAGCCGTTTTTCTAAAGGGGAGAAAGAATTGATGGAGCAGGCGTTTCAGGAGGCAGCTTTGGCGGCAGTGATGATGATCACAGAGGGAGCAGATCGGGCGATGAATCATTTTAATACAAAGAAGAAAGTGGAGGAAGAATGAGCAGGGTATTTGCAAATCCACTGGTGGAGTTGATTGAATATGAGGAGCTGAACCAGGAGCTGGAGCGGGGGAACGGACCTTTGCAGGTCAGCGGCTGTATGGATTCCCAAAAGGTACATTTGATTCAGGAGACAGCCCCTTCTTTCCCCTGGAAGCTGGTGGTGACTTATGATGATTCCAGGGCACGGGAAATCTATGAGGATTTTGGCTGCTTCAGACGGGATGTTTGGATGTATCCGGCAAAGGATCTGCTGTTTTACAGTGCGGATATTCATGGGAATCTGATGGCCAGACAGAGGGTTCAGGTGCTGCGCCATTTGATAGAAGATCATTCTGGCGTGGTAGTTACAACCCTGGATGGACTTATGGATCATCTGCTTCCGTTAAAACAGATAAAGGACCAGGTGGCCGTGGTACGGGTGGGTCAGGAGATTAATCTGGAGGAGTGGAAGGAGCGGCTGGTACGGTTAGGATATGAGCGCACCGGGCAGGTGGATGGTATGGGACAGTTTTCCATACGGGGCGGAATCCTGGATATTTATCCTCTTACAGAGGAGCAGCCGGTAAGAATTGAGCTTTGGGATACAGATGTAGATTCCATTCGTACTTTTGATCTGGAAAGCCAGCGTTCTGTGGAGCAGTTGGAGGAGATTGCCATATATCCGGCTGTTGAGATAGTTCTTACGGAAACCCAGCAGCGAGAAGGGGTTCAACGGCTTCGGGAGGAAGCGAAGGTTTCTGTACAGAGATTAAGAAAGCAGATGCTTACTGAGGAAGCATCCCGGTTGTCAGGTATTGTGGGGGAGCTGACGGAAGGGATAGAAGAAGGACGAAGGGTAAATGGGCTGGATGGCTATCTGTCGTACTTTAGTGATGAGACTGTTTCTTTTCTGGATTATTTTCAGGAAGGAAACGGGATGATTATTTTAGATGAGCCGGCGCGGCTGCGGGAAAAGGGTGAGGCAGTAGAAACGGAGTTTCGGGAGAGTATGTCTCACCGGCTGGGAAAGGGGTATCTGCTTCCAGGTCAGACAGAGCTTCTTTATACGGTGAAGGAGCTGATGGCCAGGGCTCAAAGGAACAATACTTTGTACCTGACCGGATTAGAGCAGAAACTGCCGGGAATGATTGTGAAGAACCAGTACCAGATCCGAGTGAAAAATGTTAATTCCTATCAGAGCAGCTTTGAGCTTTTGATCAAGGATCTGCAGCAGTGGAAAAGGGAAAAGTATCGGGTCATCCTGCTTTCTGGTTCCCGAACCAGAGCCAGCAGGCTGGCAGGGGATCTGAGGGAATATGAATTAAGCGCCTTTTGCCCGGATGATGAAAGCAGAAAGGTAAGGCCAGGGGAAATCCTGGTGACATATGGAAACCTTCACAGGGGATTTGAGTATCCTCAGATAAAGTTTGTAGTCATCACAGAAGGGGATATGTTCGGCACAGAAAAGAAAAAGAAGAAACGGAAAAAGACGGCCTATGAGGGCAGCAAGATCCAAAGCTTTTCTGAGCTGGCTGTGGGGGATTATGTGGTTCATGAGGAGCATGGGCTGGGGATTTACCGGGGAATTGAAAAAATTGAACGGGAAAAGATTATTAAGGATTATCTGAAGATCGAGTATGCGGACGGAGGAAACCTGTATCTTCCGGCTACCCGCCTGGACGGAATCCAGAAATATGCCGGAGCAGATGCCAAAGCGCCGAAGCTGAACAAATTAGGGGGTGAGCAGTGGAAGAAGACCAGAAGCCGCGTAAAAAGCGCAGTCAAGGAGATTGCTAAGGATTTGGTGGAGCTTTATGCGGCGCGTCAGGAGACTGCAGGATTCCAATACGGACCAGATACAGTGTGGCAGAGGGAGTTTGAAGAATTGTTTCCCTTTGAGGAGACAGAGGATCAGGCAGAGGCCATTGAATCAGCCAAACGAGATATGGAGAGCAAAAAGATTATGGATCGGCTGGTCTGCGGAGATGTGGGATATGGAAAGACAGAGGTAGCGCTGCGGGTAGCCTTTAAGGCTGTTCAGGAGAGTAAGCAGGTAGTATATCTGGTTCCCACGACCATATTGGCCCAGCAGCATTATAACACTTTTCTCCAAAGAATGAAGGATTTTCCGGTGAGGGTGGATCTGATGTCCAGGTTCCGCACTCCGGCGCAGGTGAAAAAGACCTTGGCAGATCTTCAGAAGGGAATGGTAGATATTGTGATCGGAACCCATAGGGTGCTTTCAAAGGATGTAAAGTTTAAGGATCTGGGATTACTGATCATTGACGAGGAGCAGCGGTTCGGAGTGGCCCATAAGGAAAAGATCAAGAAACTGAAGGAAAATGTGGATGTGCTGACCCTGACAGCTACTCCCATTCCCAGGACCCTTCACATGAGCCTGGTTGGAATCCGGGATATGAGCGTGCTGGAGGAGCCGCCGGTAGACCGGCTTCCTATTCAGACCTATGTAATGGAATATAACGATGAAATGGTTCGGGAAGCCATTAATCGGGAGTTGGCCCGGAATGGGCAGGTGTATTATGTATTTAACCGGGTGAAGGGCATTGATGAGATCGCGGCTCATATTCAGGAATTGGTAAAAGATGCAGTGGTGGTATATGCCCATGGGCAGATGCAGGAGCGGCAGTTGGAAAAGATCATGTTTGATTTTGTAAATGGAGAGATAGATGTGCTGGTGTCAACCACAATCATTGAGACCGGGCTGGATATTCCCAATGCGAACACAATGATTATCCATGATGCAGATCGTATGGGCCTGTCCCAGCTCTATCAGCTTCGGGGGCGTGTAGGACGATCAAACAGGACGTCCTATGCTTTTCTGATGTATAAGAGGGATAAGCTTTTAAGAGAGGAGGCAGAAAAGAGGCTTCAGGCCATCCGGGAGTTTACGGAGCTGGGTTCCGGGATTAAGATTGCCATGCGGGATTTGGAAATCCGAGGAGCCGGTAATGTTCTGGGCGCGGAACAACACGGCCATATGGAAGCAGTAGGATATGATTTATATTGTAAGCTGCTGAACCAGGCTGTCCAGGCGCTTCGCGGAAAGCGGGAGGCAGAAGATGAGTTTGAAACTGTGGTGGATTGTGACATTAATGCCTATATCCCTTCTTCCTACATTAAGAATGAGTATCAAAAGCTGGATATTTATAAGAGAATCTCTGGCATTGAGAATGAAGACGAATATATGGATATGCAGGATGAGCTGATGGATCGGTTCGGGGATCTTCCGGCTTCTGTGGAAAACCTGCTGAAAGTGGCGGAATTGAAAGCCATGGCTCACAGGGCTTATGTGACGGAGGTTAAAGTAAACCGGCAGGAGGTAAGGCTGACAATGTATCCTGGCGCAAAGCTGGACACAGAAGGAATCCCCGGGCTGGTACAGGAGTATGGGGGAGACTTACGGTTCCAGATGGGAGATGTGCCGTATTTTCATTTTGTGGATAAGAAAAAGGTTCATAAAGACTGTGAGGCAATGCTTCAGAATACGCGGGAGATGATTGGAAAGGTGGAAGCATTGGCAGTTCGATAGGGGATAAAATATAAATTTAGAGAGTCTGAAAGCAGATATTATCAGGAGGGAGGAAAAGGGAGTGAATCAACAAGATATATTTCTTATTCATGGAACGGACTATAAGGAGATGACAAAACGGCTGCTGGAACAGGCAGACTTGGCAGCAGATATTGGGGATAAACAGAAGAAAATAGCATTGAAGCCGAATCTGGTAACTTCGTCTCCTCCATCCCAGGGAGCTACGACCCATGGCGAGCTGCTGGCAGGGGCTATTGAGTACTTGCAAGAGCATGGCTTTAAAAATATTGCTGTGATGGAGAGTTCCTGGGTGGGGGAGAAGACAGGACGCGCCTTCCAGGCAGCAGGATATGATGCTGTGCTGAAAAAGTATCAGGTCCCTTTTGTGGATCTGCAGAAGGATACTTCTACGGAGTATCAGGCAGCAGGCATGAAAATACGGGTTTGTGATAAAGCTGTTCAGGTAGATTATATGATTAATATGCCGGTGTTAAAGGGACACTGCCAGACAACGGTGACTTGTGCACTGAAAAATAATAAGGGTGTGATTCCCAATTCAGAGAAGCGCAGGTTTCACACTTTGGGGCTTCATAAGCCTATTGCCCATCTTAATACGATTGCGAGAAATGATTTTATTTTGGTGGATAATATCTGTGGAGATCTGGATTTTGAGGAGGGAGGGAATCCGGTGGTGATGAACCGGATTCTGGGTTTTAAGGATCCTGTTTTATGTGATGCTTTTGTCTGTGACTGTATGGGATATGCAGTGGAGGATGTGCCGTATATCGGGCTGGCAGAACGCCTGGGGGTAGGAAGCACGGATGTGGCCCATGCCAATGTGATCTGCCTTAATGCGCCTACAGAGGCAGAAGGCAGATTCGGGGGGACGAGGAAGGTTCAGAAGCTGGCACAGTTTGCAGCGCCGAAGGATGCCTGCAGCGCCTGCTATGGATCTCTGATCTATGCCCTGGATCGGCTCAATGACGCCGGGAAACTTAATAAGGGAATGGAACCTGTAAGTATCGGGCAGGGCTATCGGGGAAAAGAAGGAGAGATCGGTGTGGGAAGCTGTACCTCCTGCTTTCAGAAAAGCTTGGCAGGGTGTCCGCCAAAAGCGGCGGATATAGTACGGTTTTTGATGGAGAATTGGGGGATTTAGATATGAGCGGATGTACCCGGGCCTCTCACACATTGAGTGGGGAGGCCCGGGACGTTTGTTATCAGTGTGAATAGTACTTATCCAAGATCATTAGTTGATTTGCTTTTATCTTCTAAGTCAATGTCTATTTGGATTCCTAGCAATTTACTTTCAGGAGCATCATCATTTAACTCAAGTATTATATTTTCAGTTATTATTTGCGAGTAATCGGAACTAGACATTAAAGGTTTAAATGACAATACAGCATCTTCATTGATGGAACAAATGTATTGATATTCTTTTTCGACACATACATCTTGAACTATGCGAAAAAGAGTTTCTCTTTGGCGTGGGTCCATGTTAGCAAATAATCTGCTATCGTGCATAATGAAACGCATATTGCTTTTTTTACATATTAACAGTAATAAATCAAAGCAGAATATACGTACTTCATTTACACCATCAGAAGAATCATCTTCGATACGAGCTTCTAATGTGTAACGCAGCATATTTTCCCCAGAATTATTTTTGAGTACAAGACCACTTCTCTTTTTGGGATAAAATCTCTTAGCATAATTCCAATACATATTTCGTAAATTTGCAAGATAGCTTTCTTGCTCTTCCAGATATGCTTCTGTCTGTTTATCTTCCAATATTAAGGAGGCTTTTATATCTAGCTCGGTGTCTTTATATGCCTTTAAAATTTTTTGATACTCTTGAATACGATTCAACTCATTGTTTAAGGAGGATAAATGCTTGGTCAGTGCAACATATTCTTCTAAAGCACCATGAGAATTTAGATAAGCAAGTAGTTCATCCATGCGTTGACCTAATGTAGAGATTTGTTCATCAATACTCTTTAACTGCGATTGTTGTTTGTTTAATTCTTTTTTTAGCCGCGCATTTCTGGACTGTAACAAGCTGTTGTGAAAAAGCAGAACCTCATCAATATTCTTTTTTACCATTTCTGGTATTTCAACATTTGCTGCCTCATAAATTCTCAGTAATTTTTCTTCCTCTACTTGAGCTGTTTCGGTAAATGCTTCTTCTATGTTTTTAATATAGCTGCTTATTAGAGCGCGTTGATTTTCCAGGCGTTTCTTTTGATAGCTTTTCCCATCAGCCTCTTTCTCCAACTCATGATAATCATTAGATATTTTAAATTGAGAAATTTCTTTTTCTAATGCTGCAATACGATATTCTAAATCTGCCACATCCAGTGCCGCGTCATTTTTACCGAAATAGTATTGACGAAAGAGAGGATCTTTTTTTATCGCTTTTTCTGTGTTCTTAGCAGCAGTTTGCCTATCCCTCAATTCTTTTTTACTAACAATTAAATCAATATCAATACCCAATAAATAGCAGTTATTTAGTATTTTACTATAGTCAGACTCTTTTGGTATAAAAGAATTAAAAGTTGTATAACATGATCGGTATCGGCGAGCGAAGCGTGAAAAAAGAGTATTCCAAGTAAGGTTTTTAGGTGTATCTTCGATTCCAAAACATAATTTTAATAACTTTTGCCGTATATCAGTAACAGAAATTTTTTCACCGCAAAAGTCAATTTTGTTTTGTTCGTCAGTACTTCTGGTTGTATAATATTCCTCGGCATCAATACTGAATTTAAGAGTAAATTCCCAACCAGATAATTTGGTAGTAAAAGAATCTATTTTATTTGCACCGAGACAAAAATGAATAAGATGTAATGTTAATGATTTTCCCACACCATTGTATGTGTTACCATCGTTTTCATTATGTGGTGAAACTTGTTTTCCGACAATTATATTGATTCCATCTTTGAAAATAATTGGATGAAAAGTAGGGCTATTCGCAGTTAAACTAAGCAGCTTCATAACATAATAGCCCCCTTTCATTTTCTTTAATAGCCCCAATGATATATAAATAATCCAAAGTCATTATAAATTGGTCAAAAGAAAATTTTACAGGATATTTTTGGGTATCATATGAATTCTTATAGTATTCCCATAAATCATCCATGGAAATAGGTGTTCCTATATGTTCTAAAAGAAAAGCGCCAAAGCCAAAAAGAGACTCATTTAGGGGTAATTGTTTTTTAGGCAATATCATAAGAATCCTCCCTTCAATTTATTTAGGTTCTTCAAAAATATCGCAGCTTGAAAAATAATATGCCATTAGCACAAATACACTAGACTGAATTGGAATAGTATTTTTGTGGCATGCTTTTTCAAGAATATAGTAAAAGCGTGAATCAGCAAAGTATTCTTGGTCATCTGAAATATCATCTTTAGCTTGAGAATAAAGAGCATCAAATTTTTTTTGCAATATTTCTCTTACTCCAGGGTTGGCATTGAAAAATTGTACTAAAATATTTTCTTGATAACTTCCAGTGACTAATTTATTCTTGACAATGTCACTTAATCCATTAAATATGATTTTGTCATCAAAATCCGGAACAATAAACGAATCTGGGCTTGTTCTGCTTAATTCAACTTTCATAAGATGAGATACTGTTTCATTTAAAGCGTCAATTTCTACAACAGGAAGTATCTCATCAGGTATAAAGCCAATAATATCTAGTTTGGAATCCCAATTCAATAAATCAAATATACTTTCTAAATCTTTCGCAATGAATGGATTGATAGAAATATCATTATAGTCCTTATCAAGTTGGATGATAGCTTTATGTATGGGGGATGGGAGGCCTTTATTTTTATCGTTTATAACAAAATAAAATTTTTTAATAGGAACGTCATTATTCCAATGTTCATAGAGTCCTTTGAAATCAGTTTTTAATTTTTTGACGGCATCATAAATAGTTTGATCTTTATGTAAATCTTCAGGAGCAAAAATTTGATAATAGGTTCCGGTTGTCCGATCAAAACCGTCATTTTTTTCATCACCAATATTGCCATATGCTTTCACTGAATAGAAAGACGGATTGCTCTTTCTCATAATCGAAACAAAGAAATCCTCAAATTGCTGTCCGCTATATGTTAAAATGTGGTTGCGAAAAATGATTTTTGCTATATATTGTTCAGCCTTATTTATAAGGATCACCTCATTTCTTATTGTAGATATAGATAATTATAGTATATCATATTAAAAGCTTAGAGTACATAAAATTTTATATTTCCTTCATTAAAAACCTCTTGATTTTTCTTTAAGCAGGAACTATAATAAACCATGTAAAAAGATTGAAGTTCTTCGGGGCAGGGTGAAACTCCCTACCGGCGGTATAGTCCGCGAACCGCGAAAGCGGCTGATCCGGTGTGATTCCGGAACCGACAGTATAGTCTGGATGAGAGAAGAAATTGTGCAGCTTAGACTGGCTGCAGTATTTTTCAGCGGAAAACTTGACGACGCCCCGGATGAGTAGAGAACATCCGGGGTGTTTTTTAATTTGGGGTTTTATTTCTGCGATCAATGAACCAAGTGCTGTGCCCACATGAGCATTTGGCTTCGTGGTTTTCTTAGATGGTCAGGAGTGAAGACAGGGATTCTTTTGGGCTGAAAAATGCAGGTGAAGCCATTTATGGCGCCTGAGCTTTTTATGCCAGGCAAAACGGCGGCATAATTCCTCCATACGACGAACCAATCAGGAATAATTTTCAGGAGGAAAAGAAATGAGAGAAAATCAGTTGTTGTCCACAAGGAATGTTGCAGTAATGGGAATGTTTGGTGCATTGGCAGCAGTGCTGATGCTGTTTGAAATTCCCCTTCCTTTTCTTGCGCCTAGTTTTTACGGGCTTGATGTGAGCGAGGTGCCGATTCTGGTAGGGACATTTGCCTTAGGGCCGGTGGCAGGCGCGGTTATGGAGGTAGTGAAGATTTTGATTAAGCTGGTTTTAAAGCCTACCTCCACAGGATTTGTGGGAGAGTTTGCCAACTTGGTATTTGGCTGTTCTATGGTGATTCCGGCAGGCATGATCTATCAGATACATAAGACAAAGAAAGGCGCTATGGCTGCCATGGCAGCAGGTACGGTAATCATGGCAGCAGTGGGAGTTGCCGGAAATGCTTTGGTTATGATTCCGTTTTACTCGAATTTTATGCCATTGGAGAATATTCTTGCAGCAGGGGCAGCTATCAATCCGGCAGTGGGCAATGTATGGACATTTGCGTTGTTTTGTGTGGGACCGTTTAATGTGGTGAAGGGAATCGTGGTCTCGCTGATCACAGCATTGGTTTACAAAAGGGTCAGCGGAGTAATTCATAGTGTTCGGGTTGAGAAGAAAAGAGAACGGTTGGCAAGACAGTAAAAAGAGCGTTAAAGACAGCAGGATAAACATATTTATGAAGGGATCAGGGGAAATCGGTTTGTGCTTTGATTAAAGCAAAAATCCGGTCTCCCCTGAATGATTTTACCGCTGTGCTTTGGCGCCTTTTTCATGTGTATCAAAACAGACGGAATCCACCACAGCCTTTGTTATAGGATTGTATACTACAATATTCATTCCACGCATATTTTTAGCATATTCTTTTCCGTCAATCCGAATAGAACAGGCATTTCCGGATTCATACCCTGCACTGGAGATTTCGTAGAAGCTTCTGTTATTTCGGATGGATCCCATTGTTTCAAGCATCTCATATCCCAAACATTCTTTTACAACTCCGTCAGCCACAATGCCATAATAGCTGCACCGGTATTCTCCTTCTAACTCTGCTTTCAGTCCCAAATTCTTAAGCTTTCCTAAAAGATCTTCATTGAGCGCTTCCACTCCCTCGTCCCTTATGGCGATCATGACCAGGTAACGATTATCTTTGATTAAATCGAGGTAGGTTCCCATGTCTGTTATCATTTTCAGAGAACAGTCTTTGACAACACCTTTGTAGTATTCCTTTGTTTTTTCCCATTGAGGATCTGTTTTTTCGGCAAGGCCATATTGATGACGGAGAACATTTCCTATGTAGGAGGTAATTCTGGCTGCGCCCCAGACGCTGCCGTGGCCACCGTCAGCATTGTCTGTGGCAAATTCGTATCCAATCTTTTGATAGATTTGTTTTTCATTAAAATCAAGAAACTGAAGTCCGTGGTCTTTGGCATATCTTTGGAGCCGATTATATTTTTGGCTGTTTTCTGAGGTGCTGGGGGTTTTTACCAGAAGCAGGGAAATTCCCTGTTGACTGCAAAGCTCTGTGATTTTATCCAGATATTCTTCCATGAGCTCTACCATGGGTTCTTCTTCACTGCTTTCTTCTGCAGAAAACGGTCTGTAATCGTGGTTTTCGGAAAATTTAGGAAGCGCTGTATATCCTTTCAGTTCATAGTGCGAACTCATCTCGCTAAAAGTAAAATCTTCTTCATTTAGTCCTGTCCACCGGGTGTGAAAACGGATATTAGGCAGATAATAGCTGGATAAGGACTGCTTTTCATCTGCAGCGCAGATAGCGTGGACGGCCTCCCACTTTACAGGGGACCATCTCATATAGTCCATGGCTTTTCTGGTACAGCTTTCGGCTGCATTGAGCGCTTCCTCTTTGTTGTATGGAAAGAGGATATAGCAGTCTAGGACTACGGCTTTTGGCTTTTGGAAGCGGAGGGCTTCCTTAAGCCAAAAGTAGGATGTAATCAGATTTTGCTGCTCACATCCTAAGTTGTAGCTGGTAATGCCATAGCGGTCATAGAGGATCTGAGGGGAAAAGGAAGATGCTGCATGGCTGCTTCCGAAAAACAGCACATCCACGGTATTCTTTTCCATTTTATAAAATCCCAGATAAGTAGATGTGGTGGGCCAGGTATTGTTATAGAAGTATTTGGGGGTAAGGATTTGATTTAAGGACAGGATCGTACCTGTCAGAACCATGACAAAGGCCATTGCTTTTATAAAAATCTTACCAAACTGTTTCATTTAAAAACCTCCGTAAATAAAATCCTGAGCATTAAATCCATAACCATAGGTTCCATAAACAAGGATAAGTGCTGCGCCGGCGATGTAAATGGCCCATCTCAGAATAATATGCTGGTTTAATATCCAGTCCCTTATGCTGCCATTTCCTCTTTCCCGAATAACGCTGATTCCTGCGAGAAAGAGTATAGACAGAACCAAAACCGTCCACTCCTTCCAGTTTAATCCTAGCTGAAGCAGGGAATCATTAAAGAAAATCCAGGGATTCCATACTTGGAACAGGGAACGTATCATGGCAATGCCTTGGCGTAAGCTGTTGGCTCTAAATAGAATCCATCCCAGCATGACCAGGAAAAATGTGACAGCTCTTTCCAGACATCTGCGCAGCAGATCTTCTTTGGGAAGCCTTAAAATACGGAAACATTTTTCACGGAGGGGAGTAAGCAATTCTCCCATAATCTGATAGGAACCATGGAGCAGCCCCCAGAAAAGATATTTATATCCGGAACCATGCCACAGACCGCTGACTGTAAAGGTTATCAGAAGATTTCTGTATTTGGCCCACGTCCCTTTTCTGCTTCCGCCCAAAGGGATATAAATATAGTCTCTGAGCCAGGAACTTAAGGAGATATGCCATCTTCTCCAAAAATCCTTTATAGAGCGTGCCATATAGGGACATCGAAAATTATCAGTAAGCTGAATGCCGAATAATCCGGCCACTCCCTGGGCAATACTGACACAAGAAAGGAAATCTGTGTAGAGCTGGATGCTATACAGACACCCGGCTGCCAGTACATAGGCGCCCGGATAGCGGATACTGTTTTCAAATACAGTATTCACTACAACTGCAGCTTTATCTGCAATCATCATTTTCAGAAAAAATCCCCACAAGATCATTTGACAGCCTTTTACAAAAGTTCTTTCCTGAAAAGGGTGGCCTTCATATAGCTGGCAGGAAAGCTGGCGGTACCGGGGAATAGGACCCTGGACGATCTGAGGGAAAAAGGATACAAAGAGACTATACCGCAGCAGGTTTTTTTCTGCGGGAATTTCTCCTTTATTAATATCAGCCAGATAGGAAATCACCTGTAAGGTATAAAACGACAATCCCAATGGAATGATCCATGGATAGCCAGGACGATGTAACAAAGAGCCCAGTACAAAATTTCCATGCTTAGTCACTACAAGAGGCAGGGAAATCAGAATAATGGAACAAGCCAGAAAAAGCTTTTGCAGCTTTTTTCCTTTTTTGTGTATTTTCATCTGCTCCAACCCAATTCCCAAACCGTAGCTGATGCCAATGGAGGCAAGAAAGATCCATCGTCCCTTTCCGGCCAAACAGCAATAAAAGCCAAGGCTTCCGGCTAAAAGTACATAGGGACGGTATTTGAGGGGAAAAATGTAGTAAAGGGCTATAAGCACAGTAACGCATAGATAAAAGTTAAGAGACAGCATATTCATATGTATTTTCCTGTTATTCCTTATTCTTTTCTAAGTTCTTTGTCGAATCACAGAAGTATTATAGCGTTCAAAACGAATTGTGTCAATTCAATTTGTTGTATTTGCCGGATTTTACAGGAAGGGACTGTATGATAGAGCTAATAAAGCCATAATATAGCAAATTTGACGATTGGATGTGATGACTTGAGATTTGGGGATATTCTGCGGGAGCTATTGGAGGATCATGAACTAAGCCAGAAGCAGTTCGCGCAGGCGCTGAACATCTCTGCAGGAGCTGTGGGAAATTACGTGCGCAGCAACAGGGAACCAGACTTTGATACTTTAAAAGAAATAGCAGGCTTTTTTCATGTGTCCATTGATTTTTTGCTGGATTATCATGGAGAATCTGATTCTGATTATCGGGATGAGAAGCTTTTGCAGATATTTCATGCTCTCACAGAGGAACAAAGGGATTTGTATCTTGAACAGGGAAGGGTGTTTGTGAGGAGCAACAGCAGGAAAAGGGGAGGATCATTGCCTTTCGGGACAGGAAATAAGGCGATTTGAGAGACTGAGCCGGGCCGGATGTTTTACTTGACAAAGATATGTTGAAAAAGGTAAAATTAAAAACAAAATATCCAAAATAATTTAGAAAATAAGTATGGTTATGAGGATAGAACTATTTAGGGAAATTTTACCAAGGGAGGAAAATGTATGTTTTGTTCGAAATGCGGAGCAAAGCTGCGGGATGGCGCTCAGTTCTGTTCGAGCTGCGGAAAAAAGATAGCAGGCCAACCGGGAAATTCCATTTCAGGAACCTTAGGGCCGCCATCAATGAAGCCGCAGGAACATGTACCGCCGCAAGGACAGGGAGCGCCGCTGCAAAGGAATGCTCCGCCGCAGGCAGTACAGTCTCAGAACCAGGCAGCATTTGAGCAGAATCAGATGAAAAGGGAGCAAGCTGCTGCTGCAGCAGAGACATGGGATAATCCGGCAATATCTTCTGAAAGAGGCAAAAAGTCAGGTCATTCCTGGGTGATGGCGGCAGCTATTTTTATTTTGATTTTGTGTGGCGCAGGAGCAGGTGTTTTGTTTTATTTTATTTCCGGCATTGGGGAGCCAGATCCGTTGAAGGATTCTTCAGGATATGAAAGTATGGAACCTGAAGATGAGAACATGCCGGGAGAGGAAACAACAAAGCAGGGTGAGGAAGATGATTCTTCAAGTGATATAAAGGGAGAAGAAACTACCGCAGCGGAAACTGCTGCCGCAGCAGAGACTGCCGCTGCTCCGGAGCCGGTTACATTTACGGTAAGCAGAGCCTCTCAGGTAAATCTGTCGGGTAAGGTTCGAGCCGGAATGCTTCGGGATACGGCAGTGGCTTCTTCCTATATTGTGCAAAGTGACACTACGATTGATAATTCTCCATGGAGCGCCTTTGACGGAGACATTATTACAAGCTGGCAGGAAGATGCCGCAGGAGATGGACGGGGGGAATATGTGGGCGTCAGCTTTGATCGGGAATACCAGGTTGAGGCAGTTACATTTGTTTTGGGAAATCACCGCAGGGATGATCTGTATATTCGGAATAATGTTCCCAAGACTCTTGCTATTAATCTTGACGGACAGATATTCGATGTGACATTTCCTAAGGAAATGTTGGAACAGGTTGTAGTGTTTTCAAGGCCGGTTCCTGCATCATCCATCCGCGTGACCATACAAGATGTATATCCGGGAACCGAATATACAGATACGGTTATTGCAGAGATAGGCGTGTACGGGCAATAAATAGAGGATCATATAAACAAAAGAATAATGACAACAAATAATATATCTTTAGGAGGGTAATCATGTTTTGTCCAAATTGTGGAAGTGAAGTAGAGGATGGTTCGAAATTCTGTGGGGTATGCGGAGCCAGTATGGCAGAGGAAGGCCCATCCGGAACAACGGGCGCAGCAGGCGCTGCTTCAAATTTAACAAAGAATAAAGGAAAGCTGATAAAAATAGGGGCAGGTCTGGCTGTAGTGGCTTTAATCGGTGTGGGTGCGGTATTATTTTTAGGAAATAACTATAAAAAGCCTGTGGATGATGTGATAAAGCTTTTGAATCGTCAGGATACAGATTTGGGCAATTATATAAATGCGGCAATGCCCCCGTTTGTAGGCGATGCCTATAAGGAATGCCTGGATATATTCTCTGATATGGATGAGGTCCAGGACATGTTGGATGAGCTTGAGGAAAATGTTGATATTGCCTTTGAGGAACTGGAGGATGAATATGGAGATCATTTAAAGATTAAGTATACCATTGAAGATAAAGAGGAATTAAGTAAGAAGGAGCTGTCACAGATTAGAAGTTTTCTTAAGGATGTGAGAGATTTTCTGGATAAGCAGGCAGGAGATAAGGACAGCTATTTATACCGCAGCCTTGAGGAAGAATTGACCAATAAGGATATGAAACGGTATGAACAGATGGTTTCTGATCTGGTAAAGAACTTAAAGGAACTTAAGGTTACGAAAGGATATGCAGTAGAGATTACAGCGACCGTAAAAGGCAGTTATGATGAGGATGAGGAAGATTATGAATTTTGCGTCGTAAAAATCAATGGAAAATGGTGCATTTTACCGCCAGTTGATGAGCTTTCTACAAGTATGTTAAACGGTATTGGGTGGTAGATATGCAGGAACCAATGGACAATATTACGGATGAAAAACCATCTGCCAATAAATGGCCGATTATAGCAGCCTTTGTTCTAGGGGTAATGATGCTGGCTGGTTCTGTAGGCGGCGCTCTTTATGTACGGCAGATGAGGGAACGGCAGGCATTGCAGGCGCAGTTGGAAGAAATGCTTAACGGGGCCAGCAATGTCAGCCGATGGATGAGACAGTTTGATGATGAGCTTGCTGCCTATGGACTTGAGGAAGAAGAACAAAGCAGGCTGGAGGAATTGTCCGATAAGGCAAAAAAGCTGGATGAGGAAAATTATGTAAGTCAGATTGAGCTGCTTAAGGAAGCAGCGGCATTTGAGGAACAAGTTACAGACCGCCTGAAGGCAGAGGCACAGGCAAGGGCTGACCAGATTAAGGGCAGAGATCCTGGATATGCTTCCGAGGAGCAAAAGAACAGGCTGCAGGAATATTCGGATCAGATGAATGCCCTAATAGAAGAAAAGAAGTTTCAGGAAGCAGCGAGCCTTGCAAAACAGTGGGAAGATTTTGCAGAGGAGGCATCTGTAAAAAAGACTGGTTATCAAGTAAATATTATGCAGTATGATATGTCTGAATATCCTAAGGTGCGCTTGTATCTGGATGTTCGGGATGAAACAGGAGGCTCTGTAAAAGAGCTGGCTCCGCATATGTTTTATGTGTCAGAAGGAGACGCAGCCAGCGGTGATTTTCTCAACCGTGCAGTTCAAAAGGCCGTAGCCATGAATGACAATGAGCGGCTGAATATAAATCTGCTGGCAGATACCAGCGGAAGCATGGATGGCCAGCGGATGGAATCCGCAAAAAGCATTATGCGGAATTTTCTGAATACTGTGCAGTTTAACGCGGGAGATCAGGTGAAGCTGACCCAGTTTAACAGTATTATTGATAAATCAGGATTTTTCAGCAATGATATTAACCAGTTGAATCAGACGATCAGCAGCTACTCGGCCACCGGCGGCACCAAACTGTATGACACGATTATTTATGGGGTACAGGATGTGTCTGGCCAGGAAGGCGCTAAATGTGTGATTGCTTTTACGGACGGACATGATGAACACAGTTATAATTCTCCGGAACAAGTGATAGAAGTAGTCTCCCGGTACCGTATTCCGGTATTTATTGTCCGGGTAGGAGATACTTCCAGTTCCAGTCGGGATTCTGTCCTGCAGCAGATTGCCCAGGCGTCAGGAGGAAGCTTTAAGAACCTGCAGCAGTTCAGCACAGATATGAATGATTTTTATAATCAGATATACCGCCAGCTAAAAGAGTATTATGTGGTGGAGTATGAGGCTGACAGCATGATGGATATTATGAAGACAAAGCAGATCGACGTATATATCCAGAATGGAGATAAGGGCGGCGAAGCAGTAGGAACCGCAAATCCCGGGACAGAGCTGTTTGACTCTTTGCTGGGAAGCTATCTGAGAAGCTATATTTATGATATGAACAACCATTATTATGATCGGCTTCGTGAGTATGTAGATGATACGGTAGCTCCTGATGATACAAAATCAATTCAGTGGCAGATGAAAAAGCAGGTCAGCGGCGGATTCAACAATGTGGCGGCAGAAACCCTGATGGATTACAGCATTACAGGGATTCAGGTGTTGAATGAAGACACGGTACATATGAAAACTTCAGAGAATTATGAGGTAATTTATGACGAGGTGTATGGAGATCTTCTGACTAATGGAAAGAATATTTCTCGTGAGCAATTAAACTATTTGGAGTCTCGGTTTGGAGGTTATTACTTTGACGAGTGGACGCCTCTGCGCTTTTGGGGCAGGGTAAATCAACAGCCGGAGTATATTCTGAAAAGGGGAGCAGATGGAAGATGGAGATTTTCCCAGTATGCCGGAGACTTGGGGCTGAAGGCCCAGAGACAGATTTATGATGTGGAGATTCGATGAAGCTTGTGTATTTCCCGGTGATTGTACAACAGAATATCTTTTGTGAAATAAAATTGTATCTGGCAATTAAAATTTGCATATGCTGTAATGCCATTAGGAAAAAAGAGATGCAAAAGTTTCATGTGAATCAAGAACAAAATCCCCGAACTGTGTTCCAGAACAGTTCGGGGATTCTTTTTTTATACTCGATTATGGTTTTGTCCTTATCTGATTTCATACTTAATTTAAGTTGGAAAATTCATTTGCACCGCCGCCGCTACTGCAATAAGAGTTTTATTCCTCAGCTTTTAAAATCGGAGACTCCTTTACCATAATTCCGTTTACCTCCACTCCCCCGTCAACAGCAATCACCAGGCATTGTCTTCCGTCAATTTCCCGTGTTTCCACCAGGTCAGTCCGTTCAGGATTAATCTTAATGATTACATCAGGGGTTTTGACCTCAAAGGCGCGTGGGTTGATCAGGTTGCCTGCGTAAATAGCGGCTTTTTCCCCAGCAGTCTCATCAAAGCTCTTGTCAAAGGCTTCCATCTGATCTTCTTCAACCCCGCTGTTTTCCAGAAGAGTTCGAACTTGATATTTATCTAAAATCAAGGGTTCCGGTTCATCCTTATGCTCCTCCAGCATCTCACTTAGGTTTTCATGGATCGTTTTTACAGTCTCATAATCGCAGGCATCACCCAGAGTTTCTTCAATAATAGCCTGAAACGATTCCTTCTGAAAATCCGCGGCAAGAGGCAGAGGGCATCCAAGAAGCTGTTCAATAAATCCATCATGAAGATCCTTCGGGTTCTTAGAATAATATAACGTGCTGTGAATGTCAGTAGAACGGTCATTAAAAGAGGGAAATAAAAAGCCCAGCTCCGGAAGCCCTACCACCCAGTCTCGTGTGCGGTTCTGAAAGGTATTGTCCACTTCATTGTAGCTAAGTCCAGGCTTGGACAGATCTACAGGGCAGATGCAGCAAAGTATGTAATGAAATACCTCATCAGAGGCATCATCCATAGAAAGACCGTCAGAGGTCCGTCCAGGGATATCATAAGCATCATGAATAATTAAAATCAGATAATTCCCCACATAATCATATGCTTCAATAATGCGGTCATAAAAGCTATCTAAAAGCTCATCATCCTGAAGACGGCTGTTCCGCAGACGAAGAAGAAATTCCTGGGTTCCTCCCTCTTGCTCAGAATCTAAGGGAAAGTCCAGATTGACCAGATTCTTTCCCAATGAGCCTGATAAGGTTTTGCGGAGAATCTCAAAGTATTTAAACATATCTTCCTCCGGCAGAGAGAGGAACGCTTCTTTGATTTCCGTTTTTTTATTTTTTTCACCATCTACATAGCATCCGCAGATTCTTGAGATAGAACAGCTAGACGGGGTGAAAAGACGCTTGATTTCTGAAATTTCCTTTTTAGTCATAAAAAATTGCCTCCTGTAAAATGTGAATTGTAATGTGATTTCATTTGATAATCTGCTTTGCTTGCCTATTCTCGATATAGGCAAATGCGGCTAATTATGTTGATAATCTGCTTTTCATGCCTACTTTCGATATAGACAAATACGGCTGTCCGTGTCAATAAATAGCTGTTCTAATGAGCTGATATATTAACCTAAGAAAAATTATTCATTATAGAATATTGTTTTCTGATAAATGTAGCAGAGTCTACATGCAAACCTTCACAGATACTCTGATATTATGATATTAATACCTGTGGTTGTTTGATTGGACAATTATATCATGGAATAGATTCAAAATGAAAGTATATTTTTATCCTCTTTTTAAGAATAAAAAATGGGGTTACTGTTCACGCTCGACATCATGACATTACGAGTAGACAATAACAATAAAAAACATAGTTTGTCTGAAAACGATTAGAAAAAAGAGGATTGATATGGTACAATAACCTTACTAGATTTGGTGTGTCCATGGCGCATATTAAGAGGTGGGATATATAATGACAGATGTAAAAAAAATACTTGAAGCAGTTGTTAATGGACTTAAAGTTAATCTTTTTGAATTTGATATTGAAAACGAGGATGGCTATAATAAGATAAAAGAATATTTGATTAACAAAATACGGATAACAAAAGTCCATAATATGGAAGAATATGATTTGACCTATTATGGTGCGAAAAATATGAATCCAGCTTTTGTCGAAAAGTTTAATGAGCAAATAGCCAAAATAAATATTCCCCAAAGAGCATCAATACCTCAATTCGATGTGCGGAGAGAACGTATTACTGAATGGCTGGCACAATATTTATTAGAACAGAAGTATAATTGTAGATTTTATGATGAAGCCGATAAAAGAATAAATATGAAAACTGTCGAGATTGATAAACATACAGATGGTATAGATGTTCCAGGAATTTGGCTTGATAATAATAAAATCAAATTTGTAGTATGTGAAGTGAAAGCTTCGGAGGATAAAAAGATACCTTGTGGTTCTGTTAAAGCTTTACAGGAAGACATACAAAAAGCAGTTGATGATGCTGACAATAGAGTGTCGAGAGAAATTCTTGAGTATATGCATGGAATGAGGAACGTAAAAATACAAGATGATTTATTACAGAGAATCATAGATTTTCTTGGACGATTGATTGCAGGTGAAAAAGAGGAGTTTGTAGAAAATATAATGTTTTCCCTTCTTTAATTCGAAACAATAACATGATAGTTACCAACCAGAATATAAATGATTATAAAAACTTTTCTTTACAAAGAGTGAAAAAAGAAAATGTTGAAAATATAATCGCATCATTTGGAAAAGAATTCAGTGATTTTAGCAATGAAGTTTATGAACAGGCAATAGGTGAATAATATGTTACATATGGAGAGCATAATAAAGTCTATAGAACAAATATTTAGTTTGAGCGAAGAAAATATTTCTTCGCTTACGGTTATGCTCGCAGATATAGAGGCAGAACGTATTTACAAAAAATTTTCATCAACAAGTTTACAAAGAAATTATTTAGAATGTGACCTTTTGGCTAAAATAAATTTATTAAATGCTTTACTAGAAATAATCTTGGAAAATCCTAATATGGAATCAGTGGAAAAGGATAAACGAAAAGAATTAGTTATGGGTCTATGTGGAACTGCATCTACGTTATATGAACAGATTCTTAATCAAACAGATAGTAACGAAGCGTGGAGAAATATGCCTTATTTAGTCATGTATAGTATGCTGTCATATATGGCGGATAGACAGACAACATCTGATTTGGTTATTAAGGAATACCATGAAAACTTAATTAAAACGGTTAGCGTGTATCATACATTTTCAACAGTGGAACAATTGGGATATGATACATATTATTTGATTATATTTTTAATGAGTAATATTAAAAATTATGATGGGCTAATGAACCTGAATTCTTATATTGAACAGGCTAATGCAAATTTAGATAAGGCACAAAACGAAGAATTGGCAAAAGATGTATTGGATTTATCAGCAGGATTAAAAATAGCGTCTTTTGGAAATATTATTTATTTAAGCTCTATATTAATAGCGTTATAATTTGTTTTGCATATTATACACTCACCCTGTCCTCCGGATTTCAGGACAGCGTGTTTGTGGAAGTACTCAATAGGTTTGAGAGTGCTGCAAATTAAACAGTACTTATACAGTGGAGCATTTTCTATATATTCATCATGGGAGACGACAAACTCTCCTTCTTGCACAGAAACAGCCTCTCCGCTATCATTATTAACATCCATAGAAAAATCAAACAAGTGCTGCTCTCCGCCGGAATAATGTTCATATCCACATTTGGGGCAAATAATAGAATAATCTTCGTCGATATCATCTTTTTTAACAGTGATCATCTCCGTACAATCGGGATTGAGACATTGAAATACTTTATAAAGAGTTTGTCCATCAACATGATCCGGGCGATACTGACCTATTTTATTTAAGTTGCTATATATTTTCCTTCGTGCCATGCTTATTCCTCCAGAAATAGCTTATATGTTTCAATTTCAAGTGCATCAGCTATACGTTGAATGTTTTCAAGTGATATACTTCTACGATGGCATTCAATTGCGCTAACATATGTTCGGTGAAGACCGCATTTTTCCGCAAAGGCCTCTTGGGAGATCCCCAGGGCCTGCCGATAACGCTTCACGTTGTTTCCAAAAACCTTTACAATATCCATACTTGCAAACCTCCAATACCAATGGTGCAATAATAAACACAATAAGTCAACATACAATAAGTTACTTTGATGAATTTTTGCTCAAGAAACAGACTTGATATTTGATATTGAAAGTGTAGATTCTTAGGACGTTCTGAGGACGAATAAATCCGTTTTTCCAGCAACGCCACGGCAACAAAAAAATCAGATAGCCTCTACTATCTGAATAATAAGAAGAATACCAATACTCTGAGCTAAATCTCATAAGCAAATCTGTTTAGAAAACTTCTGACAGGAGCGAGGTTAGATCGCTTCTCTGGCTTTTTCTATATCCAATATACCATATCAGAAATTAGAGTTTAATTATTTTGGAGGAAAAAGAAAGCGAAAGGATAACAAGAATGTAAAGAAAAACAAATAACAAAGGGCGAAACCAAAATCTGGCTTCGCCATGAAAAATATGTATGAGAATGAGTAACAAAAGTTGTGCAAAATGCTTCGTAGAATACATGATTCTGCGAAATCTTTTACTGCAGTTTCCGGTAATCATATAAAACATGTTTCCAAATTTCTTAAAATCCCTGTAGACAAGATTTCATTAAATGTTGTATTTATTTATAAAAATATGGAAATACCTATATAGAACAGGAATTAAGATGTCGCTAATATTTTGGCTGGAAACTATGGTTTAGTATACTACGAAATAGTGACGATTTCAATAGAAATTTCTGTTAAAAAGCTTTAAGGTTTTTAAGAAGGTATGAATATTAATTTAATTTTAAGGAGGCTTTCTTATGGATGAAAGGAATGACAATCAAATACTATTTGAAGAAGTTTTGAATGTCTGGCTAGAGGATGTACGTCAAACCCACGCCATATCCACTTATGTGAAGTATACGCGCATAGTGAAGAAACACATCCAACCCTATTTTAAGGATGTGCCCCTTACACAAATCACACCTGCCTCTTTACGGCAGTTTTCTGATGATTTAAAGCAATTAGCCCAAAAATCAAAGGAAAAAAAAGAAGCTGCCGACAAAGTTTGGGGAGAAAAAAAGGCAGATTTCTCTATGGGAGACGTTTATTCCCATACTATGATTCAAACGGCAGTAATGATTACCAACATGACAATGAAAATGGCTTTCCGCCGGGGATTGATTCACGAATGGAATGCTGTTCCCTGCAGCAGAAGAAAAAAAAGAGCCTTAGTGCAGGTGTTATCGACGGAAGAACAGATGAAATTGGAAGGCTATATAAAGGAAAATTGGAGCCAGACGGGTTTTGGAATCTATCTGTGCCTTTACACAGGAATGCGTCTGGGAGAAATCTGTGCTCTAAAGTGGGAAAATATCAATATACGCGAAGGATATCTAATCGTAAGCTCTACTGTTCAGCGATTATCCATAGAACAGGAAAACGGAAACAACAAATCCATGTTGTTTGTAACTCCTCCAAAAAGCGAAACATCCATGAGAAGAATTCCCTTTCCCTCCTTCCTGGTTCCGGCTTTAGAACAAATATCAAAAGCAGCAGCAAAAGACAGCTTTCTCCTGAAATCAAAATCTAAGGCGCCCATGGATCCTAGAACCTTTCAGTATCAATATAAACGCTTTCTTTGCAAAGCCGGTGTACCTTACTATAACTTTCATACACTTCGACATACTTTTGCCACGCGATGTATTACTTCTGGTATGGATCCCAAAACACTCAGCGAAATTCTGGGACATGCAGATATAAAGATAACAATGGACTATTATTTCCATTCGTCCTTTGAATTCAAAAAAAATCAAATAGAAAAATTAGTTGCTCTTGCCTAATTTTTTCGCAGAATCATGTATTCTACGAAAAAATTAGGTAAAAATCATATATAGTACTCATATTACAAGTTTTTGCCTTTTTTCTCTTTCATTGTAGATTTCCCAATTTAGTCTATCACGAATGGGGGGACAAAGAGATTTCTATGGATAAAGAAAAGTGGTATATTCTTCGAACCTACAAGGATCAAGAATACGAGGCAGCCGATCTTCTTGAACAGGCGATTCCAAAATCCCTCTGCAGTCTGTGCCGTATTCCTCAAAAAATTAAGATGTTTCGCAGAGGTGGAGAATTTCATCTGGTGAAAGATATCATGTTTCCCGGATATTTGTTCGTAAGAACATCCCAGCCGGAAAAGCTTCAGAAGGTACTGAAAAAATCCAGGGAATTCCCTCAGTTTTTGCTGTTCGGAAAAACTGAGACAGGAGAGGATGAGCTAATACCTATCAGTACCCAGGATCTTACCTTTCTGCAGAATGTCTGCGGAAATGAGCTTCAGTCTGATATGGGAGTCACAGATATCACCCTTGGAGAGAATAGAACTATATTAGGAGCTTGCGGTGCATTGGAACGATATGTGAATCAGATTGTAAGGCTGGATCTGCACAAACGTTTTGCTGTGGTGGCAGTACCCCTTTTTAATCACAGCCAGACAGTCCAGTTTGGGATTCGGTTAGAACAGGATCGGGATATTGTGGCGTGAGGAAGATGGGGAACTGATAGAAATCGTTAAAGTATAAAAAGATTATTTTAGATCACTTTTAAAGCTCGACTTTGACGAAAGAATGGAAAAGCACATTTTGTAGAGTGCCTGCGGTTGTCGCCGTGGACAGGACGAAAATGGAATATACAAAGGAAGCGGACAGGTTCTGCAGCAGGTTATCCGGGATAATGAGAAAAATCGCGGAGCGGCGAAGCATGTCCATTTTTAGAGGATGTGGTTTTGATTTATGGTTATTTCTTGCTTTTAATTATGTAATTATGAATGATAGAAGACTTTTGTTTTGTATTGTTTGGATACATTGGCACCTTTTCATTTTATCTCATTGACAAATTTAATTTTATGGACAAGGAGTACAGGGGAAGGAGAAAGATTATGTGGTATGTGATTCAGACAATTACTGGAAAGGAGCAGGCGCTGGTAGATGCGATTCAACAGGTTATGTCCTATGAAAGAAAAAAGTATCAACGTTGTTTTGTGATCTATCAGGAATGTGCCTACAGAATCCATGGAGCACCGGAATTTCATATTGAACCTCTCTTTCCTTCTTATGTATTTGTTGAAACAGAGACACCAGAAGAATTTTTTCTTGAACTGAAGCGGGTGCCGAGGATGTCTAAGCTTTTGGGGGCGGAAGGGTGTTTTTGGAGTATTCATAAAGAGGAAGAAATTTTTCTTTGTGATATGTTGGAAGAAAGTAGAAAAAAAGCAGGAACAGCGAAAAAAATACCATATTTGATTTGCCCTTCACTTGTACAAGTAGATGAAGATGGACATATTGTAAAGGCAGAAGGAATTTTAGGTAGATATATGAGGAAGATTGTGAAACAAAGATTGAGAAAACGCAGTGTTATTATTGAAATACCATTTTGTGGCAAAATGAGGAGAGTCCGACTGGGAATACGGTTGGAAGGGATCGATGTGGAATGAACAGTTAATAGTTCATTTTGAGGAGATATTTTCTAATGAAAAATTATGAGCAATATAAACGGATAGTTAAATTTATATTTAGTCTAATTGTACTTTCTTTGGAGATGGTTGCTTTTTGGTATATATGGCTGAATTTTTATAATCAAAGGATGGAATCACCATATAATCGAACTGGACATTGGCTTATGGTAACAGTGTATGGTATTTTTCTTGTTTTATTTAATATTCTTTATGGTGGTTTTAGGGTTGGATATTTGCGCACGGGGAATATGATATATTCGCAATTTCTTGCAACCTTTGGTGCTAATGCTATGGCTTATTTGCAAATAACATTACTAACTAAATCATTTCAAAGTATTTTTCCACTTTTGGTTATGACAATTATAGAATTTTTAGTTATAAGTGTTTGGAGTTTTTTATCTACTAGATTGTACCGTTTTTTATATCCTTCGCGCAGCGTACTGTTAATTTATGGGGAGCATCCGGTAGCTGGTTTGATGAGTAAGATTCATACAAGAAATGATCGGTTCGTTATTGGTGAAACAATGCATATTTCCGCCGGAATAAAATTGATAAAAGAAAGGATTAATAAGTATCAAGGAGTTGTGATTTGTGATATTCCTTCTCATATGCGTAATATGATTTTGAAATATTGTTATGAAAAGGCAATTCGAACTTACTCTACTCCAAAGATTTCAGATGTAATAATAAGGAGCTCAGAGAGCTTGCATTTATTTGATACACCTCTTTTGCTCTCTAGGAATAATGGGCTTTCTTTTGACCAGAGAGTTGTAAAACGAGTAGTGGATATTGCGTTGTCTTTGACAGCGCTTATTTTATTATCTCCAATTTTTGCAGTCACAGCTATAGCTATCAAAATGTATGATAGAGGACCTGCCTTTTATTTTCAGGAGAGATGCACTATAAATGGAAGGGTGTTTAGGATATGTAAGTTTCGCAGTATGATTGTGGATGCTGAAAAGGGAGGAGGTTCAATTCCAGCAGCAAATCAAGATCCCAGAATTACACCAGTTGGAAAGATTATTCGTGCAACAAGAATTGATGAACTTCCACAAATATTTAATATTTTAAAAGGTGATATGAGTATAGTAGGACCTAGGCCAGAGAGGGTGGAGCATGTAGAACTGTATACAAAGCAGATTCCAGAATTTGTATATCGGATGAAGGTAAAGGGTGGATTAACTGGATATGCACAGGTGTATGGGAAATATAATACTACAGCTTATGATAAGTTGAAATTGGATTTAATGTATATACAAAATTATTCGTTATTATTGGATATAGAAATTATTTTTAAAACAGTGAAAATCCTTTTTTTAAAAGAAAGTACAGAAGGCTTTGATGTAGAAGAAGTTGAAGCAATTACTAGTGAATCTAAGACCAAGAAGAAAACGAACATGAAAATTTAGTTAAGTAAAAATGATAAGAAAAGAATTATAGGGAGGATATAAAACTATTATAAACGATCAGAGACATATTAAATGTATATGATAAAAATACTTATATTGTAGACTTAACGATTTTTTGCTAGTTCTTAGAAGCTACGGGTGAGAAAGGAGAATTTAGTGAATTGAAAAAATTAGGGCATTCAGCAATACTTATCCTAGTAAATCATGATGTAGTTATATATAATTTTCGATTGGAGTTGGTAGAACGTTTACTAGCAGATGGATATGAGGTGCATATATCTTCTCCATATGGTGAAAGAATTGATGAGTTGATTGCTCTTGGAGCAGTTTATCATGAAATAACTATAGATCGTCATGGAATGAATCCTGTAAAGGATTTTTTTATTTTAATGGAATATAAAAAATTATGTTTTTCGATTAGACCGATTGCTGTATTGGGATATACAATTAAGCCAAATATTTATGGGGCAATGGTAGCAAAATGGGTAGGAGTGCCTTTCATTGCTAATATAACAGGATTAGGTACAGCAGTAGAAAATGATACTTGGAAACAGAAGATTACCGTTTTGCTATATAAAATAGCATTTACAAAGGTTCAGAGGGTATTTTTTCAAAATAAGGAAAACCGAGAATTTTTCCGACGAAATAGGATAGCATTAGATAAATATAAATTATTACCTGGGTCCGGTGTAAACTTAGACCGCTATCCTGTCAGTCCTTTGCCAGAATGCGGAGATGGAAAAACAGGATCCCCAGTCAAATTTGCTTTTATCTCTCGTATTATGAAAGAGAAAGGAATTGAGCAATATCTTTCGGCGGCAGAGCTTGTAAAGAAAAAATATCCAGCTACAGAATTTCATGTTTGTGGATATTGTGAGACAGAATACCATGGAAGATTAGAAGAAATGAACAAGACTGGTATTGTAAAGTACCATGGGATGATACATGATGTGAGTAATTTTATAAGTAGTATCCATTGTGTTGTACATCCAACTTATTATCCAGAGGGATTGAGCAATATACTGTTGGAAAGCTGCAGTAGTGGCAGGGCAATTATTACGACTGAGAGGAGCGGATGCCGTGAGGTTATAATAGATAAGGTAAATGGGTACATGGTTCCAGAAAAAAATGTTAAGGAATTAGTTCTGGCTATTGAGAGGTATATTAAACTTTCAAAAAAGGAAAAAACGGCTATGGGACTAGAAGGACGGAAATTTGTTGAAAGAAACTTTAATAGACAGATTGTGGTTGATAATTATATGGAAGAAATTTACATAGCTGAAAAGGCATGTAAAATGTGTAGCAGAAAAGCTATGAGCAGGAAGTATGTTAAATTGAAAAATAGTTAGAATAAATTTTAATATACAAAAAATAAACGCTTACAAAATTTTGAAAATAGGAAATAAACAACTATATTTTAATTAGGGATAGATATGAAAAGAGGAAGAGATAAATTTAATGATTTTCGGTTATATATAAAGATTGTTACTAAATTTTATGGTTTATTTCCAAAAAGAATTCAAAAGTATTTACTAGTATTGCATCGGAGGACATCAGGATATTTGGGCCTTGTTATACGTTATGCATTATTAAAAAATTTAGCTAATTCTGTTGGAGATAATGTTTCTATTCAGCCGGATGTTTATTTATTTAATTTAGAAAATTTGAGTATAGGAAATAATGTAAGCATTCATTCGATGTCATATATTGATTCCATTGGAGGTATAACAATAGGAAATGATGTTTCTATTGCACATGGAACATCTCTTATATCATTTAATCATAAGTTTGCAGAGTTAGGGCTTCCAATAAAAGATCAGGGAATAGAATTATGTCCAATTCGTATAGAAAGTAATGTTTGGATTGGGGCAAAGGCTAATATATTAGGTGGAATTATAATTGGTGAAGGTAGCATAATAGGAGCAGGTGCTGTTGTAACTAAAAACGTCAAAGAAAATTCTGTTTTTGGTGGAAATCCTGCCCATATTATAAAAATGAGGTAAATGATATGAAATTATTGTTTGTTCATGACCATAAGTTTCGCAAAGTAGAAAATGTGTTATATTCTACGGGAGGTTTAAATAATGAAGTTTTAGAAAGGTATTCAAAAAATGCGTCTCAAGTTACTGTAATTGCGAGAATCTTTGAGGAAGGAAAATCAGAAAATAAATGGTCAAAAATTACAAACAAAAAAATATTAATAAAGGGTGACAAAGGATTATATTATAATAATTTAAAACAAGAAATTCTTATGTGTGATAAAATGATAATTCGTTTACCGAGTTTTCTAGGATTGCAAGCTTTAAGATTAAACAGAAAAATAGGAAAACCATATATGATTGAAATGGTAGCATGTCCATGGGATGCTTTGTGGAATCATGGATTTGCAGGAAAAATATTGGCCCCTTATATTTTTTTTAGAAATAGAAAAGAATTAAAAGATGCTCCAATGGTGCTATATGTGACAAATCAGTTTTTGCAATATCGGTATCCAACAAAAGGGAAAGCTATTGGATGTTCAGATGTTGTAATAAGTGATTTTAATGAAAATATATTAAATCGTAGACGAGAGAAAATAGAACATTGTGGAAAGAAAAAAATACTAGGTACGATAGCAGCAATAAATGTAAAATATAAAGGTCAACAATATATAATTGAATCATTAGGAAAACTAAAACGTCAAGGGAAAGAGGATTTTGAATATCAATTAGTAGGAAATGGGGACTCGTCTTTTCTTAAATCTATTGCCAAGAAGAATAATGTGGAAGAACAAGTGAAATTTATAGGTGGATTACCACATGAAAAGATATTTGAGTGGTTGGATTCCATTGATATCTATGTACAGCCAAGTAGACAAGAGGGAATGCCAAGAGCACTTATTGAGGCAATGTCACGAGGGATTCCTGCATTTGGTGCAAAAACAGGAGGAATTCCAGAACTATTACCAGAACAATATTTGTTTAGTAACTCATCTAAGAATATTAATGAAATTATTAAAATCTTAGAATCATTACAAAATGGGAATATGATGCAACTAGCAGAACAAAATTATGAAGTGGCTAAAAAATATCGAGGAAAAGAAATCCAGAAAGTTAGAGAGGAGTTTTATTTGGACTTTTATAATGGTAGTTATACAGGGAAAAAGTGAGGTAAGAATGTGAAGATAGCATTTATCAATACAAGTATTAATGGAGGAGGCGCGGAACGTGCAACTGTAAATTTAGCAAATGGGTTATGTAAGTTAGACGATATGGAAATATTTCTTTTTACTGGTCATAAAAAAGAAAAAGAATATAAAATAGATTCAAAAATAAAACGCTATTGTATATTACAGGAAAATCTTTTAAAAGATATCAAATCATTAAGAAAAGCTTTGCATGAAAATAGAATAGATATTGCTGTGGGAATGGGAATTTATGCGAATTTTTGTGTTTGTATGTCAAATTTTGGTTTAAAAACAAAGATGGTGATATCTGAACGAAATTCACCATTACATGATCATCTTTCGAAAAAAAGTAAACTGTTAAGATTTTTGGTCTATCGTAATGCAGATGCATATGTATTCCAAACACAGGAAGCAAAAAAATTTTATTCTAAAAGTATACAGAAACGTGGATGTGTGATTCATAATCCTATCAGATCTGATTTACCAATAAAAACAGATATAAATAGGAAAGAAATTGTGGCAGTTGGAAGGTTAATGCCTCAAAAAAATTATGAAATGCTATTACATGCAATTAAGAAAGTTCACGATAGGCATTCTGAATTTACTTTACGAATTTTTGGAGAAGGTAGAAGCCGAAATAACTTGGAAAGGCTTGTTTCTAAGATTGGAATAAAGGATATTGTTAAATTTGAGGGTTTTACTTTAGATGTGCACGATCAGATTAAAGACTCTGCAATTTATGTTTTGAGTTCAGATTTTGAAGGAATGCCTAATTCTTTGATGGAAGCAATGTCTATGGGATTTCCCGTTATTTCGACGGATTGTCCATGCGGAGGTCCTGCGGAACTTATTCAAAATGGAAAAAATGGGATTTTGGTACCTGTTGGTGATTCTGATAAAATGGCAATGGAAATTAATAGATTAATAGAAGAACCTGGAGAATGTCTGAAATTAGGAAAAAACGCAATGAAAATAGGGCAAACCCATAGTCAGGATGTTATAGTACAGCAATGGTTAAAATTTTTGTGTGGGTAACAAACTAAAATATATAAAGAGAGAATAACTACAGTCATGGTTAGAGTTAAAAAGAATGATTTATTTTTTTATTTAGGTATATTATTAACATTTGTATTAGTATGTTTTGAATGTTATTTGGCCCTTGATAATGCAGTAACTGTAATATTATTTATAATTATTTTTATCATTGGAATCACTGCAATGATTTTTAGTGAAAAAAAATACTTTATTGCGATTCCGCTCATAGCGATGTTTTTTATTTGTGGATTGAGAGAACCTATATTTACAGATGATTTGCAATATGCTCGAATATTTCATTCTATAAACGGTAATTTCTTTAATATATTTAAAAATCAAAATG
This sequence comes from uncultured Lachnospiraceae bacterium, assembly GCA_910586205.1. Classification (GTDB taxonomy): domain Bacteria; phylum Bacillota; class Clostridia; order Lachnospirales; family Lachnospiraceae; genus Brotaphodocola. Next base: position 55,095 of record CAJUGD010000005.1, on the reverse strand, counting down.
AAAAAGGATTTCTTTTTCTGAATTATGTTATCTCTATATTTACAGATGAATACAAAATAGCTCAAATTATATTTATAGGAATTAGTTTTGTTTTTTTATATAAAGGGATAATAGGGCTTCAAGAAATAGTACAACCTTCTTTTATTGTGATGTATTATTTTTTTGTGCTTTTTTTTAGATTTTCGGGTGCAGGATTGGTAAGAATACAAATGGCTGTATCTATCTTTATTTATGCACTTAGTTATTTGAACAAAGATATACCACGTTTTATACTATTAATTGTTTTTGCAAGTTTTTTTCATAGGAGTTCATTAGCTGCTTATATTCTTTTAGTGCCAATTTGTTTTCAAAAGTTTATTAAAAAAGCAAAATATAATATATTGATATTAATGACTTTAACTTTATCATTTTTTCTGATATTAGATCCATTTATATCCATACTTGCCTCTTATTTGGGTGGTAAATACAGTAATTATGTAAATATTACAAATTTTTCGCCTTCAATTTTGTCTTTATTTTATTTGTTTTGTTTTTTATACGTGATTTTAATTAGAAAATATATTAATCAACAGAATAATAGTTTTTATCAAATATGTATTTATATGTTTTTCAATGCTATAATTTTTGATCTATTTTTCACTGGAAAAACTGCTTTTGGGAGGATAAACTTTTATTTCCTATTTTCGTATCCTTTTTTAATGGGAATTAGTTGGAAGAATACAAAAATGAAATTTCCTAAATTTGCAAGTAGTATTCTGTTTTTGTTTTTTATTATTGCTTATTTTGGAGCTGGGCAGTTAAGAGATGTTTATATACTTAATTTTTTTGAAAATTATAAAAATATAATATTTTAATGCTGTTAAAAGTATGATTATACGATGAATTGTTTATTATATAGTATATAAAAAATTTTTAAAAGCAAATAGAGTTGATGAAAACAAACCTAAATTATAGTGTTTAACTATTTTTGCTGGATAAGTTGATTTATATTTACTTTATTTGAATTATATGGGGGATTTAAAAATGAAATATGTAAATAAGTATTTACGTAATTTTACACCGTATAAATTAGCTTCTCATAAGATATGGACTGTAGATAAATTTCAACGGGAAAAGATTTTAAAACTAGATTGGAACGAAGCAACGATACCTCCTTCGCCAAAGGTTAGAGAACAAATTCAAAATTTAGTGAATGAACCATCCTTTTATCAGTTATATCCGTCAACGTATAATGAGAAATTAATGAAGCTATTATCTGAATATGTGGGGCTTCCCAAAGATAACATCCAATATTTTGCAAGTTCTGATAGTTTGCATGAGTATATAGCTAAATTATATATAACTGTGGGGGATCCGGTTTTGCTTTTAGGACCAACATATGATAACTTTCGATTAACTGCGGAAGTTTGCGGTGCAGATATTTATTATTTTAATATAAGCGAAGATTTTCAATTTGATAAAGATAGTTTTATGAAAAAGATTGATGAAATAGAACCATCGCTTATTTATATATGTAATCCCAATAATCCAACAGGTACTTTACATGAGGTTGATTTTATTAAAGAGCTATTGGAAACTTATTCACAGAATCTGTTTTTAATCGATGAAGCTTATGCGGAATTTTCCGGTGTTTCTGTTAAGGATTTAGTTCTTCAATATGAGAATCTGCTAATTTCAAGAACAATGTCCAAGGCATTTGCTTTGGCTAATTTTCGCTTTGGATATTTGATAGCATCAAAAAGTAATATTGAATATATTTCAAGTATTCGTAACCCTAAAAACATTACAACTTTTGCACAGCAGGCAGCAATAGGTGCGTTAAGTGATGTTCCATATATGGAACGATATGTAAAAGAAGTTCGCAAAGCAAAGAATCAATTTATAAAAGATTTGGAACCTTATGGAAGCATTTTAAATTGTGTACATGGAGACGGGAACTTTGTTTTAGTGCAATTAAATACTATAGCATATAAGCAAAAACTCATAGATTATTTGATCGGTTATAATATATTTGTGCGAGATGTGTCACAAACAGATTTTCTTAAAAGGCATTGTATTCGGATAACAATAGGAACATGTGAACAAATGGAATATGTTCAAAAGGTAATTATATCTTTCATTGAGGAGATTTATAATGGAGCGTATTGCTTTAGTTGATTTTTGCGAAACAATAGTAAGCTTTCAGACATATGATAGCTTTCTGAAATTTGTATTAATAAATGAATTGCCCCGTCATTTTAAAATTATAGGTAACAAGAAATTTATAAAGATGTATGAGATATTGGAAAAAATATCAAGAAAGACAGGAATAAATTGGTTTTCTTATAAACAATTATTGACTTATCAAACAAAGGGAATGGAATATAGTTTGTTAGAGAGATACGGAAAAGATTTTTATGATAAAAAACTTAAATCAAATTTTATCATTCCAACAATAGAGCTTATAAAAGATTTACAAAAAGAAAATTACCGTATTATCCTTGTGAGTGGTGGTTCGGATTTATACATTAAACAATTTGCTGATGAGTTTGGAATTAAAGATATTTTGACATCTCAAATAGAGTTTAAAAATGGAATTAGCACAGGACGGCTAATTTCTGACTGTATGGGATGGAATAAAGTAGAATTAGTAAAGGAATACGTAAAACATAGGAAAATACAGGGCATTTTTGAGACAGGCATTTCAGATAGTAAGTCTGATTTGCCAGTTCTTAATTTATGCAAAAGAAAGATAGTAATTTCTCGAAATAGCCATCAATATTGGGTTGAAAATGAAATGGAGGAAATAGTATGGAAATAAAAAAGCAACTGAAAAAGATATCGGGCAATAATCTTTTGCTTTTACGTCTATATTATTTTTTTAGATTTTATATTCCTCGTTGTATATTAAGAGAACAATGGGATGAGTATGAGATAAAAAGGAAATTTAAAGCTGTTTTTGGATATGAAATAGATTTAGATAATCCTAAAACTTTAAATGAAAAGATCCAATGGTTAAAGCTAAATGATCGTAAAACATTTTATTCAACTTGTGCAGATAAATTAGCTGTGAGAAAGTATTGGAAGCAATTTGGGGAAGATTCATTAATCCCTCTTTTGTTTAAAACTACAAATTGGAGAGAAATCACATATGATAATTTGCCAACAGTTCCGTGTATTGTTAAGTCTAATACAGGATGTGGATATTACGAAATTATCAGAGACAGGAACAAAGTTAATATAAGGGAATTACAGAAAAAGTGTAGAAAATGGATGATAGGAAATTACTATTATTCTTCTCAAGAATGGCAATATAAAAGTATTAAACCTTGTATAATTATTGAAAAACTATTATTAAATAGAGACGGTCATATTCCAAATGACTTTAAATTGCATTTTATTAATGGTGAATTGCAATTTATTTATTGTTCAATAGATAGGGAAGGAGAAAATTATAGAAGTATTTATTCCCCTGAATGGAAACGTTTAAATATAGAATGGGTTAGTAAGGATTCACATCGTGGATTGGTTGGAAAGGATATAGATTGCCCAAAGACATTTCATCAAATGGTTAAAATTGGAGAAATCATTGCGAAGAATTTTAAATATGTTCGAGTTGATTTTTATGACGTTGATGGGAAATTGTATTATGGAGAAATAACGTTACACCACGGTTCGGGATTAGATACATTTGAGCCAAAATCTTACGACTTGTTTTTTGGAAATAAACTAAAATTATAAATATTATGGAATTCATTAAAAAGCCAGAAATCTTAAAAGTAAACTATTATCGGAGGACAAAATAATATATGGATTCAAAAAATAGCAAAGTTAATAATCAATTATCACAATTTAATAATGCAACGTTATTAATTACCGGAGGCACGGGTTCCTTTGGACACACAGTATTAAAACATTTTTTAAATTCAGAAATCAGGGAGATCCGGATTTTTAGCAGGGATGAAAAAAAACAAGATGATATGCGCCATGATCTTCAAGTCCAATATCCTCAGGCGGCTTGCAAAGTGAAATTTTATATTGGAGATGTTCGTAATTTGCAATCTGTTAGAGATGCAATGTCAGATGTGGACTTTATATTTCATGCAGCAGCATTAAAACAAGTGCCTTCGTGTGAATTTTTTCCAATGGAGGCTGTAAAGACTAATATAGAAGGTACAAATAACGTTTTACATGCAGCGATTGATGCTGGAGTAAAGAAAATCGTGTGTTTGAGTACGGATAAGGCAGCATATCCTATTAATGCTATGGGAATCAGCAAAGCAATGATGGAACGAGTGATTTATGCAAATGCCAGAGTGGCTGCTGAGAAAGGCACTACTACTATTTGCTGTACCAGATATGGAAATGTGATGTGCAGTCGTGGTTCTGTGATTCCTCTGTTTATTAACCAGATAAAGTCTGGTAAACCCATTACAATTACAAATCCAGAAATGACACGTTTTTTGATGAATTTGGATGAGGCGGTGGAATTAGTTCGATTTGCATTTGAACATGCTGAACCAGGAGATTTATTTATACAAAAGGCAGATGCCAGTACAATTGGCGACTTAGCTAAGGCAGTACAGCAAATTATTTGGAAATACAGGAACTCATGTAATTGGCACACGTCATGGAGAAAAATTATATGAAACGCTTATGACTAAAGAAGAGTGTTTACGCAGCGAAGATATGGGGCGATATTATCGGGTTTTGGCCGACACAAGAGGTTTGAATTATGATAAGTATTTTGTAAAAGGACAAGTTCTTACGGAATCAGATGAGGCATATACAAGTCATAATACTAGGAGACTTGATGTTCCAGAAATTATTGAAAAAATTTCAACTACAGAATATGTACAGGAACAACTGAAAATATAACAGTACCAGAATAAACATTTCAAAAAATATGCTTGATAAGATGAAAGGAATTAAATAAGTTTGAAAATTTTAGTAACAGGATCCCGTGGATTTATAGGAAAAAATCTTCTGGAGAATCTCAACAATATAAAAGAAGGAAAAAATAAGTCAAGGACTGGATTATTTATAACAGATATTTACTCTTATGATAGAGACAGCAGCTCAATATTTTTAGATGAATGTTGTAAAAATGCAGATTTTGTATTTCATTTAGCAGGGATCAACAGATCAGAAAATCCTTCTGAATTTATGCAGGGTAATTTTGGATTTACATCAAAGCTATTAAATCTTTTGAAAAAGCATCGTAATACTTGTCCAGTTATGTTAAGTTCCTCAATTCAGGCAAGCCTTATAGGCAGATATGAGCAATCAGAGTATGGAACAAGTAAGCTGGCGGGAGAAAAGTTGTTTTTGCAATATGCAGAAGAAACCGGGGCGAAGGTTTTAATATACAGATTCCCCAATCTTTTTGGTAAATGGTGCAAGCCCAATTACAATTCGGTTGTGGCAACCTTTTGTAATGCAATGGTAAATGGACTGGATTATAAAGTTGACAATAAAAATGTGAATTTGGAATTGGCATATATTGATGATCTTATAAACGAAATGCTTGATGCTTTAGAAGGTCGAGAGCATCGGTGCGAATATGATGGGATCGTTCCAATAAAAAGCGAGGATGGTAAATATTGTTTTATACCAATAACCTATAAAAGAACACTGGGAGAAATTGTGGATTTATTGAATGATTTTAAATTGGGTTTATCAACAAATATATTACCGGAATTTAAACAGGGTTCTTTCGAAAAGAAGTTGTATTCCACATTTCTTTCTTATTTGCCTAAACATGATATTATTTATCCAGTAAAAATGAATAAGGATAATAGAGGAATCTTTGCAGAGTTAATCAAAACAAAAAATTATGGGCAGATATCTGTTAATATTGTTAGTCCTGGACAAATTCGGGGACAACATTGGCATAATAGTAAGTGGGAAATTTTTATTGTAGTTTCCGGACACGGGCTTGTACAGGAGAGAAAAATAGGTCTAGACGATAAAGGGAATCGCTATCCGATAATTGAATATGAAGTTTCAGGAGAATCAATGAAAGCAGTGAGAATGCTTCCGGGTTATACGCATAATATTATAAATCTTAGTGCAGATGAGGACCTTATTATGGTAATTTGGGCAAATGAACAATTTGATCCCCTATATCCGGACACATATTTTGAAAATGTCCTTCCACTGGATGAATAACTGAATATAAGGAGTGATATTATGCGAGATAATTTCTCTATGGAAATTTTGATGATTTGTGGCGATATAAATGGAAATACTGTTTTTCAAAATGTTTTTAATGAACGTGTAATTCTTGAACTTGCGAAAGATTATCATTTAACAATAATAACAGATTCTTCATATAACAAAAATCGTGAATTATGTGTTAATAAAAATTTTGGTAAAAATATCAGGATTTTTGCTTATCCAGATTATTCAAATTTGCGTAGAATATTAAAAAAATATAAAGAGAAGTTTATAGAAGAAAAGCAAAGGCAAAATATCACTGAACAAAAAGAAGATATTCATGTTATACGAAAATATAATAAAACTTTTCGATTTATGCGAGAGATGAGAATAAACATTTTCCATCCTGTTTATAGGGGCAAACATATATGGATTAAAAAAGCTTCAAAATTTTCAACAAATGCTAAATTTTATCTTGTAATATCTATTTCCCATTCGCCAGCATGTCATCAAGTTGCTTATAATCTTATAAAAAGACATAAAATAGAATTTGGAAAATGGGTTCAGATCTGGCAAGAACCATGGTATCAGAAACCAAGAGTAGCAAAAGAGACCAAGTTAATCGATTATTATGAAAGAAAATTTATTAAGGCTGCTGACGTTGTATTTTTTTCAAGTGAATTTCTTAAAGAGTATTTTTCTAATAAATATAGTTCATTTATAGACAAAATAGATTATATAGATTTACCAGCAGATAGAAATCCATCTTACAAACAATTAAATGATAAAAAAGAATTTACTATAGGTTATTTTGGTGCTTATTTTTCAGATGTCCGTAACATTATGCCCTTTTATAAAACTATATGTAAGCTTAATTTGAAATCAATGATCGTAGGTACATCTGATTTTAAATTGGATTCTGTAGGAAACATACAGGTTATACATGGTTCTATTCCTTTTCACGAATGTGTAAAGCTTGAAAAAGAAATGCATTGTTTAGTTATTATTGGAAATAATTTCAGTGATATTTTGCCTGGTAAAATATACAATTATTGCGGAATGGAAAAGCCTATTTTATTTATATTAGATGGTACTGATAAAGGTATTGCTTTTACAAGAAAAAAATTTGAAAAGTACAAAAATATATATTTTTCTAGTAATAAAATTAACGCAATAGAAAATACAATTAAAAAAATAATTAATGATTTAGATTCTGGCATTAGATACGAACCAGTAGATGATTTTAGTGCTTGTACCGTAGTAAATACTATGTTAAAGAAAATAGAAAAATGTTAGGAGATATTTTGGTTAATATACGAGATATAACAAAAAAAATCCCAATTGGAATAAAATCAGCATCGGCATATGTTATAGCTTCTGTTTTAACAAGGGGATTAGCAATTATTACAATTCCCATATTTACACGTCTTTTAACTACAGAGCAAATGGGCACTGTTAATTTATATAATACATGGTCATCTAATCTTAGTATTATTACGAGTCTGGCAATTACTTCAGGTGGATTAGGTCTGGCAATGAAAGAATTTGAAACAGAGCGAGATGAATATACATCTTCAATATTATTAATTCCAACAATAATGTCAGCAGTTTTGCTGCTTATATATAGAGCAGCACCTGATTTTTTTCAACATATTTTGGGATTATCTAATGGGTTAATTTTATTTATGTTATTTGGTTTGATGGTATCGCCAGCTACAGCAATATGGATGTATAGAAAACGTTACGAATATAAGTACATGCAGTCTAGTTTGTTTTCTTTTGGAGTAGCCCTTATATCCTGCATATTATCCATATATGTAGTAACTTACATGAAGAAAAATAATCCAGTTAATATTGTTGAGGGTAAATTAATATCCTCTGCATTAATATCTTATGGAGCGTCATTTATATTATATATAAGTATGATGTTAAAAGGGAGAACATTATTTTCAAAAAAATATTGGATCTTTTCACTGCAGCTAAGTTTACCATTAGTGGGATATTCATTTTCAAATCAAATATTAATGTTCTCTGACCGTATTATGATTTCAAAAATGGTGGATAACTCTGCTGTTGGAATTTATAGTTTATTATACAATGTAAGTTCTCTTTCAGATATTGTATGGAATGCAATGATTGCTGCATATATACCATTTTTATATCAAAATTTTGATAGCCAAAAAGACAAGATAAGGAAAATTACAGATATATTGCTTATATTTTATGCTGGCGTGGCAATTATTCTTACTTTTTTTGCTCCGGAAATTGTTTGGATTTTGGCAACGGAAGAATACTACGAAAGTGTAAATATTATGCCGCCTATTGCATGCGGAATATTTTATATGGCAGTTTTTGGAATATATACACCTATATTTATTTATTATAAAAAAACAGGATATTTAATGGTAACCACGTCGATAACAGCAGTTTTAAATATTATACTTAATGTTATTTTCATTCCATTATTTGGTTATCAGGCAGCAGCATATACGACATTGGTATCTTATGGTGTATTAGCGTTTATCCAATATTTAATTGCTGTTAATTTTGAAAACCGTATGAATGGAATTAAAAATTCAATTTATAATAATTTTCATATAATGTTGTTGTCTTTTGTGACAACAATAATATGCTTATCAGGGATTTTATTGTATAAGTTTTATATGTTAAGATATCTAATTATTTTTTTGATTATTTTTATTTGTAGTTTAGTAATATACCGAAATAGAAATCAAATAAAATTTAGGTAAGAAATTAAACAGACTAATGATTTACCAAAAGTTCGTTCCATTTACCTTGTAGGTAAATGGAGGAAAATACGAGATTTTTATGCATATATGGGAAAATATAGAGTGTTAGGTTAAATTTTAAATAAAAAGAAGCCGGACGATTATTCATACTTAAGTGAATGTAAATATTAGCTTAAAAAATCAACAAGCAAATGTATACAACACAAAACCATATACAGTTGTTTTGAATATTTATGAATGATTTATGAATTGATGTTCTATAGCTTACGGGAGTTGATTTTGGAATTCATAATGCTAATGAAAGGATTGTCATAAATGAAAAATTATAAAATTGCAGTAGCGGGAACCGGCTATGTTGGTTTGGTAGCTGGTGTTTGTTTTGCAGATATGGGCCATCAGGTAATATGTGTAGATATTGATGAAAAAAAGGTTAAACTTATGGAAAGTGGTGTTTCTCCTATTTATGAGGCGGGATTAGAGGAAATGATGCGCAAAAATTACGATGCAGGGCGTCTTCATTATACTACAGATTATCGATCTGCATATAAAAATGCGGAAGCTATTTTTATAGGTGTTGGAACACCTGAACAGCCAGATGGTTCTGCAAATCTTTCTTATATTGCAACTGTGGCCAAACAAATTGCAGAAAATATAGAAAATGATTGTTTGATTGTGGTAAAGTCTACTGTTCCAGTAGGAACCAATGATAAAGTAGAACAGTTTATTCGAGATTTTCTTGTTCATGATGTAAAAGTTGAAGTGGCATCTAATCCTGAATTTTTAGCTCAAGGGACGGCTGTTCACGATACACTTCATGCAGCACGTATTGTTATAGGAACAGAAAGTGAATGGGCAGAGCAATGTTTGCGTGAGATTTACTCAGATTTTAATTTGCCAATTGTTTCAGTCAGTCGTCGTTCTGCAGAAATGATCAAATATGCCTCCAATGATTTTTTAGCATTGAAAATTTCATATTTGAATGATATTGCAAATCTTTGCGAACTTGTTGGAGCAGATGTAGAAGATGTTGCAAAAGGAATGTCATATGACTGCCGCATAGGCAGTCGTTTTTTGAAGGCAGGTATTGGTTACGGTGGATCATGTTTTCCAAAAGATACTAAAGCCTTAAAGTATTTAGCAGAGAAACATGGATATCATTTGCGAACTGTAGAGGCTGCTGTAGCCGTTAATTCGGAACAGAAAACAAAATTATTTCAGAAGGCATCTGACCGAATGATTACTTTTGACCATTTAAAAGTTGCGGTATTAGGATTAACTTTTAAACCAGGAACGGATGATTTGAGAGAGGCCCCTTCTTTAGATAATATTCCACTATTATTACAAGCTGGGGCTGATATTTATGCATATGATCCTGTAGGAATAGAGAATTTTCGTAAACATTACCCAGATGGAAAAAGTGGAAAGGGCAGTATTTGTTATGTAACGTCTGCACAAGAGGCATTACAAGATGCTAATCTCTGTTTTATTTTTACAGAATGGGCAGAAATTAGAAATGTAAAACCGCAACAATACAAGGAATGGATGCAAACACCTTTGGTATATGATGGAAGAAATATTTATATGACAGATCTAATGAAAAAAGCTGGTATTGAGTATTATTCAATCGGTCGCAGGGGATAATGTGATATTACCTAATTCTATATAATTCTTTAATTTTAGCATAGAGAAGAATTAATTGAAAAAGGTTTATTCAAAATGAGATTTAGATATAGATTCAGTTTGTTTTTTGATCATGGAGGAAAAATCATGCAACACATAGAATTAAATAATAAAACAATCTTAATAACAGGTGCAGCAGGATTTATTGGTGCAAATTTAGTACTAAAGCTCCTAGAGGCATCGGATAACATTAACATTATAGGCATCGATAATCTAAACAATTACTATGATGTAAACTTAAAAAACTTCAGATTAAATCTGATTGAGAAAGAAGTTGAAATCCACAATCAAAATACATGGAAGTTCATACATGGAGATATTGCGGATAAAGCTTTAGTAAACGAAACGTTCCGACAATATAACCCAAGTCTTGTAGTCAACCTAGCAGCTCAGGCTGGAGTAAGGTATTCCATTACAAATCCGGATGATTATATTAGTTCTAATATTATAGGATTCTATAATTTATTGGAGGCATGCCGTCATTCTTATGATAATGGAACAGGGGTAGAGCATTTTGTTTATGCTTCGAGTTCTTCTGTATATGGAGGTAATAAAAAGGTTCCGTTCAGTGTGACAGATTCGGTTGATAATCCAGTATCACTGTATGCTGCGACTAAGAAATCTAATGAACTGATGGCTCATAGTTATTCTAAGCTCTATAATATTCCATCAACAGGTTTACGATTCTTTACGGTATATGGTCCGGCTGGCAGACCGGATATGGCATATTTTGGGTTTACAGATAAGCTTCGGGCCGATGAAAAAATTCGTATTTTTAACTATGGGGATTGCCAAAGGGATTTTACGTATATTGATGATATTGTAGAAGGAGTAAGACGAGTTTTGTCAGGTGCTCCAGAGCGGGCAGTAGGAGAGGATGGTCTTCCAATTCCACCATATGCAATTTATAATATTGGAAATTCAAAATCAGAGAATTTGTTGGATTTTGTTAGTATCCTTTCAGAAGAATTAGTCAAAGCAGGAATTTTGCCGGATAATTTTGATTTTGATCTTCACAAGGAGCTTGTTCCTATGCAGCCAGGTGACGTTCCAGTGACTTATGCAGATACGAGTGATTTGGAAAGAGACTTTGGTTTTAGGCCGTCAACCGACTTGAGGACAGGACTCAGAAGGTTTGTGGAGTGGTATAAAGATTTCTATTCTATATAAATTTGGATTTATTGCGTTTCTGATTCTGGGAGAAGCATTTTTAACTCCATTTACCCCAGCAGGCAGCAGTTTCTGTCTGCTGGGAAATACAATAATTCAATCTACCATAAAAGCCATTATATCAGTCGGTTGTTTTCAATTAGATAAAGATGTTTTCATAAAGCTCTCATATTATTGCTGTAAGCTTTTCATAAGCCTTTACAAAATCCACTTCGTCAGCTCTTTTAAACTATAGAAATACTGTAGTATATTGGTTTACCCAATTGTCACACAAATTTTTATTTTCCAAAATAGAAAGACATGTAAATAATTTTATATATCCGCGAGATCAAGTTATAAGAGTAACCAGTCTTCCCTCTGCTATTAAAAATTCTCTTACTAAATCACCTTTATCAATATAATTCCATTTCTCCAAATGTCTACAAAGCAAGAGCATTCTATTGATATTTTTATTTCATTCATATCTACAAACATCTTTCGTATACATTTTTGAATTTCATAGCTTTATGACTGCAATATTCAATAAACACCTTCCACTATCTTCCCCATCACCTATTCCCATACACTTTTTGAAATTCTTTTTTAGAATCATCTGTAGGTACTATGATTTCTTTTTTCATAGTTTTGGCTCTTTGTTCATTCCAACGAACAGGTTCAATTATTTTAAACATTACAGAGGTATAACGCATCTGCATTCTTTTTATATATTCGTTAGTATCTTTTTGTTTAGGATGTTTCAATTCCGTATAAACATTAACTAAACAGTCCAGTGCAGGGTGTCTGTTGCCTTGATAGGCAAGAGGCTCATCTTTTCCCTTGGAGGTTTGATAATTAGGGAGAAAGAATCTTCCTATTTCAATTTGGGCAGATAAGGAAAATAGTAGATCATTTTTACTCCAATCAAAGCGCCCGGATGCTACCCGGCCGCGGATATTTAACAAAATCCGGATGGTATCTTGATACCAGTTTAACAAATCTTTTTTATATTGATCAGCTAGTTCAAAGCGTTTTGTGTTGCTCTTATATGTATACACAAGAGCCAGTATTGAAATTAAAATGGAAATCAAAGATAAATAATCGGTTATGGCCATGTCTGACAGATCCTTTCTACAGTATTTAAATCCTTATAATATGCATTAATAAAATAAGTATACTCAATGGATGGGAAAAGGTAAATACAAAATCTGATATTTGTCTGTTAATTATTGAAATTAGGTTATTCTCTGTTCAACCCTTCAATCCTATGATATGATTAAACTGACTAAACAGAGGCTTTTGGGGATATATCAGGTCAAATTTACAAATTTACCAGGAGAAGGATATGCTAGTGATAGAATTCATTAAGACAATCATTCAGAATCAAAGTGAGACGATCTTAGATAATTTTTTGCAGGAGCAGGGCAGCAGGCTTCAGACGTTTTCGCGTCGTGTCAAGCTGGAGAATAAAATAAAAGAGCTTTGTATTCACTTAGAAAAGAGCAGCCAGGGAACGGTTATTGAAACGGATGCATTTCAGAATTTCTGCAAATATTACCATGTGTGTGACTGTATTTTTCAGTATCTTCAGCATCCGGAAAATCAAATATCTCAGGATGGATTCTTTCAGCAGTTATTGGACAAATATGCTGGCAGTGGAGCAGGAGAGGGAAAGAGAACGATTTCTTCTCAAGATCAGAAGGATATTTGCCATTTCTTTGAAACCATTATGTCCTGTTATCAGGAATCCCTTTATGAAATGTTAGATGACAGTGATCGGGCAGCGGTAAATATGGTAAAGAGGCATCTTTTTGTACTGGAAGATCAGATGGAGCAAATGTTGTCTGTACAGAAAGCACAGAAAAGCGAGGGGCGGGAAGATGGTTTTGTAAGTCCGTCAGCAGTTGTGTTTCAGAGAAAGTTCAATAAACGTTTGTTTTTGGAGGAAAAGAATGGCCCTACATTGAAGCAGGTATTTTTGTGGCCTAAATGCCATCTGGCAGGAAGATGGGAAGAAACAGAGGCATTGGAGATAACAGATGCGTTTTTAAGGGATCCGGCTTTTTGGCTTTTGGTGGTGGAGGGTGCTGCGGGAAGTGGGAAAAGCAGTTTTGCAGCGGCATTGTCAGAGAAATATCATACATCCCAATACATTTATAAATCCCTTCGGGACTTAACTGGCAGGGATATCATAGAATTTCGCAGGGAGCTTTTAAGAGAGTGCGGACTGACAGCGGATGATATGGATAAAGTTTTGATTTTGGATGGTTATGATGAAATCCACCATCGCGTAAAGCGTTCGGTATTTTTGGCGGATTTGAAGTGGTTTGAGGATCATGGGTATAAGATTATTTTGACTACACGCCCTGGATATTTGGAGTTGTCTCAGACGGCTATCAGAGACTATGTAAAGGTCTATTTAAGGTTGTTTGATGAGGGGCAAATCACACAGTGGCTGGAGCGGTATCAGGAGGCAGGGGGGAGGCTTCTTCCCGAGACAATTCATGCATTGACCCAACCTAGAGCTGACAGTGGACTGCATGAAATCTGGCAGATTCCGATTATGCTTTATGTGATTGCGAACCGTAATATTAATGTATGGACTGTAACCTGTATGGGTGAATTGTATGAGAAGGTATTTGAGGGAATGAAAAGAGACAAAGCTGGATTGACTGCAGAAACCTTGGAACGCCATTATCAGATTGCCCAGAAGATCGCGTATTGTATGGACAGGGAGGGGATTCTTTCGGTATCTTCTGATATGGTGAAGGAGTGGTGCAAAGAGCTTTTTGACGAAACATTTTTTTCTTCTGTTTATATTGAGTACAGTATTATTGAAGGGACCTGGATGCTGGAATTTGTCCACAAGTCTATTTTAGAATTTTTCGCGGCAAAGTGGATTTTCAGTCAACTGCAGGGAGATAAGACCCTTGAGATTTTAGGGGACACCTACATTTCGGATGAGGTTCTGGATTATTTAGAATATTTTACGAAGTCTAATCAAGGACTGGCAGAAAGAGTCAGACAATGTGTTAGGCAGGCATTTCACAGCTTTATGGAGAATGGGATCTATATAGAAGGTACATTGCCCACAGGTGCCGCTGAATTAAAATATGATGTTTTATTTTGTAATTTGTCTGTTCTTACTAAATTTGTGCTAAAGGAAAGGATTTTAGGGGAGGTTTTGGATCCTGGAGAGTATGGGAAAACACTTACTTTTTTGATCCGCAATTATTTACATAGCGGATTTGCAAAGCCGCAGACAGTAAGACAGATTTTTCTGAATGAGGATTTTTCTGAACTGTATATGCCGACTCATTTGGGATTTACGGGACATGCTCTGAATGGGGTTGGTTTTCATGATTGTGCCTTGAGCCGGGTGGATTTTTATGAATGTAATCTTAAAGATTCTTTCTTTAAGAAAGTGACTTTTTGTCGGTGTGATTTCGGGGCAGCTAATCTGGAAAATGCATGTTTTGCAGATGTGGTTTTTGATTCGGTATCTCTCTATGGAATTCGGTTTTCCGGCGCTAAACTCTGTCAGATTGATATGCCGCCGGGACTTTTGGAGATTCGGTTTTTTGAGTATGCACAGTTGTCGGAGATTTGCTTTTCTTTTAATACGCTGAAAAAATTGTCTTTTGAAGGATCAGAGCTGAATCATGTAGTTTTTGATCATTGTTATTTAAATCGATGTTCTTTTAAGAAGACGAGATGGCAGCAGGTAGAGTTTCGGAATGTGACGTTGAAAGAATGTGATTTTTCGGAAGTTGATGCAGAAGGCAGTTGCTTTAAAAGATGTAATGTGGATACTAAGACCTGCAATACAAATCCTGACCTTTTTAGCAATAGAGGAATATATAAAAACTAAAGAGGATAATAAAGAGATAAAACAGATTTATCATGTTTGATTGTTTAGAGAGAAATGAGGTCTACCTATGCATGAGATAAAAAAGAAGATAAAAAAGAGGATAAAAAGTAAGTTTGATTATTTATTACAGGGGTTAAAAAAATCAGTTAAATTGCTGTCAATTATTAAGTCAAAGATAGAAGAAAATAAAAGTGATCACAGTTGGGCTGATTTTGCTCAGCTTCTTACTAATATAGTAACGCTGGCAGCTTATTGCAGCATAAGTTTGGCGTTTGCTGAATACCAGAAGACGGAATGGATTTACTATTTTTCTATAGGAGCGGTTGGAATAATGGGGGTCCTTGCTGCATGGGATCTGATTTGCCTTATTAATTGGGATAAATGGAAAAAGTATTTTCTTAAATTTTGGGAAAAGGGAAAGAAATTGATTTCTTGGATTAAAAGAATTTATCCCAGAATCCGGTTTGCTGTTCCTGCGGTAATTTTGACAGCAGTTCTTGCTGTCTATAATTATCATGATACAAAATACTATAAGGATGTTACGGAAATTTATGGGGTTCCTATGGGAATAGGAGAATCTATGTCCACAGAGGAACGGAAAAATAGTGCCGAATATTGGGAAATCAGACATTATCCTTTTAAACATAAAGTAGAGCTGACTTTTCAGGAGTCCTATGGGCAAATGAAAGTTATGAAGGATTATTCCACAGTGTATGGAATGAGGATTTTTCAGCCAACATCCCGTATCGTTTGTGAGTATAGAAAAGGAGAAAGGGATAAATACAGGGAACTTGGACAAACATATTTTATGACAGCTAGAGAGAATGGCTTTCGAGAATTGAGAAAGGCGTCTTATTATGGCAGTGACAATCGGCTTCTTTTAGAGTTGGAGAGGACAGAGGATAGTGATAAGTTTCAAATTACATCTTACTCGTCAGAAGATATGCCGCAGCTTTTAAATTCTACTTTATTGCGGGATCCGGAGGATCATAATACGTCAAAAGGTATGCTGTCCAGGCAGATTGAAATTGTTTATAATGAAGATGGATTACCTCAGACTCGCAAATTCGGCAAGCGAGCCTGTAATTTATTTGGAATTAATGGAGAAATGTATGTTTATGATCAAAATAAGAGAATGACAGCATTGTATTATCTTGATATCAATGGAGAGCCTGTATGTAATAAGTTAGGGATTATGATGATGACGTTTCGCTATGATGAAAGAAATAATCTCCAAAGTATCAGTTATTTCAGTGATGAGAAGGGAACAAAAGAAACAGAAGGATTTTACGGGGTGTTTTGTGAGCGGTTTCAATATGATGCACAGGGTAATTTAATAGAACGCAGGCAGTTAGACAGGAGTGAAAACAGGGCAAATGATGTTAATGGAATTTGCATTTATCAATACTTTTATGACGGAGCTAAATTAACGGGAGAAAAGTTTTTAAACTATGACAGGGTAGCTGCTGAACATGAAAAGCTTCGGAGCAGTTATGTGGGATTTGAGAAGGAAACGGAATTTAATCAAACAAAGATAGTAGTTACTCTTGGTCAGGAAGAAATTCAGGAGGATAGGCTCAAAGAGGCTCAAAAATTGCAGGGAAAAGAATTAGAAAGATGGGAAAATGGGGAGGAAATCTTTGAGGCAGCAGAGAAAACAGCAGATCGGATTTATGATTATCAAGAAGGTTTGGACAGAGGGTCTTCTGAGTTAAATGAAAGCAATCAGGAAAAAACAGCGGATGGGAAAGAAGGTTCTGAGGATATTATGGAAATAAGAGAGAAAACTTTGACAAAATCAGATATCTTTTTTGATCAGGAGAGTAATTTAACCTCTGATTATGTTGATCAGGAAAAAAATTCAGATGGGATGCGCAAATATTCTTCTATCCAATACATCATGGGGCCTAAATATAATATTTTATCTGTTAGCTATTTTGATAAGGAAAAAAAGTTGGTGGAGAATGAGATGGGGTATGCAGAAAAGAGGTTTGGTTATGATGAAAAGCTGCGTTTAACAGATGAATGGTATTTTAATTTGGCGGGTAAGCCATGCTTAAACAAAGATGGTTTCTCAATGGTAAGATATGAGTATGACAATCAGAATGATGATCAGCTAAAAGCTGTTTATTATATGGATACAGAGAAAAATCAGATTATAAACCGGAGACTGGGGTATGCTGTTGTTCGCTATCAGTGGAGCACTCAGTCAGAAGGTGACATAAAAATCACTACCTACTGGGATACTCAGGGAAATTTGATACCACTTGCCGGAATGGGTTATGTAAAAAAGGAACAGACTTATAATGAAAGTGGTTTTTTGATTCAGGAATCATATTTTGATGAAAAAGGGAATCCGGTTTGCCGTATGGATTATGGGGTTGCAGAGATTTTATATGATTATGGAGACGATGGAAATCTGATCTGTGAGCGGTATAAAGGTAAAGATGGTAAACCGGTAAATCGTCTTGATACAGGGTGCGCTGTGGTTTATACGGAATTTGAATCTGGGAAGTTAGTAAAAGAGTATTACGAGGCATATTGGAAACAGATGCTAAGAGCAATGCCAGATAAGAATACAGGAGCTGTGATGATAAAGTACATTTATGATAACGGAAATAAAGTTAAAGAGGAATATCTGGATGGGGATGGTCAGCCTGTTTTACGCAAAGACATCGGATGTGCTGCAAGGCAGTTTGAATATAATGACAGAGGGCGGCTGCAGGCATTGTATCATTATGGGACGGAGGGACAGTTGGTACTGCAGGACGAAGGGTATGCGGTGATAAGATATCAGTACGACAGACGGGGAAAGTGCATATCCGAAAAATATTTTGGCGTAGATGAAAAGCCAGTCATTAGCACGGAATATCATTGTGCAGGAATGATGTATTCCTATGATGAGAACGGGAACCAGACAGGTATTCAATATCTGGGTCAAGACGGCAACTTGATGATTCGAAAAGATTTTGGGATTGCGCAGATCCAAAAAGAATATGATAATCAGGGTAATCTTTTAAAGGAAAGTTATCTTAATAAGGACGGAAATCCCGTTATAAGAAAAGATGTAGGTTATGCATCTTATGAATCAATATATACAAATGGAGTTTGGGTTAAACGTCAGTATTTTGATGCAAATGGGATCCTGACAGAGAGGCATGATACAGGTTATGCCATTATAGAAAGAACTCATGACGAATGGGGGCAGTGTCTTTCTGTGTCATACAAAGGAGCTGACGGTGAGCGTGTAATACATAAGGAATATCAATGTGCCGGATTTGAGTATTCTTATGACAAGTTTGGAAATGAGAAAGAAATACGTTATATAGGCGAAGATGGAAAGCTGATGCTTCGCAGAGATTATGGTATTGCAAAAGTTGTGAGAAATTATGATGATAAAGGAAATTTAACTGGAGAGGAATACTTTGATATTAAGGGTAATCCTGTGGTGCGGAAGGATGTTGGTTATGCGTCGTATAGAAGCATTTATGACAGTAATGGAACCTGGATAGAAAGCCAGTATTTCGATAGGAATAATAAACTGATAAAACGAATAGATACGGGTTATGCGGTAATTAAGAAAAAATATGATGATTTTGGACGGTGTTATTTAACCGAGTATTTTGATGAAAAATCAAAGAAAGTTGTTGGCAAGAAAAATCAATATGCAGGAGTTCGATCCAGGTATGATGAGCGAGGTAACGAAATCAGTATTCAGTATTTAGGCGTGGAAAATGAATTGATGATTCGGCCGGATTATGGCTGTGCACAGGTTAACCAGTCTTATGATGATTGGGGGAATTTGATAAAAGAGGATTATTTAGATGAAAACGGTAATCTTATGATACGGCAGGAAAAAGGATATGCGTCAGTTGAAAATAAATATGAAAAGGGAAAGCAAATAGAAAGCAGCTATTTCAATGAAAAGGGAAAGTTGGTAAAACACAAAGATTTGGGGTATGCTGTTATAAGAAAGGAATACGACAAATTTGGTCAATGTTTATCAGAACACTACTTTGGTTCAGACAAGAAGCCTGTTGTCAGCACTAAATATGGCTGTGCGGGATTTGAGTATGAATATGACGAAAAAGGAAATAAGAAATATATCCGGTATATAGGTTCCAATGGGGAGTTGATGATTCGTGGCGGATTTGGCTGTGCACAGGTAGAGAGGGTATATGATGAAACAGGAAATATAATAGGGGAAAGGTATTTTGATGTCGGGCATAAACCTGTTGTAAGACCGTCTGTTGGTTATAGTTCATTTCAAGATATATATGAAAACGGAAATTGTGTGGAAAGCAGGTATTTTGACGAGAAGGGCAGACTGGTGCGAATCAAAGATAAGGGATATGCCATTGTCAAACGGGAATACGATGACCTGGATCAATCGATTGCCTTTCGCTATTATGGAACCAACAATGAACTGGTTATAAATAAAGAGTATCAATGTGCGGGATATGATTATTCTTATGATCAGTGGGGGAATAGGACGGAGATCCAATATATAGGATTGGATGGGAAAATGATGATACGACCGGATTTGGGATATGCACAACTAAGGAGTATCTATGATAAATGGGGGAATAAGACAGAGGAGTTTTTTCTTGACGAGTATGGAGAACCTGCTGTTTGGAAAACAGGAGGTTATGCCTCTTATAAAAATTATTACGAGGATGGAAACTGTATAGAGACTAGATATTTAGATAAAAATAATAAGTTGGTTATGCGTTGGGATGAGGGATATGCCATCCTTAGAAAAGAGTATAACCCTTTGAATCAGTGTGTTTGGAAAAGATATTATGATGTGGATAATAAGCCTGTTATCAACAAAAGATTTGGATGTGCTGGAATTGAAATTCACTTTGACGCCAGAGGAAATGAAGCACTTATTCAATACAGGGATGGCAGGGGGAATTTAATGTTTCGGAAAGATTATGGTTGTGCACAGATTAAAAGAATATATGATTTTTGCGGAAATATATCAAAAGAAATTTATCTTGACACAGAAGATCAGCCTATAGTGCGCAGGGATTTGGGGTATGCGTCATATGAGTCTTTTTATGATGGAAATGTCTGTATAGAAACAAGATATTATGATACAGAGGAGAATCTGAAAGCTTGTAAAGATGGTTATTATGCCATGATAAAGAGGAAATATGATGCAAGAGGGCGGCTTAGTTCCGTTTCTTATTATGGTACAGATGAGCAGCCTGTTATTAATACAAAAAATTATTGTGCGGAAATTCGATATTCTTATGATGTATGGGGAAATACTACAGAAGAAACATACATGGGAACAGATAATAATAGAATCAATCGATTTGATTGTGGATATGCACAGGAAAAAAAAGTGTATGATTCATTTGGAAATGTCAAAAAGTGTTCTTTTATAGGTGCGGATGGAAAACCTGCTGTTCGGAAAGAGGGTGGTTATGCGTCCTTTGAATATATATACAGAAATGGGGAGCGTGCAGAAACAAGATATTATGACCAGGAAGGAAATTTGACATTCCGTCAGGATAGTGGTTATGCTATTATCAAAAAAGAATTTGATGAATTTTCCCGGTGTGTTTCAGAGCTATATTTTGGTGTGAAGGACGAACCTGTTATCAGTACGAAATATCGCTGTGCCGGAATGGAATATGATTATGACGAAATGGGCAATGAGAGCGTTATCTCGTATTTGGGACTTGACGGCAATATAACGGCAAGAAACGACCGGGGAGTGGCAGAAGTCCGGACAGAATATGATTTTGCCGGAAATGTGATCAGGCAGTGCTATCTGAATATAGAAGATGGTGAAACAGAAGCAGTGATTCGGCGGGATATAGGGTATGCATCTTTTGAGAGTATTTATGAGAATGGGAATTGTGTAGAAACAAGGTATTTTGATATTGATGGAGAGTTAACTCTTTGTACAGACGGTGGTTACGCCATCATTAAAAAAAGGTATAATGATGAGGGGAATTGTATTTCTGAGCGATATTATGGGCAAGAAAATCAGCCTATTATTAGTACTAAATATGACTGTGCAGGTGTAAATTACTATTATAATGAAAGAGGTGAACTGACAGATAGAGAGTATATAGGATTAAATGGACAACGAATTATCAGAAGCGATTATGGCTGTGCTCAGATTAAAAGGATGTACGACGAATATGGAAATATTATTTTGGAGTCATATTTGAATCTGGAGGGAAAACCCATAGTGCGGACAGATCTTGGATACGCCGCCTATAAGGCACAATATGAAAGGGGAAAAATGACACGAGTCACCTATTTGGACGTGGATAATGATTTAACTCTTTGTAAAGAAAACTATGCTGTTGCGGCACGGGAATATGATGATTTTGGCCGGCTTGTTTTGGAACAGTATTATGATGGGGATATAAAACCGGTTTTAAATACAAAATATAATTGTAATGGTTTACGATATGAATATAATGGAGATGGGAGGGAAGTAATTGTTCAATATCTGGATCAGGACGGAAAATTGATGTTCCAAAACACTATCGGGTGCGCGCAAATCAGAAGGATCTATGATGCTGTGGGAAATATGATAGAAGAAACGGCTCTTGACATGGAAGGACTTCCTATTGTGGAGAAGGGTGAAAGCTATGCTGCGGTGAAAAAGAAATATGAAAAAGGACAATTATTGGAAATCCGTTATTTGGATGGAAACGGGAATTTGGTTATGAGCAAGAAGCATGGTTATGCAGTATTAAAAAGAAAGTATAATGAATTGTGTCAGTTAGAACAGGAATATTATTATGATATTAAAGAAGAACCTGTTATTAGTGAGCAATATCATTATGCAGGCTTAAAATACCAATACGACAAAAGAGGAAATCAGAATTATATATGGTATTGCGGCCTGGATGGTAATTACATAGAACCAGAAGCTTTTGGAGCTAAGTTAAATTATAAGGTATATGATGATTATAATAATTTAACTTTTGACGGTTATTTTCAATATAATGGTGATAATAATTATCCAAGGGTTATTCGTAAAGACTTAGGGTATGCCGGTATAAAAAATATTTATGAAAAGAAGTTGCTGCTGCGGAGTGAATATTTAGATGAAAATAAAGAATTAATTATGAACAGAAAAGAGGGATATGCGGCTGTTAAATACAAATATGATGATAAGGGGAGAAAGGCTTTTGAAATATATTATGATGATAAGAACAATGTAGTGAATTGTACAAAAGGATATGGAATGATTGAGTATGAGTATGATGATTCCGGAAATATAAAGAAAAGACATTATCATGACAGGAATCAAGCAGCGGCTATGCTGGAAAATATGTCAGCCTGATAAGAGGGAGATTGCTAGACGAAACTTTCTTCTTGTGGTATAATGTGAACACTTAGCGAAGTGTTTTACCAGCTTCGTGTGAGCAATACCTGTCCACTTAGCGAATGCAGGCGAAAGGCGCCGCATGAGGTTCGTGGACATGGCGTACTTAACAAGGAGAAGAACCATGAAGGAAAATATAAAAATAAAAGGCCAGTTAAAGTTATTTTTGTCTTGGCCGCTGCTTTTGTCTTTATTTCTGATATCTGGAAATATTACAGTGGCGGCTTTAAACAAGACGTCTGGCTTTCTTCTGCTCCCATTTACATTGTGCTATCTTATTGCTGCTGTGGTTATATGTCTTCATCAGAAAAGGCGCATTTTAAGCGGATTGGTAGAGTTTTCTGCTCAATATGCCTGGATTCAGAAGCAGCTTTTAGCAGAGATGGCAGTTCCCTATGGATTGGCAGATGAGGATGGAAGTTTGCTGTGGGCCAATGAGGCGCTTCAGGAGATATTATCGGAAAAGAAGTCTTTAAAGAAGAATCTTGTGTCTCTATTTCCGGAGATGACTAGGACGGATCTCAGCACAGATGATATTGCCCATATTCATATCACCTATCAGAACAGAAAGTTTCGTGTAGATGTACGTCCGGTATATGTTACAGGGGATGAGGAGGATGGGATTGGGATCATTTCCGGCAGGCAGAAAATGCTGGCTGTTTATTTGTTTGATGAGACAGAGATTCTGCAGTATCGTCAGGAGATTACAGATGAGAAGATGGTGGCAGGGCTTATCTACTTAGATAATTATGAAGAAGCGTTAGAGAGCGTGGAGGAGGTTCGCCGTTCGCTTCTCACGGCCTTAATAGACAGAAAGATCAATAAGTATATCGGGGCTATGGACGGGATTGTGAAGAAGACAGAGAAAGATAAGTATTTTTTCATGATCAAACAGAAATATATGGAACAGATTCAGGAGGAGCGATTTGGCATCTTAGAGGATGTTAAGGCAGTTAATATTGGCAATGAGATGGCTGTAACGCTTAGTATTGGCATTGGCATGAACGGCGAGAACTACAATCAGAATTATGAGTATGCCCGTGTTTCCATTGATATGGCGTTGGGGAGGGGCGGCGATCAGGCTGTAGTGAAGGATGCCGGAAAGATTCAGTATTATGGGGGTAAGTCCCAGCAGCTTGAGAAAGCTACCCGTGTAAAGGCCAGAGTAAAGGCTCATGCGCTGCGGGAGCTGATGGAGACAAAGGATCGCTTGCTGATTATGGGACATAAACTGGGGGATATTGATTCTTTTGGGGCGTCTCTTGGGATTTACCGGATTGCGTCTTCCTTAAATAAGAAGTCTCATATTGTGATTAATGAGGTAACTACCTCTGTACAGCCTATGATGGATCGATTTTTGGGGAATCCGGAGTACCCGGAGGATTTGTTTTTAAATGGGGCGCAGGCGGCTGAATTGGTGGATAATAATACCATGCTGGTGGTAGTGGATGTGAACCGGCCCAGCATTACAGATGCGCCGGAGCTTTTGCATATGGTAAAGACCATTGTGGTTCTGGATCATCACCGGCAGAGCAGTGAGATTATTGGAAATGCAGTGTTATCTTATGTAGAGCCTTATGCATCTTCAGCATGTGAGATGGTGGCAGAGGTGCTGCAGTATATTGCGGATGATATTAAGATCAAGTCTGCGGAGGCGGATGCCATGTATGCCGGGATTGTAATTGACACCTTGAATTTTACCAATCAGACAGGGGTAAGGACCTTTGAGGCAGCGGCATATCTGCGGCGCAGCGGTGCGGATGTGACCCGGGTTCGTAAGCTGTTTAGGGATGATATGACGGAATATAAGGCAAGAGCTTCTGCGATTACATCAGCAGAGGTATATCGGGATTCGTTTTCGATTGGCGTCTGTCCGGCAGAGGGGCTGCAAAGTCCTACGATTGTGGGAGCCCAGGCGGCTAATGAGCTTTTGGATATTAAGGGGATTAAAGCATCGGTTGTGCTGACAGAATATCATGGGAAGATTTATTTAAGCGCTCGTTCCATTGATGAGGTGAATGTACAGGTCATGATGGAGCAACTTGGCGGAGGCGGCCACAGGACAGTTGCAGGTGCACAGCTTGAGGGTGCATCCATCGAGGAAGCCAAGAGGCGGGTTAAAGAGGTTTTGGATAATATGCTTGAGAAAGGAGATATATCATAATGGAAATCGTACTGTTGGAGGATGTAAAGGCATTGGGGAAAAAAGGGCAGATTGTCAAGGTAAATGACGGATATGCCAGGAATTTTATTTTGCCGAAAAAGCTGGGAGTGGAGGCAACATCAAAGAATCTGAATGATTTAAAGCTTCAGAAGGCCAATGAGGCCAAGCTTGCGGCAGAACAACTTGCGGCAGCAAAAGAGCTTGCAGCAAAAATCGAGGCTGGTTCCGTAAGCCTTTCCATGAAGGCTGGGGAAAGCGGCAAGGCATTTGGCTCGGTTTCCAGTAAGGAGATTGCGGCGGCAGCCACCGAGCAGCTAGGATTGGATATTGACAAGAAGAAGCTGGTGCTGCCAGAGCCTCTTAAGACTTTTGGAACCCATCAGGTGCCGCTTAAGCTTCACAAGGATGTGACAGCAAAGCTGACAGTAAAGATTGTGGAAGCATAAGCCATGGAAGATGCTTTAATTAAACGGGTGCTTCCTCACAGCATTGAAGCGGAACAGTCAGTGATCGGTTCGATGCTTATGGATAAGGATGCGATTATTGCTGCCTCGGAGATTTTGTCTGAGGCAGATTTTTATCAGCGTTCTTATGGAATCATGTTTGATGCCATGACGGAACTGTTTAATGAGGGAAAGCCGGTTGACCTGGTGACACTGCAGGATCGGCTGAAAGAAAAGGATGTTCCGCCGGAGGTCAGCAGCCTTGAGTTTGTGCGCGAGATATTAGGTACTGTGCCTACCTCGGCAAATGCCAAATCCTATGCGAATATTGTGCGGGAAAAAGCAGTGCTGAGAAGGCTTATTAAGGTGACAGAGGAGATTGCCAATAGCTGCTATGCAGGCAGGGATCCCTTAGACCAGATTCTTGCCGACACGGAGAAGGCAGTGTTTGATCTTCTTCAGAATCGTGATTCAGCAGAGTTTGTCCCTATACGTCAAGTGGCGCTTAACGTGCTGGAAAGGATTGAGGCGGCTTCTAAAAATCCGGGGACTGTAACCGGGATTCCCACGGGTTTTATTGATTTAGACTATAAAACGTCTGGAATGCAGCCGTCGGATCTGGTGTTGATTGCGGCTCGCCCGTCTATGGGTAAAACAGCTTTTGTGCTGAATCTGGTGGATCATGTGTCGGTGAGAAAAGGGCTGCCCTGCATGGTCTTCAGCCTGGAGATGTCTAAGGAGCAGTTGGTGAACCGTATGCTGGCTATGGAGTCTAATGTGGATTCCCAGAAGCTCCGCACCGGAAGTCTGACGGATTCTGACTGGGATGCAGTGGTGGAGGGAATCGGCATTATTGGCAATTCTAAGCTTTTGATTGATGATACACCGGGCATTTCCATTACTGAGCTGCGATCAAAATGCAGGAAGATGAAGCTGGAATACGGGCTCAGCATGGTTATTATTGATTATCTTCAGCTGATGACAGGAAGCGGGCGCACGGGGGAGAACAGGCAGCAGGAGATCTCTGAGATTTCCCGTTCTTTAAAGGCATTGGCAAGGGAACTGAATGCTCCTGTGATTGCGTTGTCCCAGTTGAGCCGTGCCTGTGAGTCCAGGCAGGATCACCGCCCCATGCTTTCGGATCTGCGTGAGTCCGGGGCCATTGAGCAGGACGCGGATATTGTGATGTTTTTGTATCGGGATGATTATTATAACAAAGATACAGAAACCCCGAATATTGCAGAGGTGATTATTGCAAAGCAGAGAAATGGTCCTATTGGCACGGTAAATCTTTTGTGGCAGCCGGAATTTACAAAGTTTGTAAATCTGGCCCGGTAGAGGTGTCTGGTTATAAAAGGCTGACCTGGAATAGAAACATTTTTCCAGGTCAGCTTTTTCGGCTCTTTTTATAATTTTTTACCGCTTCGCCCGAATTTTTTCTTTTTGAAGAAGGGAAGCTTTGTAGCAGCGGCTTCTGCCTTGCCTTTGCTTTCTTTTTGGTATGCGCGCAGGGTTTCGTCTAAAGCTTTAAATCGTTCTTCGGCTCGTTCATCGTTGACTCTCATCATATATTCCAGTTCCTGAACCATTTTGTCATTGACCTGGCGGCTGATCTCATCACTAAGAGCTTCATTGTTTTCCTGGATGGCTTGTCCGACGGCTCTTCCGATGACCTGATTCATGATCTGCTGGAATTGTTCCATTTTTTCCTGGTTAATGGCAATGGCTGTGGTTTCCTGTTTTGGTATGGTTTTTAAATTGGTTTCCCCTTCCATTTCTTCCCCTGCACTTCCTTCTTTTAAAATATTTACCGCATTTTGCTCTAATACCTGGTCCGGGTTAATATCTTCGTCACCGTCTATCATTTTTTTCAGAACCTGTTCTATGGCTTTTAGCTGATATCCTTTTTCTTTTAGTTCTTTTATCTTTTGGAACAGTCGAATATGTAATTCTGTGTAATAGCGGTGGCTTTTTCCATTTCGCGGGATATCAAGCTGCAGCTCGTCCTCCCAGTAACGCAGTACATGGGATTCCACCCCGACCAGTTTACCGGCCTCCGATATGGAATAGCTTGTTTTTTCCATTTTGTTCTCTCCTTATACTTCATGTGAAAATTTATACAGAACGATTTTATAACTTTACTATTATCATATGAATCAGTATTGAAAATTATGCTTAAGTTCAGAAAAAAGTTTAAAAATTTTCCAATTTTATAGGTTATCTAAAATATTACAAAATTATTAAAGATTACAAGTTGTGATTTTTAAGTTGTAATCTATTTGTAATGTGTGATAGAATAGACTTTATTCGACGAAAAGGGAAAGAGAAGGTGACATTTTGACAAATGTTTCAATGAATTGGAAAAGATTTTGTATAGCAGTTTTAGGGGCAGGCATGGTGCTCTCTCTCGCAGGATGTAAAAAGGAGCAGATAGAGGAGACGGAGACTACCATATCAGAGCTGGTTCTGGCAGAGGAGACATTAAGCCCCACACAGGCAGATGAGACGGTGATGGCCCTGACCCCGGATGGGCCGATTCTGCCGTCAGTGGACGGGGTGGAGGCAGAATACTCGGAGCCGATTCCTGATTATCTGCGGATAGGAATGCAGCATCCTGTGGTGATTCAGCTTCAGGAAAAGCTGATGCGTCTGGGATTTATGGATACGGACGAGCCTACGGATCTGTATGGGGAGGTAACGGTCAATGCTGTGAAAATATACCAGAGACAGAATAAGCTGGCTCAGGACGGAGTGGTGGGACCGGATACCTTAAAGGCGATCCTATCTCCGGATGCCAAATATTATGCGGCCCAGAAGGATGACGATGGAGATGATATCTTAAGAATCCAGATGCGCCTTTATGAGCTGGGTTATCTGGCCACAGATGACATGGTAACAGGCCATTTCGGGGACAGTACCGAGAATGCTGTGAAGAAGCTTCAGGAAGTCAATGAGCTGGATCAGGACGGCAAGGTGGGAAGAAAGACTATGAACCTGCTTTACAGCGACGAGGTCAAGCCTAATATGCTTTCCTTTGGCGAGACCAGCGATGTGGTGCTGGCGGCTCAGAAGCGTCTGAAGTGGTTAGGCTACATGACATCAGAGCCGGATGGAAATTATGGCAATGATACTGTGATGGCAGTAAAACAGTTCCAGTCCAGAAATGACCAGGTAGTAGACGGATACTTAGGGCCGTCCACCAGAATTGCCTTAAACAGCGAAACAGCAGTGCCCAACGGCCTTCGGATTGGAGACAGCGGCGATACTATTTCCAAGGTCCAGAATATGCTCAGTAAGCTGGGATATATAAATGCGGCCAATGTGACAGGTTATTACGGGGATGTGACGGCTAATGCAGTCAAGCTGTTCCAGCGTACCAACAATTTGACGGTGGATGGCACTGTGGGGGCTCAGACCATGACCATGCTGACCAGCGGCAATGCTAAAAAGGCGCCTGCCAATGCACCCAGGCAGACGACAGGGGGAGGCAATTCATCTTCTGGAGGCGGACGTACACAGACATCCGGAGGAGGAGGCAATTCTTCTTCAGGCGGAAGCAGCGTACCAAGTACAGGAAGCGCAAGCGGCAGTGCCAGCGCGTTGATTGCCACAGCCAAGTCAAAGCTGGGATCTCCCTATGTGTGGGGGGCAAAAGGACCTAGTTCCTTTGACTGTTCGGGATTCGTATATTGGTGTCTGAATCAGGTGGGGGTCCGGCAGAGCTATATAACTTCCTCCGGATGGCGCAGCGTGGGCAGATATACCAAGATTACCAATTATTCTAATCTTCGGGCCGGGGATATTATTGTGGTCAGCGGGCATGTGGGAATTGTGGCAGAGGGCGGTACGGTAGTGGATGCGTCTTCCGGTAATGGCCGGGTAGTACACAGATCTCTCAGCTCCTGGTGGCAGAGGAACTTTATTTGCGGGTGGAGGATTTTTGGATAGAGAATCCGAATTTTGACTCATAACGATAGGTTTGACAACAAACAGGCGGAAGGGCTAAAGAGTCCTTCCGCCTGTTGCCATATCTACTTTTCTATAGAAGCAAAGCCAATCCGCGCCTTATAGAGATCGCCGTCTACCAGGATCTCAAAAGTACCGCCCTGAAGCTTGGTCAGACTTTGGGCAATGGACAGCCCTAATCCGCTTCCTTCTGTGGTTCGGGATACGTCTCCGCGGACAAAACGTTCGGTTAAGTCTTCGGAGCTGATATTTAATGGGTGTTCAGAAACATTTTTAATGGTAAAATAGGCATAGCCGTTTTCAGAGGTAACTTCCGTGAATACCCGGCTTCGCTCCATGGCGTATTTAAACGCATTGTTATATAGATTTTCCAGGACACGCCACAAATGTCTCCCATCTGCTTCAATCATGATGCTTTGCTCTGGAAGGCAGGATACAAGCTCCAGGCTTCTCTCAGCGAATTTCTCCTCAAATTCTCCGTTGGTCTGCCAGATCATTTCCACCAGATCCAGGCGGGCCATCTCAAGCTTTAAGGTGCCGGAACTGGCCTTGGATGCCTCTAAAAGATCTTCTGTCAGGGTTTTGAGACGCTGGGATTTTTGGTCTAAAACGCTGAGGTATTCCTGAAGCTTTGGATTTTGTATGTGTTCCCTTTTGATCAGATCCACATAATTGATGATGGATGTTAAAGGGGTCTTTAAGTCGTGGGACACATTCGTGATCAGATCTGCTTTCAGCCGTTCACTTTTTACCTGTTCCTGTAAGGCATGCTCCAGTCCGGTGCCGATCTGGTTGATCTTATGAGCGATCTGCAGCTCTTTTCCCGAAAGATCGTGGAGATCCATCTGATAGGAAGTATCTCCGTCAGCGATCCGGGCAATGGCGTCAGCCACCTTATCTTCCTGAAGCGCTGTCAGGAACATTTTGTGAAAGGTTTGGTAATCAATTACCAAAAGGACTGCTGTCAGAATCAGGACAGCCAGCCTGGCAGCAGGCTGGGCCCAGTTAAGGATTCCCAGAAGAATAATCCAAGATCCTATAACTTGAGCTGACACAAAGGCAAGGAAAAAGCAGAACAGACGGTAGCTAAAGGAGCGGTGAACAAAATATTGGTCAATGGTCTTGTAAATATGGACTACAAGGCTGTTGGCCCATAGCTGACGGCATTTGTGTCTGCGCAGCAGGCTGAAGGCAGCAATCATAGAACAGCCATATATAATGACAGCCATGAGCATCCGCCTGGAATATTCTATGGCAGACTTAGAGACCAGCAGATTCAGAATCCGGTAGCCGATCTTTTCTCCTAAAAACATGACAAACATGGTAAAGATTCCGGCCAGCACAAGATAACATTCTGTATAGATCGTATCAAAACCGTGGAGAGCCGGCTTGGCGCTTCTGCTGCTTGCATAGCCGGATACAACAATCAGGTAATACAAGGTTATCAGACAGCCCATGGCGCCTAAGGCCAGTCCCAGGATTCCTTCTAAAAAACGTTCCCGAAGCTGAAGATAGCCAATGGAATTTTTGGCATACACATCGTCAGCAGGGTAACTAATGTCAACGGCAGCAATAATATAATAATGTTCTGCGTCGTTGATATTATTTGCTTCCATGGCAGTGATTATGCCGGACGGGATTTCAGGCAGGTTGGTT
This sequence comes from uncultured Lachnospiraceae bacterium, assembly GCA_910586205.1. Classification (GTDB taxonomy): domain Bacteria; phylum Bacillota; class Clostridia; order Lachnospirales; family Lachnospiraceae; genus Brotaphodocola. The sequence goes on along the minus strand of CAJUGD010000005.1, from coordinate 23,918 downwards.
TTTGCAAAGGCAGAATCACTGTCCAGATAACAGTACCGCCCTGACTGTATAACATTTTTTAGAGTCTCCTCTGTAGTGTTAGTATAGATAAGCTGGTCGTCAGATTCATTTTCATATAAAATCCGAAAATATAGGTTGGAAGGGTTGTCAACCATCCGATAGTGAACCTTGTAGTATGCGCCGAGACAGTTCAGCACCTCTCTGGATAATTCTAAAAGAGAGGTATAGGCATCTCCTGGCTCTGTTATCTGCTGTTCTGTAATGTAGGCCCGCCAGTTGATCCGGTAGTCCTTGGCTGTGGCTGCATTGTCATAGACCAATAAGTCGTTGACCACATCAAATTCGCTGTTTAGGTAAAATCCTTGGCTCCGGGCATAACGGAGCACTTCTTCCAGCGTATAGATCACTTCTGGCCCGTCGCCTCTGGTTACGGAAAACATTTGGCTGGACAGATCCAGAGTGCCTTCATGTTCAAAAACATCCCGGTAAGATACATATTGGAACAATGCGTTTAAGTCCTGCTGAAACTGTGCCATAAATTCAGGGGAGTCCTCGTATTTTCTATCCCGCAGCCGGGAGAGCCCAAGGCCGGGCTCTGTGTTAAAATACATAAGGCTGATTCCGCTGATAGCAATGATCAGAAAGATCAGGTGCAGAAGGACAGCCGCATTTTTCTTGATTAGTAGAGAATAGTCCGCTCGTTTCATAGTCTGCCCTACTGCTTTTCAATCTTGTAGCCTACTCCCCATACTACCTTTAAATATCGGGGCTCTCTGGGATTGATCTCAATCTTTTCCCGAATATGGCGAATGTGGACAGCTACTGTGTTGTCTGCGCCGATGGCTTCTTCGTTCCAGATCTGCTCATAAATTTCATCAATAGAAAATACTTTTCCGGCATTTTTGACCAGAAGAAGAAGGATATTGTATTCAATGGGAGTGAGCTTGATCAGATCATCATCCACCCATACTTCCTTGGTCTCGTCATTAATGGCAAGTCCTCCGCATTTAAAAAGATGTTCGCTGTTGTGTTGGCTCATATTGCCTAGCTGAGTATAGCGGCGGAGCTGGGATTTTACCCGCGCTACCAGCTCCAAAGGACTGAATGGCTTGGAGAGATAGTCGTCTGCCCCTATATTCAGGCCCAGAATCTTGTCTGTATCCTCGGATTTTGCAGAGAGGATAATAATGGGGATGCTGCTGGTCTCTCGTACCTTTAAGGTGGTTCGGATACCGTCTAAGCCAGGCATCATCACATCCACAATCATCAGATCTACAGACTGTTTTTCTATGAGCTCAAGGGCCTCATATCCGTCATAGGCTTTTACTACCTGAAATCCCTCTCCTGTCAGGTATATATCAATGGCATCCACGATCTGCTGATCGTCGTCACATACTAAGATGGTCTGCATATTCCTCACTCCTTTTTATACTATTCTTGGTATATGTGCCTTGAGGTGAAAACTTATTCTGTGCAGTTTCGCCTGATATAATCCGGTCAAGGCACTGGTGCCTGCAAGCAGTATGACATTGCCGAAATATAAGCAGCAGACACTCTCTAGGAACAGTATACACCAAAAAAGACCCAGCCGCAATCGGCAAGGTCTTTTCTGATAAAAAAATCGGCCTATTGATAATCGCAAATGTCCACCCACTTGTGAAGAAGCTCTGCTTCCTCTGCGCGGTGCTTGGTAAGCTGGGCGGCGGCTACTAAGGGAAGCCATTGCTGTACATAACGCCTGTCAGTGTCTGTCTTCTCGCAGAACAGGTCCATGTATTTATCTGCTCTATTCTGATCTTCCAGACATAAAAGCAGGTAGGTACGGGCGGCGTCGGCGCTGGCATTTCCTTGAGTGGCATGTACCCAGTCAAGGACATACATGGTTCCGTCGTCTTTGACAATAATGTTGTTAGGCTGGAAGTCTCCATGGCACAGCTTTACATGCTTGGGCATACCATCTAACCTGGTCAGGAGATCATAACGGTTGACAGAGTTTAATCCTTCCGCATCAGAAATCTGCCGGATCATTTTGTCTTTCAGCTTGTTCAGTAAGGGGCAGGTTTTGGAATGAATTGTTAACTGCAAGTCAACCATCTGCTCCATGTACTCATCCAGCTTGTCGGGATTCTCGTCCATAAGCTGTTTGAGGGTTTTGCCGTCAATAAAGTCTTTGGTAATGGACCAGCAGCCGTCCTCATCGACGGAAACTGCCTGGGTGGCGGGGATGTTGATGCCCCCGATTTCCTCGATACGGGCGCTGACTACTGCTTCGTTTAATACTTCTGCTTTGGGAAATCCTACGCAGAAGGATTTGATTGCCTTGTCACCGTCCCGATAAACGCTTTTGGTCGCATTTTTGGAAATTAACTCTCTTGCCATACGTAACTCTCCTTCCTTTTTTGTTCCTTATTTATAACCGATGGCCGATCAATTTTTATTGTACTACAAACCCAGCGGAATGTCACTCCTTTTTTGATAAATTTTTAACAAAATTAATGATTCGTTATAGTTCACAGGGCGGGGAGAACTGGACGAAAACAGACGTTAAGCTCGCTCATAAATCAGGTAAAACGCAGGATAGCGGTGCCATAGGCAGACAGGGGAAGCTTAATCATGTAAGGCTGGCCGTCGCATTCTTCCTTGATAGCCCGCAGTACGACAGGCTTTTCTGAAGGCTGATACATTCCATGCTTATTATCCAGAATCAGAGTGTAATTGCCCTTTTTGGGAACGCCTAGCTGGTAATCAGGGCGCTCTACCGGAGTAAAGTTGCAGACAAACAGCAGGCTTTTCTTTTGATCCTTGGCATGGCGCATAAAGGTGAAAATACTGCGGTCTCCGTCATTGGCATTGATCCATTGAAAGCCATCCCAGCTTTCGTCACATTCATACATGCAGGGATATTTCTGGTAAATGTGCAGCAGGTCTCGTACATATGCCTGAAGGCTCTTGTGTTCCTCCTCCTCTGTCAGATACCAGTCCAGGCTGACCTTTTCATCCCACTCATGAAGCTGGCCGAAATCCTGCCCCATAAACAGCAGCTTTTTGCCCGGGTGGCCGAACATGAAGGTATAGCCTACCTTTAAGTTGGCAAATTTGTCCACAAAGTAACCTGGCATTTTGTTGATCATAGAGCATTTTAAGTGTACCACCTCGTCATGGGACAGAACAAGGATAAAATTCTCGCTGGTAAAATACGTAAGGCCGAAAGTCATCTTATTATGGTTGAATTTGCGGAAATATGGGTCAAGCTTCATGTACTCCAAAAAGTCGTGCATCCAGCCCATGTTCCACTTAAAGGTAAAGCCTAATCCGCCGTCTTCCGGTGAACCTGTGACAGAAGGCCATGCGGTAGATTCCTCCGCAATAATCATGGCGCCCTGGCCTCTTGCTTTGACTGTGTTGTTTAAATGGCGGAAAAATTCAATGGCTTCTAAGTTCTGGTTGCCGCCGTATTTGTTGGCAAGCCATTGGCCGTCTTTACGTCCGTAATCAAGATACAGCATGGAGGCAACCGCATCTACCCGCAGGCCGTCCACATGGTATTCCCGGATCCAGTAAAGGGCATTGGCAATAAGGAAGTTGGAAACCTCATGCTTTTCATAGTCAAAGACTTTAGTGCCCCAGTCCGGATGCTCGCCTTTGCGGGAGTCTGCATACTCATAAAGAGCCTGACCGTCAAAGTCAGCAAGGCCATGGGCATCCCGCGGGAAATGGGCAGGAACCCAGTCTAAGATTATCCCGATTCCCTTTTTATGCAGGTAGTTTACAAAGTACATAAACTCCTGGGGAGTGCCGTAGCGGGAGGTGGGGGCATAGTAACCTGTAACCTGATAGCCCCAGGAGCCGTCAAAAGGATGCTCGGCGATTCCCATAAGCTCTACATGGGTATAGCCCATATCTTTTACGTAGTCTGCAAGTTCATGGGCAGCTTCTTTATAAGTGTAGTAGCCTTCCTTTTCCGGCCGGTTTTTCTTTTTCCAGGAGCCGATATGTACCTCATAGATACTCATGGGGGCTTCCTCCGGGATTCTTGTCTCCCGTTTTTTCATCCAGGTATCGTCCGTCCATTTAAAGTCAGAGATATCACAGGTAATAGAAGCAGTTCCGGGACGAAATTCTGCCTGAAATGCATAAGGGTCAGCTTTGAAAAGCACTTTGCCTGCCTGAGTGGTAACAGCATATTTGTAAAGTTCACCGGGACCTAAGTCGGGAACAAAGCATTCATAAATACCAGAGGTATCCAGCATTTTCATGGGATTTGCTTCCGGGTCCCAGTGGTTAAAATTGCCGATTACACTGACAGACGAAGCATGAGGAGCCCAGACGGCAAAATACATTCCCTTTTTCTTTCTGTAAGTGACAGGATGGGCCCCCAGCTTATTGTAAATCTCATAATGAGTGCCTTCACCGAAAAGATAACGATCCATCTCGCTGATAATGCCGGTGCCGACGGTTTTTTTAGTATCCTTGCCAGCCATAATTATTTGTCCTCCCTGATCTTTAAGACAACGCCCTGGTTGCCTGGTAATGTAATAGAAAGTCTGCCGTCCTCTACAGGAATGATGGTTCCATCCATCAGATCTTCAGCAGTCTTGGCAGAAATGGGAACTGGTATGGACAGACTGCTGGGATTATCATCGCTGTTGGCAGCGGTAATGATCACGGAACCTTTACCATGGCGGGCAAAGGCATACTGCCGGTTGGTTAAAAGAAGCTCCTGATAACGTCCGCCGGCAAATTCCTCATAAGTGGTATGAATGTGACCTAATTTTGCCACAAGATCTGTCAGTTCACAGTGAAGCTTTTGACTGTCAGCCATAGGGATGCAGGGACGCAGCTCCACATCGCTGGTCTTTGTTCTCATACCTTCCACACCCCACTCTCCGCCATAATAGACAGACGGAATCCCGGGAAGGGTAAAAAGAAGCAGATATGCCAGCGGCAAATGCTCTTTTTTGTTTAGTTTGCTGGCAATCCGGTTCTCGTCGTGGTTATCCACAAAGGTGTAAAGCTTTGTTCCAATGGCTTCCAGACGCCGCACATTATGGGCAATCTCAAAGAAATTATGGTCGTTAAGTCCGGAGTACAGGCTTTTATGCAGCTCATAGTTAGTTACGGAATGCAGCATTTCCTGATTGGCCCAGCGGCTGTAGTCTCCGTGTATGACCTCACCCATCAGCCAGAAATCTTCTTTCATCGTTTCGGTCTGGGCGCGGAGCTCTTTCATAAACTGGAAATCCAGCACATTGGCACAATCCAGCCGAATGCCGTCAATATCAAAGGTATCGATCCAGAAGCGGATCACATCAAACAGATAGTTCTTAACCTGTGGATTGTACAGGTTTAGGCAGGGCAGCTCAAAATGACCCTGCCAGGCATCATACCCAAAGGGATCGCCTAAAGGACTGTGCCAGTCAAAATTCACATTTCGATACCAATCCTTATAAGGGGAATCCCATTTTTTCTGCTGAATATCCTGAAAGGCAAAAAACTCCCGTCCTGTGTGATTGAATACACCATCCACCACCACGCGGATGCCGGCATCATGGCATAACTTTACAAAATGTACAAAATCATCATTTGTTCCCAGCCGCTTGTCTACCAGCTTATAATCGCGGGTATCGTAGCCGTGGGAGGATGATTCAAAAAGAGGACCGATATAAAGCGCACTGCAGCCTAAGTCCTTCATGTGAGAAACCCACAAGTCAAGTTCCAAGAAGCCTTTAGAGGTTTCCTGGCTTGGGGTAATATCTGCTGTCTGTTTTGGATTTTCTTTGGGTGCGCCGGTCATTCCCAGCGGATACATGTGATAAAATACTGCCTTGTCGTACCAATAGTTGCTCATTGCCTTTTCTCGTCCTCCTGATTATACTGCGAATATCAGAGCTCCTCTAACAATTTGAAGCGTCTGAGCAGGAACTGATACCGAAGCTGTGCTGCCTTTAATTCGTATATATAGCAATCAATCAGCGTTGGATCCACCACCTGTTCAAAGTGGTTGCGGACAGATTCGATCTTATTTTTTGTGCGGTCGATTTCTTCCATCAGTTCCTGATTTTCCGGCGGAATGGTGTGCCGCCTTCTGATAAAACGTCCTGCTTTCATATTTCCATCTCCTGTTTCCATTGGTTTTGGTTTGTTATGATTATAGTATTTTCCGAAAATGGAAACTTATGCAGGGGGTGTGAAAAAATACCACTACTCCGGTGACAAGATCTGTTCTACCATAAAGCCCAGTTTCATAAGCTGCTGTGTGGAATCACGCAGTGTCAGCCGGTAGTAGTTGGAAGTGCCGGATTCCCGGACATGAACAAGACCTGAATTTTTCAAAATTTTCAGGTGATGGGAGATGGCAGGGCGGGATAAACTGACCTGCTTTGTAATTTCATTGACGTTTAAGCCGTCCGGGTTGCCGCTGCGGGCAGCATGGCTTAGGACTTCAATAATCTTCAGACGCATCTCATCTCCCAGTGCGATAAACAGAGGCATACACTCATGGAAATAGGCTTCCAGTTCTTTGCCGCTGACCAGGTTTTCGCCGTTTGCCATAAAGACCTCCTTGGTTTAAAAATTTAAACTGAAGATATTTTACCACTAAATACAGGTAACGTCAACAAAAAAATACTGATAAGACAGAGCATTTTAGAGGGATTGCATAATGGTCTGTGGGGTAAAAGGGGTAAACTATTGTGTTTTTTGTATACATGAAGAAAATTTAAAAAAGGTATTGACAGATTAAGAAAAGATGTGCATAATGTAAGAAATCATTGCCCGTTCCGGGCATCAGAGATTCTTGTTTTACTGATTGCTGTGACCAGATTTATGAAAGTTTGGTCAGGCATCAAAGCCATATCGGCAGAATTATCAGATTTTGAGAATGTTTAGTTTTGAAAATAAATGGTTAAGGAGGTGGTGCCGAGAAAAGGGGATTATAACGGGGATTGCACAACATCATTTGTATTGGTATGAGAAGATTGGATAAAGGCATGTAAGAAAACGGATTACGGCTGAGAATGATCCAATCAGGGAAAAGAGGTGAAAGGGATTAATACAGGATTATTGTGCCTGGTTCTGGCAGGAGCTGCGTGGACAGATGCCCTGGATAAAAAGGTGCGGAACTGGTGGCTTTTTATGGGAGCTGCCGGGGGAATCTGGTGCCGGGGAGCAGAATTTTTCCCGGGGGCGCTGGTTGTTTTGCTTGCGGCATTTTTCCTGTTCCGGCTGCGGGTAATGGGAGCAGGGGACGGGAAGCTGATGGCAGTTATGGCAGGATACTTGGGATTGGATGCCGGGCTGGAGGCAATCTTTTTTGGAATGGCAGTGGGAGCGATCTGGTCGCTGTGCCGTCTGCGGCATAGCAGAAGTCTGAAAACCTATCTTATTCATCTTGCTGTGTGTTTCACACAGGAGTTTCAGACCAGAAAAATCAATGAATGTGAGGGAGGTGTGGTAAAAAGCCCTATGGGAGTTATACCGCTTGCCCCTTGTATGGCAGCAGGCACTTATTTGTATCTGATGATAACAGGAGCCATGGCTGTGTGGGGTAAAAATCTGTAAAATGGATTGCAGGTGCAAGAGACCTGATATTGAGAGGAGAGAAAGAGGGAGCTATGAAACGAATCATGGGGATTTATGATGTGGATCCGTTTTACGCAGACCGGTTTGCGGAATTTGCTAACCAAAAGGAAAGGATTCCGTTTACGGTGGTAGCGTTTACCAGCATGGGGAAGCTGCAGGCGTTTACCCGCCAAAGGCCCATTGAGCTTTTGCTGGTGGGGGATAATGTGGACAAGGAGCTGCTTGCAGATGTCCAGGCAGAGCAGATTATCCGCCTGAGTGAAAGCAGAGAGGCTCTTAGTCTGGAACAGCCGGTGGTTTATAAGTATCAGGCATCCGATGCTCTGCTGCGGGAGGTGATGTCATGCTATAAGACTCAGCCGGAGCAGATTCCTCTGACAGCAGTAGGGGTGAAAAGTATGGTGATTGGGGTGTATTCCCCCATTAACCGATGTGGTAAGACCGGATTTTGTATGACCTTGGGGCAGATTCTGGAAAGGGATTCGCACACACTGCTCATCAGTCTGGAAGAACATTCCGGATTGTCGCGTTTGACAGGAACCGTTTATACTTCCAGTTTGTCGGACCTGATTTATTTTTACCGGCAGGATGAATATACCCGTATGCGTCTGGGGGCAGTGGTACATAACTGGGGCGGGTTGGACTATGTGCCTCCTGTGGCTTACGCAGAGGACCTTGCAGAGATAAGAGCCGAGGAGCTGGCCGAGTTGATTGGGCGGATAACAGCAGACGGAATTTACGAGGTGGTATTGTTAGATCTTGGCTGTCTGCCCAGGGGGATGGATCCGCTTTTGGAGTTGTGCGATATGATTTATTCTCCTATTAAAGAAGACTGTGTTTCAGCAGCAAAGCTGGAAGCATGGCAGGAGTACTTAGAACAATCAGGTCGTGGTCATCTTTGGGAAAAGATCTGTCTTTTAAAGCTGCCAAGACCCAGTGCGGTGTGGCAGGCAGAGACGTATTTTGAACAGCTTTTATGGGGGGATATGGGAGATTTTATTCGAAACCTCTTAAAAGGACAGAACGGAGGTTACAGGTCTTGACAGAAGACAAAAGTGTGCTTGAACGTTTAAAGGGACAGATTCGGGAAGATCTGCAGAATAGGAGCCGGATTGAGGAGGAGGAGCTGAATGCCTGCATCCGGCAGGCCATTGAGGGTGAGGCGGCCAGGGCCTATTTGCCGCTGAAAAAGAAGCTGGAGCTGAAGACACGCTTGTATGATTCTTTCCGGCGTCTGGATATTCTTCAGGAGCTGGTGGATGACCCGGAGGTAACTGAGATCATGGTCAATGGGAAGGATCACATTTTTGTGGAAAGAAAGGGGGCAATTTGCAGATGGGAGCAGAGCTTTGAGAGAGAGGAGCAGTTAGAGGATATGATCCAGCAGATTGTCAGCCGCATAAACCGATCCGTCAATGTGTCTAATCCTATAGCAGATGCCAGGCTGGAAAATGGAGCCAGGGTTCATGTGGTACTGCCTCCTGTGGCATTGGACGGGCCGGTGGTTACTATACGAAAGTTTCCGGAGGCCATTACGCCGGAAAAGCTGATTGAACTGAAATCTCTGACAAAGGAGGCGTCTGAGTTTTTAGAGAGGTTGGTGAAGGCAGGATATAATCTGTTTATCAGCGGAGGAACCGGTTCGGGAAAGACAACCTTTTTAAATGCCATGTCTGGCTTTATCCCAGAGTCAGAGCGGCTTATTACCATAGAGGATTCTGCGGAGCTGCAGATTCGCCAGGTTCCCAACCTGGTACGGCTGGAGACTCGCAATGCAAATTCTGAGGGAGAAGGAGCCATTGAGATCAGTGACCTGATTCGAGCGTCCTTAAGAATGCGTCCTTCTCGTATTATTGTCGGGGAGGTAAGGGGGAAAGAATGCCTTGATATGCTTCAGGCTTTGAATACCGGACATGCAGGCAGCCTTTCTACAGGACATGGCAACAGTCCGCGTGATATGCTGTCCAGGCTAGAAACCATGGCTTTAATGGGAGCAGATTTGCCGCTTCCGGCAGTGCGCAGTCAGATCGCCTCAGCCATTGATATTCTGGTGCATTTAGGGCGTCTGCGGGATAAAAGCAGACGGGTGCTGGAGATTGTGGAGGTGGGAGGATATGAAAATGGAGAAATACAACTCAACCCCTTATTCTGTTTCCAGGAGGAACCGGGATCCGGAAAAAGTGTCTGTGGACAGCTCAAAAAGGTCGGGGAGCTTCAGGCGGTTGGAAAACTCCGGTCAGCAGGTTATCTGGTATGACCGGTATTCATTAAATCCAAAGGAATTTATTATTGGGCTGGGAAAAGGGGCAGCCGTATGCGGACTTTTGGCTTTTACCTTTTACCGCAGCTTGCACATATTTTTGTGGATGCTTCCGTTTTCTCTGGCAGGGCCGGTTCTGGAAAGGAAAAGCTTGTTGGAAAAGCGCAGAAAGGAGCTTGCAGGCCAGTTCAAGGAAAGCATGATGATTGTTGCGTCTTCTTTAAGCGCCGGCTTTTCCATTGAAAATGCTTTGGCATCCAGTGTAAGAGAGTTATCGGTGCTTTATGGAAAAGACGGGTTAATTGTCCGGGAATTTGCATTTATGGTACAGCAGATCGGCATGAACCGGCCCGTAGAGCAGGTATTGGAGGAATTTGCCCGGCGCAGCGGGTTGGAGGATGTAAAAAACTTTGCGGAGGTATTTTCCGTGGCAAAGCGGAGCAGCGGAAATGTGGGAGGCATTATGCGGCACACTGCAGAGATAATCCGGGATAAAATGCAGGTGCGCGAGGAGATTCTCACTATGACGGCATCAAGGCAGTTTGAGCAGAAGATCATGAACTTGATTCCTTTTTTCATTGTGTTTTATGTGGAAAGTGCGTCTCCGGGATTTTTTGATCAAATGTATAATACCAATATGGGCAGAATGTTGATGAGCGGATGCCTGGCTGTGTATCTGATTTCCTATGTGCTTGCAAAGAAGATTTTGGACATTGAGATATAAGGGGCAGCAAAGATGGCGGAATGTAAGAAACAGAATGAGAAGAAACAGGCTGCAAAGGCTTGGCTGGCACCTGCGGCCAGTGTATTGGGAGCTGTGTTTTTATATGGATTGCTGACATTGACAGCCCGGGAGCCAGGTCCATTGTCAGAGGGCAGATGCATAGGCAGGGAGGGCTATGGCGGGGAGGAACAGGAATATCAGGTTTGGGTGGAAGGGATAGAGGAGCAGGCCGTGCCGGTAACGGTTACAGTGGGACCGCAGGTTTACACAAAGCAGGAGGCAGAGGCTGTATTTGACCGGATTATAGGTGGCATGGAAAACAAGATTCGGGCAGATAATCCTAATTTAATGGAGGTAAGGGGCAACCTTAAGCTTCCGTCCCGGATGGAGGAAGGTGTGAGCCTGCGCTGGTACTCATCAGAACCAGATATAATAGATTCTTCAGGAAGACTGGGAGAGGAGGTGGATACAGAAAAGCTTCTTACCTTATATCTGGAACTTTCGGCAGGAGAATACCGGCAGGATTATGAGATTCCTGTGCGGGTGCTTCCGCCAGACAGAAGCAAAGAAGAACAGAAGCTGGTAGATTTTTTAAAGGAGCTGAGCTTGCTCAACGAAAGGCAGAAAGAGGAGCCATGGCTGACTTTGCCGGAACGCTTTGAGGGAAAGGAGCTGCGCTACCATACAAAAGAGAAATCCGGATATGAGCCGCTTTTACTGCTGGGGGTGGCCATGGCTGTTCTCTTGGTATGGAAAGAAAAAAACGGGATAAAGCAGGAGAGCCAGAAACGGCAGAGGGAGCTTTTACTGGATTATGCAGATTTGCTTTCTAAGCTGATGGTATTGATATGTGCTGGTCTGACAGTCCGCAATGCATGGGAAAGGATGGTAAAGGATTATGAATGGGCTCTGGACCAAAAGAAACAAAGATCCAGGGCAGCTTATGAGGAAATGCGTTATACCTATTATCAGATGCAGAGTGGTATGGCAGAGGGAGATGCTTATCGAGAGTTTGGCAGACGATGCAGGCTTCAGTCTTATCTGAAGCTGAGTGGTTTGTTAGAGCAGAACCGGAGGTCAGGGACCAAGAATATGAGAGCGATTTTGGAGACAGAAATGACAGACGCATTGGAACAAAGAAAGAACTTGGCCCGCCGCTTAGGTGAGGAGGCGGGGACAAGGCTTTTAATGCCTTTGTTTTTAATGCTGGGAATCGTGATGGTTATGATTATGGTTCCTGCGATGATGACAATGGGATAGAAGAAAAGGAGAACAGGAATATGAAAAAGAGAAATATTTTAAGGATTTTAGAGGATGGTGCGGCTTTTTTCAGAGAGGAAGACGGCGTGGGAGTGATTGAGGTTGTATTGATTTTAGTCGTATTGATTGGCCTGGTGATTATCTTTAAGCAGCAGATTAATAAGCTGCTTCAGGACATTTTTAAGCAGATTAACAGTCAGTCCAGAGAGGTATATTAAACAATCCTGCATTGGTGTCTTGACAGGATTATATCTGGTGAAGCTCTGCAGGACAGGGTGCCCTGATTTATCAGGCGTAAATTTTCATCAGCAGGGGGGAGAAGGGGGGGATGCGGCGGAATTGCCTTTTGCTGACAACGCAGCCTGGTGGGAATTTAGATAAGACGGTTTGTCTGAATTAGGCAAGGAGGTTTGCCTGATTATAATGCACACAGAACACCAAATCTAAAGATACTTTAAACCGTGTCTGCCAAAATGAGAGGAGGACAGCGCAGATATGAAAGTGATAAAAGGGCAGGTGACAATTTTTGTCAGCATGGTGATGCTGTGCGTATTTGCGCTGATTTTCTGCCTTGTAGAGTCGGCGCGGACGGCAGGAACCCGGTGGTATCTGCAGACAGCGGTTTCATCAGCCATGGATTCCGTGTTTAGCCAGTACCACCGTCAGCTTTGGGATTCTTATCGTCTTTTGTTTGCGGAATATGAGGAGAAAAAGGAGCTGGAAGCGGATTTTTCAGGATTTCTTCAGCCTTATCTCCGGGTAGAGAACTGGTATCCCATGGAACTTGAGGCCATGGAAGCAGAAGAATGGCTGACGGCTTTGGATGACAGTGGAGCGTATCTGGAGGAAGAAATCTTAGATTACATGAAGTATGGAATTTGGGATATGGATTTTGATGCAGATACGATCAATGGAATGTGGGATAATGCAAAAGAGGCTGGCGCAGTAAAAAATGTGGCAGAGGTTTATCGGGAACATGCAAAAGATGCCCTGAAGCTGGAGAAAGCATTAGAGGCTGTCAGTGAATGCCTGAAAAGGCAGGAAAGCAAAAAGCAGGATGGTTTATCAAGGCTATACAGTTATGATGGTCCCGGATTTCGCAGGCAGGCAGAAGAACTGCTTAAAGAATTAAAACGGATGCCTGGGCTTGTGGACAAATATCAAAAGCAGGCAGATAAGCTGGAAAAGGAGCTGGAAAAGAGCCGGATCGTGTTTAACCGTGAAAAGGAGGACTGCAGCAGCCAGACAGATCTTCAGCTTGAGGAGGAAATTCGGCAGTTTGAATCTTATGTGGCCCAGGATGGGGAAAGAAGGAAAGAGATTGAGTCATTAAAGGATAAATCTTATAGTCAGGCTGAACTGGTAGAATCAGTCATTGAGGAGGCAAAGGAGGTAGAACGAATCATTGATCAATGGGAAAGTGATGATGAGGATGACGAAGGACCTGACTTAGCGGCGCTTTGGTCGCCGGTTATCCGCCATTTTTATTCATTGAAAATCGATTCCCTTTCTTTTTCTCATGGGGTTAAGGATAAAAAGAAAGAAGGATGGCTGAATCAGGTAGAGAGGCTGTATCGCTCAGGCATGCTGGAGCTGGTTCTGCCGGATGGGGCAGAGCTTTCAGAAGGAAGCCTGCAAACACCGGAGCTTCCTTCTGAAAGCGGAAGGATGGCAAAGGGGACAAGAGGGATTTTCCTTACGGATCACTTGCTGGTCAATGAGTATTGCGGCAGATTTTTTCGGTATTTCCCAGGAGATTCAGGGAAGATGGCGGCAGAGACAGAAAAGGAGGCAGATGTCCGAGAGAGTGGATCGGAAGGAGGATTGTCTTATGAAATAGAATATCTGATTGGCGGCAAAGGTCTGGATGAACAAAACCTGATCTGTGTGGTGAATCGGCTTCTTGCAATCCGGGAAGGTCTGAACCTGATGCATATTATGTCTGACGGCAGAAAACGTCAGGAGGCGCAGAGTCTGGCAATGGCCATTACCGGGGCAGCAGGTCTGTCGCCGCTTGTACTTCTGACCACATTTTTCGTTATGTCAGTATGGGCTTTGGGAGAATCTCTGATGGATATCAAGGGACTGCTGGCAGGGAAACGAGTGATGATTTTTAAATCAGCCCAGGACTGGACTTTAAAGCTGGAGGAACTTTTGACAATAGGACGGGAAGGGCAGATTCGTGCAGGCGGCGGTGAGAGGGGACTTTCTTATTTGTCTTGGCTGAAGGTACTGCTTTTAATGGATGAGATTGTATGTCAGGAATATCGGATGATGGACATGATCCAAATGAACATATGTCGGAAACAAAGCAGCTTCCGTATGCGGCGCGGAGTCTATCAGGCTCGGGTGAGATGCAGTTTGGCAGGGAAGCATGTGTTCTTTTCATTAGGTTTTGTAGAACATGTATTAAAGAACAAAGACCATGTTTACAAAATGGAGATAGAGGGAGAACGGAAATATTAAATAATTATATAAAAAAGAAACGGGGGTGGACAGGAATGCCCTTTTCCATGGCAGCTAATCTAAGAAACTCATTATATACTTTGCAGTTTTGCAGAAAATCCATAAAAGTTACAAATAAAAAACTCGTGACTCTCCAAGTACGAATCCTGAAAAATACAGTATTTTATATTCTTTATATGCGCCATAGGAAAAAGGCATTCCTGTCTGCCCCCGGATCCTTAACATTGGAAGCAGTAATGTGTCTTACTCTGTTTATTTTTGCCGCTGTCTGCCTGATTCTGCCTATGAAAATCATGAATACGGAAAGAAAAATGCAGGCGTCTTTAGAGAAAATCGGAGAAGACTGCAGCCAATATGCTTATGTAGCAGATGCATTAGATAAGGGAAAGCTGTCTGCTGTGGCAGGAGCAGGGGATTTTGCAAAGGGATTTTGCAGACATTTGGTATCTGGGGCAGCCAAAGGATATGCTCAGGCACAGATGGAAGATCACATAGATACATTGGCCGTTACGAAGATTTCATTTAATGGAACGCAGATCATGGAAGATGGGGAGACCATTGATTTTATAGTGAAGTATCTTGTTCGACTTCCTTTTCCTGTTTTGGGGCTTCCGGCTATTGAGAGAACCATACGATGCCGGAGGAGAGCATGGATTGGAAAAGAAGGAAAGGACTATAGTGGAACCGGAGGAAATCAGGAACATCAGGATGATATGGTAGTCTATATAGGGAAAAACAGCACCCGATATCATAAAAGCAGGAGCTGTCATTACCTGTCAAACAACTTGTCTGGTGTATCCATTAACCAGATAAAAGAACTGCGCAATGACAGTGGCGGCAAGTATTATCCCTGTGCAGTCTGCGGAAAAAGCGCGGGAGGTATGGTCTATATTATGCCCAGCGGCAGCAGTTATCACTCCAGAAAAAATTGTACAGCAATTATGGCCTATGCACAGGCAGTAAGACTGTCAGAGGTGGAGCATCTGGGTGCATGCTCTTATTGTGGGAAATAAAGCAGATATTTTATATAAGAGTGAAAAAGAGGATATGGCGAGATAACGGCAGACATTACGGAATGAGATAATTAGGATGAAAAGAATGAACATATTTGGATAAGGGGACAAAGGATATGAGGATGTGGATATTTTCGGGATTTATGCTGACAGCAGCAGTAAAGGATTTGCATAAAAAAGAAGTGGAGCTGTGGGTATTTGCATTATTTGGAGCAGCGGCTTTTCTGATGAACGTATATCTTGGAGTAGTTACAAAAGCAGATTTATTGTGGCAGGAACAGTTGATGAGCTGCAGCTTGGGAGCAGGGCTGCTGCTCATGGGGAGGTTTTCCCGTGGAGGAATAGGAGCAGGAGATGGATTATTTTTTCTGACAAGCGGACTGATGCTGCGTTTTTGGGAGAATCTGACCATTTTGTGTGTGGGAATTTTGCTGGGAGGTATGTATGCTTTGACTGTGTTTGGGTGGAACCAGATGTATGGAAGACGGAATGTACGAAATGAGACTATACCATTTTTACCTTTTGCGGCAATTCCGGGAATCTGGCTGGCAGTTTTAAACATGAAAGGGGCTTGAGAATCTGAAAAGAATATGGGAATAAGAAAATATAGGGATAAAGGTTTAAGGGATTGTGGATGAAAAATGGTATATTGTGGATAAAGGCTCCTGCCAGCTATACTATAGAAGCAGCAGGAGTAATGGCAGTAGTTCTGTTCACGATGATGGTGCTGTTAAATCAGGCATTTCATGTTCATGCTGAAACAACAGGATGTTTTATTGTCCATGAGACGGTGGAGAGAGAAAGACATAAAATAGAAAATCAGGATGAACCGGAGATTACCCGCCAGGCTCAGGGTGTGCGGTGGAGTCTGGAACTGACAGCATCCGTATTCTGCCCGGAGGAGTTGATGAGAATGTGGAGCCTGGCAGAGTAAAAGATCGCGGCTGATGGAAATGGATGCCCGATAAAGCGGGGCATGCTCTAATGCCCAAATTGCGTAAATACACGGGAGCAAAAAATGAAAATCAGTTATCAAAGAGAGTTTAAGTATAATTATTTAATTATTGATCCAGAGGAGCTTATCTGGCAGGGGTATGAAAACCAAATGTTGTCACAAAATCAGATAGAGGGGATTTTGCGGTTTAAGCTTCGGCAGAAGGATGATGGAGTTCGGTTTTACTATGAGATCAATTCGAAACAGCCAATAGCCAGAATTTTGGAAAGCAGAAGCATTCGGGCCGAGGAAATCCGAATGCTTGTGATTGGGATATTGGGAGTGTTGGAAAGAATGGAGTTATATTTACTGCGGGAAGGGAGTATTTTGCTGGAGCCGGAATATTTGTATGTGGATCCAGATTCCTTTCGAGTCTGGCTGTGTCTGGTTCCGGGGATGAGAAGAGACTTTCCAGAAGCTTTCAGCCGGTTTTTAGAATATTTGCTGGGCAGTGTGGATCATCAAGATAAGGAAAGTGTGGTACTGGCCTATGGACTATATCAGGAAACCAGGAAAGAAAATTATGGATTAGATGATTTAAAACGTTTGCTGCAGCAGGAAAAAAACAGAGGAAGCCAAGAGACAGGCAATGAAGCCGTGCAGAGAAATCTGGAGAGGGAGTACAGGCAAAGTGATGAATATGGAAAAGAAGCTTGTGGAGAAGGGAAAAATCGGTTGGATATATGGCAGAGAAAAGGCGAAAAAAGGGAAAAACCACAAAAATCAGAACAGTATTCCCACAGCAGCAAAAGACAGGCACAAGAAAGAATGGTTAAACAAAAGCCTTGGTGGAAACGTTGGAAGAACCATACTTTTCTTCAACCTGGTAAGGAGGAGGTCAATACGGCCAGGGTGCCGAAGGAGATGATGATTCGAGAAGATGACAGCAACCAGCCTTGGTTTTCTTCGTTTGATGATTCAAGAGGGGATAAGGGCCATACGATTCTGACCTCAGATCCAGCGGCATTTTGTTCGTTGTCCATGTCAATGTACAGTAAAGAACAACAAGTGCAGACGGGAAAGGATACTGTGCTTTTGGCGGATTTTTCTTCAGATACAAGTCAGAGAGTGCTGCGGACATTGGATGCAGAAGGGGAGAATATTCCTCTGCCTTATTATCCGTTCATTATTGGAAAACAGGACAATCTGGTGGATTATAAGCTGGAGCGGGATACCGTCAGCCGCCTTCATGTACGAATTGACCAAGTAGGAGAGATTTATCAGATTAAAGATTTAAATTCTACAAATGGAACTTATCTTCAAGGGAGATTGCTGGATAATAATGAGGAAGCAGAATTACATATTGGAGATGAGGTCTGTATTGCGCGGTACAGGTACCGGTTTGAATGAATATTGACTTTTAACAGCATTTCAAGTATCATGATGTGGAAGAATATACATATTACCCGAACATGGATAATGTGTAGAAGCCTTGGTTCTCCTCATACTATAATCAACAGTATGATATAATGACAGATTTGTTTTGAAAATAATGGTAGAATTATCGGTGAAGTTCGACAATAGAGATATTTGCAGAGCTATCATCGGAAATCGGAGATGGTAGAGATGGAATGGCATGGTAGAAAGAAAGCCTGGATAAACTGTACTTTGATTATCTTAAATGTCGTATACTTTTTATATTTGGAGATAGCAGGCTCCAGCGAAGATACCCTGTTTATGCTGCAGCATGGAGCAATGTTTACTCCGTTGGTTGTAGAGGAAGGAGAGTATTATCGTCTGTTAACATCTGTTTTCATGCATTTTGGAATTCATCATATTACAAATAACATGATTATCCTATTTATTCTTGGGGATAATATGGAGCGCGCTTTGGGAAGTGTAAAATATTTAATATTTTATTTACTTTGCGGGATTGGTTCTAATCTTGTATCGATGCTTGCAAGCATGCAAAGTCAGGTACAGGCAGTGGGAGCCGGAGCGTCAGGAGCAATTTTCGGAGTGATCGGGGGACTTTTTTATGCGGTGGCAGTTAACCGGGGGAAGTTAGAAGACCTGAGCACAAGACAATTGGCTGTAATGATTGTATTTTCCCTTTATTTCGGTTTTACCAGTACAGGTATAGATAATGTAGCTCATGTATCAGGGCTGGTGATAGGGTTCCTTTTGGCAATGGTCTTTTACCGAAAACCGAAAGGAAGACAAAAATGGGAATATTGGGAAATATAATAGAAGGAGGAAGTGCTTATGAGGGTCGATGATTGTATTTTCTGCAAAATTGCAAGAGGTGATATTCCATCTGCAACCATTTATGAGGATGGAGATTTTCGGGTAATTCTGGATTTGGGACCAGCCTCAAAAGGACATGCCTTGATTCTGCCAAAGGAGCATTATAAGGATTTGTGTGAGGCGGATTCAGCGGTTACAGCGAAGATTCTGCCGTTAGCAGGCAGAATTGGACAGGCAATGAAGAAGGAACTTGGAGCAAGTGGTTTTAATGTAGTACAAAATAATGGGGAAAGCGCTGGACAGACGGTGTTTCATTTACACGTACATGTAATTCCGCGTTATGAAAGGGGGCCGGCTATGGTACAATGGATTCCAGGGACAGTAGATGCAGAGGAACTGGAGCGAACGGCAGAGATAGTTAGGAAAGGATTGTAATGAAAAGTAACCTTGAGGATATCCAGATTGGGACAAGGGATAAGCGTATACAATAGGAGAAGATTATGGATTCAGAAGATAAGCTGTTTCGGGATATTTATAATACCTATATGCCGTGGCTGCGCATGATTGCAACAAATAAAAAGATTCCTTTAGATGAGATTGATGATTTGATACAAGATACTTTCGCGGCATATTACAGTCATTATCCGTTAGACTGGCCAAGCTATAGGATAAAAGCTACTTTGACAAAGATCATGAAGAACCGTTGTGTGGATTATTATCGGAGGCAAGGACGCAATCCGGTAACATATTATGATCCTCTGGTGATGCAAGAGACAGATTTGTTTGGCAGTAGGAGATACGGTCGTGATAGCTTAAGTATCTGCCTGGAACAACAGGAATATCAAGAAGTTATGAACATCATTATGGAGATGAAGGATGATTGGGTCAGCGTTGTGCTCCTGTATTTGGTGGAGGGAAGGCCAATGGCAGAAGTTAGCCAGATCTTGGGCGTCAGCGCAGAAGCATGCAGAGCCAGATTGTGCAGGGCAAGAAAGTATTTGAAAAAGCGTTATAATCCGGACTGGGAGGAGAAAGGAAATTCCAAAGGAAATGGAGATCCTTCTCCGGAAGATGGATTGACCGATCCAAAAGATCTTCCGGATGGGACGTGAGAAGTATTTTTTTGAGCAAAATCATGTTTCCCCATAGGATGAAATAAGATCCATGACTACGGAAACAGCATCATTCAGGGTACTTTGTTCCATAGAAGCAATGTATTTCTGCCGATTGTGATAGGTATCCTGAATGGTATTTAGAAGATTATCATCTGTCAGATGTTCTTCTTCTAGTACTTTGGAGAAGCCTTGTTTTTCAAAAGAGCGGGCATTGAGGATTTGATCTCCGCGGCTGGCAGAAGCAGACAGAGGGATCAGTATGTTTGGTTTTTTTAGTGCTAATATTTCGCAGATAGAATTTGCTCCTGCTCTGGAGATAATCAAATCTGCTGCGGCAAATAAGTGACGCAGAGGGGCATCTACATACTCATATTGTACATATCCGTTTCGGCCGATTAGGTGTTCATCCAAATTGCCTTTTCCGCAGATATGTATGACTTGATAAGTTTCCAGTATTTTGGGCAGGACTGCACGAACTGCACGGTTTACGGCAACGGATCCTAGGCTTCCTCCAATAACCAGGATAATAGGGCGGCTGGCAGACAGTCCAGAATAGTTAAGTCCTGTGATACGGTCTCCTTCCAGCAATTCTTTTCGAATGGGAGAGCCAGTAAGGACAGCCTTATCATTGGGAAGGTATGCCAGTGTTTCTGGAAAGTTGCAGCAAACTTTGGCGGCCGAGGGAATACAGATTTTGTTGGCCAAACCAGGAGTCATATCAGATTCATGGATGATAGTAGGGATTTTGTAATGTTTGGCAGCTAAAACTACTGGTACGGACACAAAACCTCCTTTGGAAAATACCACATCTGGGCGATATTTTTTGATAAGACGTCTGGCTTCAGCGCAGCCTTTGAGAACCCGGAACGGGTCCGAGAAATTCTTTAAATCAAAATACCGGCGCAGCTTGCCAGAAGAAATACCAGAATATTCAATACCGGCATTTTCTATCAGTTTCCGTTCAATACCGTTATAGGAACCGATATAAAGAATTTCATAACCGCGCTCCTTTAAAGAAGGGAGCAGCGCCAGGTTAGGAGTAACATGTCCGGCGGTCCCGCCGCCAGTTAATACAATTTTTTTCATAAAATGCCTCCATTTTGCATTTGGATTGTTTTTCGTATCAGAATAATCTATATATATAGTAACCATAACCGTCAAAAAGTCAACCCTTAATTCGATGAGAAACCGATGGCAGAATTGGAAGAACTATGAAAATGGAAAGGGAATCTCATGAAAAATTTACAGGACGATGAGGTAAGCCGTGCAGAACATTTGCTTCAAAAGATGATGGGAATGGATGATGTCAGTCTGCTGAGGGAAGCGGCCGAGGCAGAGAGACAGTGGGAGAAAGAGAAAAAGCTGCGCCCGGAAGAAGCTGAGCAAATAATGAAGAATGCGGAAACGGATCTAGAGCTTCTGATGGCGCGTTTGAACGCAGAAGGAAAAAAACCTGTTACAATAAAACAATATGAGCGAAACCGCAGACGGGATAAAAGAGGGGGAAAGGAATACAAAAGGTACAAGCGGTTGGCATTAGCAGTGGTTGTGGGGGTTTTGATGGTAGGAAGTATGAGTTCTGTTGCGAAAAGTGGGTATCGGTATGCGACAAATCCTAAGCAGGGGAAAGGGAGTGCATTGCTGCGATACAATTCGAATATAGAAATGGTTGATGATAAGCTAGATGAGGCATATGATATGATTTCGAAGGAATTAAAAATGCCTATACTGAAGATTGACTATATGCCAGAGGGTTTGACATTTATTGAAGCTGAAATAGATTATGAACATGTTGTACTTAGATTTGAATATTCAGGAAAATCTGTATATCTAAAAGAAGATAAGCTTTTAGGAAAAAAAACTATATCAATCTTAGAGTCTGACAGAGCATATGATTTAAAAGTATATAATGATTGGATTGAAAAGGATATATATATTGAAGAAAATAAATTGAAAAATGGAGATATTGAGTATAGTGCAAATATAGAAGGTGATGATGCTTTTTACTATTTTTCGGGAGTTATGGAAAAAGAAGAATTTATAAAGGTTGTAGAAAATTTGAATTATTATTGATTGCATTAAAAGAAGTTGGAGGAGAGGTATGAAGATGTATTTAAGAAAAGGTGTGACCATTTGCTTGGCAGTTATTATGTTTCTTTTATCAACAATTACAGTATATGCTCAAAACAATGATTCTTCAGCAGGAATGATGGTAAAAGAATATAATGGTGAGGATTTTGCAAGAGTAGTGGCATCGCCAAGAGGAGAGCTGATATCTTCGGTACAATTGGAATTAGTAGAAGATGGATTTAGGACTTTAAGGATTTATTCAGAAGTTCTTTGCCATGTTGAGATGAGAAAAATTAAGATGTCAGTTACTTTACAAAAATCGACATCTAGTGGCTGGAAAGATGTTAACAGTAAACAGTTTAATTGGGAAAAAGAGGATTATCCAAATGATAACTTATCAATGGCTACTGCCTCTTTTAAAATAGGCGCATTGTCAGCAGGAACATATCGTCTTAAGGGTAGTTATTCTGTTTTTGAATTAGACGGAACTTTACAGGAGTTTAGAACTGTTACAACACCAGGGATGGAAATTAGGTAAGTAAATTAGCTTCTCATTTTTATAAGTCCTATTAAATATATTTTCTATATTTGTACTAAAAATTAATCGAAACCATGTCTGTGAGATTTTAAATATAGATCAATAACAGCAAGGTTATAAGCTTGTGGATAATACAATTATTGTTTTATCCATGAGCTTTTTATAATTATAAGTCCCTTCTCACAGAAATGCGCGGGTTGGTATAGCATATATAAGTATACATTGTATGCAGCAGGTAAATAGTTTAGAATCATGTATATAAATTGAAATTTTAAAACATAAAAGAAAACGGTAAGAATAATTTGTCCAGAACAGCCAGTGAGGAAGCAATTAAGAAGGGAGCATGGCATGAAAAGTCATCAACTGTTGGTTGAATTTGCCAAAATCAACCATTGGTCAGTTTTAAGATAACTTTTTTTCATATATACTGATGGCAAGGAGGATAAAAACATGAATCAGGAAACGATAGGAAAATTCGTTGCAGCCTGTCGAAAAGAGAAGGGACTTACACAAAAACAGTTAGCAGAAAAGTTAAAAATTACTGACCGGGCAGTATCAAAATGGGAAACCGGAAAAAGCATTCCGGATGCAGCCATTATGCTGGACTTATGTAAAATACTTGGTATCAGCGCAAATGAACTGCTCAGCGGAGAAAGGATTGCTATGGAAAATTATCAAAAAAGAGCGGAAGAAAATCTTGTGGAACTGCAGCAAAAAGCAAATAACGCTCAAAAAAATTCGAATTTACTTGTAAAGCTTGTAATCCTGATTTTAGGAGTGTTGTTTATAGTCAAATATGGAATCGGCAGCAGAGCTTCGTATTTTGTGGATTCCATCAGCATGGAATTTATCCTGATTCCCTGCCTTCTGACGCTGCTGTGTACAGGATATTGGCGGGGATTTCTAAAGGCATTTGTCTATTTAATTAATAGAAATCATTGCACGGCAGAAATGATAAGGGACAGTGCGGATGCGCTTAAACTGGTATGCAGATCCAGTTTGATTTGGGGAAGTATTGGTTTTACAATCAGCACGGTGAATCTTATGCGCCGTCATATGCTAGACCCCGAGTTTTCTGCCTTATGCGGGGATATATCGGTAGCGTTGCTTCCCTTGTTTTACTCTCTGGTTATAAATGCGGTACTGAAGCCATTGTATTTTGAACTAAATCGTTTATATACGAAAAATGCAGAGTGAGGGTATAATACGGTAAGATAAGAAAGCTCCAGCGGATGAATCAATCATCCGAAGGTGCTTTCTTTTTGCCCTGAATTTGTGAGTAAAATATCTTAAAAGTGGATAACTATTCATCAAATTATACGCAATAGGAACGCTTTTCCGAAAAGAGGGTTTTATAAAAGAATAAGAAATATTTTTGTGTATACGAAACAGAACAAACGATCAGATGTATAGATATACATAGTAACTTTTTGTCGGAAACAATGAGTACACTTTTCATGAAAAGGGAGAATTATAATAGTTTATAATAATGGTATTGTACGCTTAGCTTTACAGGGCACAAGCAGATATTGGTGTAATTTATCAGGAGAATTTGATAATCGTATTTCAGAAGCATGAAAAACATTATTGTCAAATCTGCCTTTCATTTCAACAGAAATATGTTTTTTTAAATCTTCAAAATCGGCATCTTTGTCTTCATAGTTATATCCATTCCTTTCGCTTCGCTCAGGCACAAAACGTTATGAAAAT
>CAJUGD010000004.1 GCA_910586205.1 uncultured Lachnospiraceae bacterium | reverse complement strand
ACCTTGATTTTCCGGGGTTTTTGAGCAATTTTGATACGGTTTGAACAGCCGATTAACGCTTGCTGAACTGCGGAGCGCGACGGGCCGCCTTGAGGCCGTATTTCTTTCTCTCTTTCATACGCGGATCTCTGGTCAGGAAACCTGCTTTCTTCAAAATTGGGCGGAAATCTCCGTCCACCTGCAGCAAAGCTCTTGAAATACCGTGGCGGATAGCTCCTGCCTGTCCGCTGAAACCGCCTCCGCGAACATTTACCTGCACATCATACTTGTCCGTAGTCTCTGTGGCAACCAACGGCTGGCGCACGATCACTTTCAGGGTCTCCAGTCCCAGGTACTCGTCAATATCTCTCTTATTAATCGTAATCTTACCGGTTCCCGGAATCAGATATACTCTTGCAATGGATTTTTTTCTTCTTCCTGTTCCATAATACTTGTCTGCCATGATAACTTAACTTCCTCCTTTCAGTACCTTTCGATTAAAATTTGATTTCCAGGGCTTCCGGCTTCTGCGCAGCCTGCTCATGATCCGGGCCTGCGTATACATGAAGCTTGGTTATCATGCTCCTACCTAAAGGTCCCTTTGGAAGCATACCCTTCACGGCAAGTTCCACAACCTTCTCAGGCTTTTTCGCCATCATTTCTTTCAGGGTGGTTTCTCTCATGCCGCCTACATATGCGGAGTGATTGTAATAAATCTTCTGATCCAGCTTTTTGCCGGTTACTTTAATCTTATCTGCATTTACCACGATCACATAATCACCGCAATCCATGTGAGGGGTAAAAATCGGTTTATTCTTTCCCCTTAATACCTTTGCCACTTCTGAAGCCAAACGTCCTAAAGTACAGCCGGCAGCATCTACAACATACCATTTTCTCTCAATCGTTGCCGGACTAGCCATAAAACTCTTCATTGGTCAACCTCCTGTTAAATTACCAGTCTTATCCTGCAGCCTGACGCTGCAGACAAAATATAATCTTATCTTTGCTTTTCTTAACAGTCGATAGCAAAATGCCTATTCCGGGGCTTTGGCTTCAGCATTTCCTTCAACATCGCAGTTATTAATTATATTACAGGAACACACAAGTGTCAACCATTTTTTCTCATTTCAACGCCTTTAAATATTTCATCAAGAAAATACAAATATATCACGTTTTTCCATGATAAAAATAATCTTTTTAAATAAGTCTGGAAAGAACACCTTTCGCCGGATAAGAACATTAACCGTTATCAACCGCTGCTGCATCCCTTGCACAGTACCACTCCGCCTTCTTTTCTGGTTCTCCCTCTGCGCCGCGGCAAATCTCCCCCACCAGTTTCCTTTCCTCCTCATCCAGCAGCCCCATAGCCTCCAAAAGCCTCTTTTGCTCTGGTCTTTGAATCCGGTAATAACCGATCTTCTCCCCATCCTTCAGCCTTTTCTTGTCCAAATCAACTACAAACACCTGCTGTGCTCCGTTCTGAAATTCATGATGAATGTTTCGCAGAAGCAGCCGCTCCCACTCATCATCTTCACACCGAACCACCATAAAATACGCTGTACCTTCTTTTTTTATATGAGACTGAAGAATCGAATAGCTCCACATTTCATTTTCCCTGTGATGCCAGGAAGGAAGCTCCTTCTCATATTCCATTCCCACCAGGGTAAGGCCCTTAGCAGGCGCTGTAGGGCCTGCTAAGCGCCGATCCCTTGCCGCAAGAATCTCGGATACAGCTTCCGGGGGAAATGCTCCTGTTCCCACACGGATCAGGGTTCCTGCAATAATCCGCACCATATTATATAAAAACCCGCTTCCGCTGATGCAAAGCACAATCTTGTCCCCATCCCTCTTTATATCCAGAGAATAAATCGTCCTTACGGTGTCCTCTACATTGCTCTTGGCTGTGCAGAAGCTTTTAAAGTCATGTTCTCCCACCAGAAAAGCTGCTGCCCGGCGCATTCTTTCCACTTCCAGGGGATAATAGCAAAAATACGCATACAGCCGCTCTGTAGGCAGAGAAATCCTGCGATTTAAGATTTGATACTCATAGGTTTTGGTACAGTTAGCCTTCCTGGGGTGCCAGTCAAAGGGCACCTCCTCAGAACTCTGTACCCGGATATCCTCCGGAAGACTTTGGTTCACTGCCAGGCAGATTTTATCTGCTGCCATCCTGTTCTCTGTGTCAAACACTGCCACATTTCCCAAAGCATGAACCCCTGCGTCTGTGCGGCTGGCCCCAATCACCGCAATCGGCTCTTTCAAAAGCGCTGTCAGCTCCCGGTTTAAAACTTCTTCAATGGTCACTCCGTTTTTCTGGATCTGCCATCCACAGTAATTTGTCCCGTCATAGGACACTACCAGCTTAATCCTTTTTTTCACATCCAGACCTCATCTGTTTTCCCGCACCGTTTCACGGTTTTCTTCACTGCCTTTCATTGCCGGCATCCGCCTCAGACTCTAGAGCGTGTCTGAAAATTCATTCCCGCCATATGCACGCCCCACTTTGCAGGGGATTTGGCCCTCATTCGGTCAACGTAGCCCACTACGCCTCCCTCATTCGGGCCAAATCCCCCACAAATTGTGACGCACATCTGACGGGAAGCAATTTTCAGACACGCTCTAAGGCTGCCCTCAACCGTGCAATCTCTTTTGGATAATAATCTGTCACAGAATGTTCTCCTGCCTGTTCCATCCATTCCAGCGCACCCTTTAGATTGCCCTGTTTCTCCTGGATCTTTGCCATGTCCTCCATGCTTTCATAGCAGGCAGGGCCATTGCAGGTAAACACAGAAAACTGAAGGGACATAGCCTTTTTAGCCATTTCCTCAGCCTCCTCAAGCCGTCCCATGTGGATCAAAACATCAGCAATGCCCTCATAGGTGCAGCAGTCCTCCGGATCATCCTCCAACTCATGCCGGTAATTTTTCAGAGATTTTTCATAGCAGTCCTTAGCCTCCTGGCTTCTTCCCAGATTTTCATAAACCTCCCCCAGCTTCATCCAGCCATAGGTGCTGTCATCATCTAATTGAACGGCCTTTTCCAGCAAAGGAACGGCTTTCTCCAGATCCTTCTCCACATCAGCATAATATTTTCCAAACACACGCCAGTTTCTTGCATTTTCCGGCTCATGGTCAATGGCCCGTTGATAATATTCCCTGGCCTTCTCATAATCCTTTGCCTTTTCCCAGCAAAGAGCTATCTCCCGGTACGCAGAACAAACTTCAGACGGCTTTACCTCCATATAACGCCCCAGAAGCCTTACAGCCTCCTCATACTTTTTCAGCCTCCGCATTACAGAAGCATAGATCCACAAAAGACTTCCGTCATCCGGCTGCTTTTTCAACCCCTCCTCCAAGTACCGGATTGCCTTTTCATTCTGATTGGTGCGCTTCATCAGCCGGCTCAGATCCCGTATAGCCTGAAAATTCCCGTTTTTCCAGCCCTCCTCATAGGCATTGGCTGCTTCCTCCCATTTCCCCTGTTCCTGCAGCACATCACCCAATCCGTCCCATGCCATGCCATTGACAGAATCCCGATCCAATGAGCATCGAAAGGCTGTCTCTGCCTCCTCATACCGATGCATGGACTCCAAAGCCCTGCCCAAACGATAATAAATATAGTAACCATCCAGCCCTTTATCCATCATTTGCCTGTACAGCATTTCTTCTTCCTGGTACTGCTTCAGATCATGAAGATATCTTCCTTTCATATAAGCGCGCACAGGAGTATCCTGTTCCTTCAATGCCTTCTCTATCCATTCCAGGGCTTCCTCTGTCCGATCCATATCATAGCAGAGTCCTGCATACTCCTGGCACACAACCGCAGCTCCCTTTGTCTGCTCCACCAAATCCTTCAGCACTTTTTCAGCCTGGTCATTTTCCTCCAGCCCCCGCAGAGCCCTCGCATAATAATAGCGGATCTGGGCGCCTTCATACCCCTGCTTCAGCACATTCTCCGCCAGTTCCTTTACTTCCTGAAAACTCTCTAAATCCAGAAGAATCTCCATTTTCAGATTAAAGGGATCCGGATGAAAACCCAGCTCCAGCGCCTTATTGCACAAGGTAAGCCCTTCCTCCAGACGGCCTGTATCAGACATAATCTGCGCCTGCCGATATAAGATTTCCTGTTCTTCCGGAAAAACCTCCTCTGCAGATTGGTAGACTTCCAAAGCTCTCTGTGTATTTCCACAAAGCTTATAATCCTCTGCCAAATCCAGATAGAGCCTGAGCGGCCGCGCCTTTTCCTCATAGAAATCCCATATCTGCTGACGGTAATTGACTGCTTCCTCATAATCCTCTAACTCATGACAGCTTCC
This sequence comes from uncultured Lachnospiraceae bacterium, assembly GCA_910586205.1. Lineage (GTDB taxonomy): Bacteria > Bacillota > Clostridia > Lachnospirales > Lachnospiraceae > Brotaphodocola. Next base: position 169,463 of record CAJUGD010000004.1, on the reverse strand, counting down.
CGCCATCATGATCAGCCATGCTTCCTTCTGCTCCTCTGTCGGCTCCATTCCCTCTAAAATTTCCCGCACCCGCTCATGCCGTTCTCCCATCCAGCATATATGGGCAAGCTGCCACTTGTCATCAAAGTCCGGATCCTTCTCCATCTGAATGGACAGTTCTCTTGCAGTATCTGCAATCTGTTCCTCCATGTAGTCCCAGCGTTCTTCCACGTGGTCCCTTGCCCTTTTATAGCAGGTCAGCGCCTGGGACAAATCCCCTTGCTGCCTTATAAAATCACCCAAAATCTGCCAATAGCCGGCACACTCCGGATCCTTGTCCAAAAGCCCTCTTAAAATATTCTCCAGTATCTCTGCCTCTGTATCAGAGTCCTCATAGTCCATGGATGTACGGACATACCAGTAGCTGGTCGCAGGATTGTCCCCATCCCGGGCAAAAAGCTCTTTGGCCATCTCCCATGCCTTTTGCTCATGTCCCCTCTGCATCGCCTCATGACGAATCCGAATCACCTGAAGATCCGGATGAATTACCTTCATCTCATCTATCTTTTTTAATGTGGCTTCTACTGTTTCCCGATCCTTTTCGCCAATAGCCCTTCGAAGGGTGAAAAATGCCTCGCAGAAATCATCACAGTCAATCCCCTCCGGCACCTTTAGAATATCATAACGGAACGTATCTTCCACCTGGATCCGGTCAAACAGATAAGTCACAAACCCTTCCGGAAAATGATTATACAGCTCATCCTCATCCTCCGTCCATCCAAATGTCTTATTAAATACCTGATAGCAGGAATGAGGCAGATGAAAATGATTCATCAAAAATCCAAGAAAGGCCCACCCTGCCTCTCTCTGGCTCTCCAAGTCCTGACAAACCGGCATAGAAAGAACATTTTCCCACTTCTGCGGACATATGCGGCATTCATAATCCGAATAGACTTCTTCCGCCTTTTTCAGAAAATCCTGGATCTCCCCTCTCCCAAGCATTTCACTTTCACAAAATCCAGAATCCCCGTTCTCCCGCTCCTGTTTTAATCTCTGCGCCTCCCTCAGCGCCTCCTCCAAAGCCATACGAAGCTTTCTGAATCCATCCGGATCTTCTTCCGGGTGATACAGCGGAAGCATTTCCAGATATACCCGCTTGATCTCTCCCTCATCCTCTGTAGGTTCTATTCCTAAAAATGTCCAGCAACTCATGTTCTCCTCCTCCTGCTTTTTTGACTGCTGTTTTTTCCTACAGCCGTCATGTCCCCTTACTCTTTACCTTCTTAACAAAATCACAGCCAAAAGATACCCTAAAAGCACTAAATACCCTATATAATCCCGCCTTGCATAATGCAGAGGCTTCATTTTGCTCCTTCCCTCACCTCCATGATAACACCTCGCCTCCATGGCCATAGCCAAATCCGTGGCCCGCCTGAAAGCTGAGATAAAAAGAGGAACCAGCAAAGGAACCATGCTCTTTGCCTTTTGAACCAGATTCCCGCTCTCAAAATCTGCTCCCCTGGCCATCTGAGCCTTCATGATCTTGTCCGTCTCCTCCACCAGAATGGGAATAAAACGCAGCGCTATGGACATCATCATAGACACCTCATGAACCGGAGCCCCTGCCCGCTTTAGAAATCCCAAACTTTTTTCCAGTCCGTCCGTAAGCTGGTTGGGCGTGGTTGTCAGGGTCATCACGGATGAGCCGATTACTAAGTAGACCAGACGCAGTGCCATAAACCCGGCAAGCTGCAGCCCTTCCCAAGTCATTTTCAAAAAACCAATTCGAAAAATTTCCGTCCCGGGAGTCAAAAACAAGTTAAAGCTGACACTGATCAAAAGCAAAAACATTACAGCCTTCAGTCCCCTTATCATAAAACCAAAGGGAACCTTAGACATCCAGATCACCAAAACCAGAAAAAGGGTAGCAGCCCCATAAGCCGCCAGGCTATTGGCAAAAAACAAAGAAATAATAAATATCATTGTTCCGAACAGCTTTGTCCTGGGATCCATCCTGTGAAGCACGGAATCTACCGGATAATATTGCCCTAACGTGATTTCCCGCATCATAATCTGCTTCCTGCCTTTCCGCTTCCCTTTCCCAACAGTCTTAAGATCTCATCCCTGGCTTCCTCCACCGTGGTAATATCCCCTTTTATGGGAATCCCATGTTCCTGAAGCTGATGCACCACATACGTAATCTGCGGCGCCGCCAGACCTATCTTTTCCAGCTCCTTATAATGGCCAAATACCTCTTTCGGCGTACCGTCAAACATTTTCTCTCCACGGTTCATCACCAGGATCCGGTCCGCATACCGGGCAATGTCCTCCATACTGTGGGACACCAGCACAATGGTCATGCCTTTTTCCCCATGCAGCGCCGCAATCTCGTCCAAGATCTCATCCCGCCCCCGCGGATCCAGTCCCGCTGTAGGTTCATCTAATATGAGCACCTCCGGCCTCATGGCAAGCACCCCGGCAATGGCCGCACGACGCTTCTGGCCGCCTGAAAGCTCAAAAGGAGACTGATACCAGAATCTCTCCTCCAATCCTACCAGCATCAGCGCTTCCCTTGCCCGCGCCTCTGTCTCCTCCTTGGAAAGCCCTTGGTTCCTTGGCCCAAAACACACATCAGAAAACACATCCACCTCAAACAACTGATGCTCCGGATACTGAAATACCAGCCCCACTTTGCTGCGCAGTCCCTTTTTGTCATACCCGTCCTGGTAAATATCTTCTCCATTATAATAAATCTTTCCGCTGCTGGCCTGAATCAGTCCGTTCAAATGCTGAATCAGCGTAGATTTGCCTGACCCGGTATGTCCGATAAGCCCTACAAATTCCCCGTCCTGAATCTCAAAGCTCACATCCTTTAAGGCATACTGTTCAAAGGCTGTGCCCTCCCCATACAGATAATTAATGTGCTCCGCCTTAATTGCCATTGTTCCATCCTCCTGCAATATCCATGCCCGGTACGGCATTTCTTATGCCTATGAACCAAATGAGTCACCGACACATTCTCTTTATTCAAACAATTCCCCAATCATTTGGCAACTCCATATACCCTTTCATATAAATTCCGACAAGTCACCCCCCTGCTGACAATGGAGCATCAAGCTCTCTACGCTGCAGAGCTGAATCCAAAATACATTTCAGCCATCCTGCTCTTTACATGCCTGCAGCATCGGCACTAAGCACTCCATCAGCTCCTGAATCGTCAGGACTCCGTCCGGCAGTTCTGCCCCCTGCTGCTTCAGCTCATAAGCCAGCTCCGTCACCTGGGGCACATCGAGACGGTATCCTTTCAGTTCCGTCACCCGGGAAAAGATCTCCTTTGGCGTCCCATCCATTACCAGGCGCCCGCTGTCCATGACAATGACACGATCCGCTTCAATCACCTCCTCCATATAATGGGTGATCAAAAGCACTGTAATCCCTTCCTTTTTATTCAGCTCATGAACCGTCCGAATCACCTCTCTGCGCCCATTGGGATCCAGCATGGCTGTAGGCTCATCTAAAATAATGCACTTGGGCTTCATGGCCATCACCCCGGCAATAGCCACCCGCTGCTTCTGGCCGCCTGAAAGTTTATTAGGAGACTTCATCCTGTAGGCTGTCATCCCCACTGCTGCCAGGCTTTCATCCACCCGCCGCCATATCTCGTCTGTAGGAACCCCCAGATTCTCCGGGCCAAATCCCACATCCTCCTCCACCACATTTCCGATAATCTGATTATCCGGATTCTGAAACACCATGCCTGCCGTCTTTCTGATATCCCAAATATGGCTGTCATCGTCCGTCTTCATTCCGGAAATCCATACAGTCCCTTCTGTCGGCAGCAAAATCCCGTTAAGCTGTTTTGCAAATGTAGACTTGCCTGACCCATTGTGCCCTAAAATCGCCACAAAATCCCCCTCATGAATATCCAAATCCAGTCCATCAATGGCCCGGTTTACCTCCTCCACCTGATCCTCCTCATCCCTGCGGATATATTCATAAATCAGCTTGGATGCCTTAATAATTCCCATAGACACGCCTGTTCCCTCCTGACAATCCGGTATTTCATTCCATAGCCGCAGACCTCCTTGCTTCACCGCAATCCGTAGTAAATGGCCAGGCATATGATCCCTCATTTTAAGCCATATTGGAATCAGCGTCAAGTGATTTCCCGGCACAAATAGCCAAATCATCCTGCGAAGCATTCACATAAAGCAAAAAAGGTGTGGTCTTTCCCCTGGGAATTACCACACCTTTTAACTATGATTTATATAAAATTCTCAGCACTTTGGCGCTGTACAGACAGCGCAGCAAGGATTCAAGATTTTCACAGTAGCTTTATACCGCGTTTTCGCGGCACCACCATAAATGAAAGAGGGATTACTGTGAGAGCCTCCGGGGGGATGCACACAAAATGCCAAAAAGCAGGCATTTTGGCGCTGTACGGACAGCGCAGCAAGTGCGCAGTCCTACAGCGAGAGTTCGGAACTTTCACGGTAAGTATCCGGATACCCCGGATCAAATGCTTCATTGGCCCATATAACCATAATCAAATCCTGCACCTCGCTGAGATTTTCAATCATATGAGTATACCCCGGAAGCATCCACACGGCTCTCATTTTCTCTCCCGTCACCTCAAATTCCATCACCGGGTAAGGTTTTCCCTCCCCATCTGTTCCGATCCTCCGCTCCCGTATCCTTCCATGGCCAGAAACCACAATAAAAATCTCCCACTTACTGTTATGCCAATGCTGTCCGCGCACCTGGCCGGGCTTTACGACATTTACTGAAACCTGACCGCAGTTTCTCGTTCTTACCAGCTCTGCAAATACACCTCTGCTATCCTCATTCATCTTTAAGAAATAAGACGCCTTTTCCTCTGGCAGATAAGAAAGATAAGCAGAGTACAGCTTTTTTACAAATGAATCCTTCGGAAGCTCCGGCATCTCAAAAGTCACTGGCATTGATTTAAATCCCTTCAGCAAGTCTACGATCTCGCCTAAGGTCTTCTTTTCCGTAACCGGCACATAGCAATAAGGCCCTTCCTTCTTTTCCAGCAGAATATTTCCGTCATAATCACACCTGTGCTCCCGGCCCTCCAGCGCATTTAACATCTCATGAATCAGGTCGTCAATATACAATAGCTCTAACTCCGTATTCCTGTCATTGACCGTATACTCCAGATCATTGGCAATAGCATTACAAAAAGTGGCCACAGCCGAATTGTAATTAGGCCGGCACCACTTTCCAAAAAGATTGGGAAACCGGTAAATCAGCACCCTTACTCCCGTTTCCTTGGCATATTCCAAAAACAGCTTCTCTCCCGCCAGCTTGCTTCTGCCATATTCCGATTCTTTGTATCTTCCTTCCAAAGCTGCCTGAACCGAAGAACTTAACATGACCGGACAACCATTATGATACTTTTTCAGCCGCCCTAAAAGCTCCTCTGCCGTCCCAAGATTTCCCGTCATAAACTCAGACAATTCCTTTGGCCTGTTTACCCCGGCAAGATGGAACACAAAATCCGCCTCCTGACAGAATCTATCTAAACATACAGGATCTGTATCCCTGTCATACTCATAAATATCTGCTATATTCAGATTCGGCCTTGTCTTATTTTTTCCCTCCCGAATTGTCTTTAGATATTCCACCAGATTTCGTCCCACAAATCCTTTTGCGCCAGTCACCAATATTCTCATGCCAGTCATTCAGTTCCTCCCAACTGCTCCTGCACATATTCCGCTGTCATAATCTTATCTGCTGTCCCCTGCACATCCAGTCTCCTTGTATTATGGCTGGTGTAAGCCTCGTCCGACTCGGTGCGCACCTGCCCCCTGACAAAATACTTATCATAATTCAATCCCCTGGTATCTGCTGCCACCCGGTAATAATTCCCCATATCCTCACTGCGCAGACGCTCCTCTTTTGTCATCAGCGTCTCATACAATTTTTCCCCATGGCGCGTGCCGATTACCTGTATCCCTGTATCCCCAAATAGCTGCTGCACTGCCTTTGCCAGATCCCCGATAGTACTTGCATCCGCTTTCTGGATAAACAGATCCCCTGGCTCTGCATGCTCAAAAGCAAACCGCACCAAATTTACCGCCTCATCCAGATTCATGAGAAAACGGGTCATTTCCGGATTCGTGACAGTAATCGGCCTCCCGGCTTTAATCTGCTCAATAAACAGGGGAATCACAGAACCACGGCTGCACATCACATTCCCATACCTGGTACAGCAGATCACTGTATTCCCCTTCTCGGCCGCCACCCTGGCATTGGCATAGATCACCCGCTCCATCATGGCCTTGCTGATTCCCATGGCATTAATGGGATAAGCGGCCTTATCCGTACTTAAACACACCACCCGCTTTACTTTTGCATCCATGGCAGCATGAAGTACATGATCCGTCCCCTCCACATTGGTCTTTACCGCCTCCATGGGAAAGAACTCACAGGACGGGACTTGCTTTAAGGCCGCCGCATGGAAAATATAATCCACACCATCCATCACATCCCTTACTGCCTGAAAATTCCGTACATCCCCTATGTAAAACTTCACCTTGGAAGCCTCCTTAGGATACCGCACCTGAAGCTCATGGCGCATATCATCCTGCTTTTTCTCATCCCGGCTGAAAATGCGGATCTGGCCGATGTCAGTAGTTAGGAAATGTTTTAATACAGTGTGGCCGAAGGAGCCGGTGCCACCGGTGATGAGGAGGGTTGCATTGGTAAAACTCAATAATTCTGGTTGTCTCACTAACGAGTTAATACGTTGATTTTTTAGATTATTCATAGGTTCTCCTTCCGTATCCTAAAAAATGTAACCGGTACCTAAGAAATTGGCAGTGTTGGACATGGAAATATGAATTCGTATTTTAATCCTGCTTAATATAGACCACTAATAGAGCAACCATCGGAAAAGATTGTTACTTTGACATTTGAAAACAATTTTTCAGCGGTTTCCTTAATGAGATAAGGAACCATCTCTTGATAATCACTTTCAAATTCCAGAATCCCCATAAAAATCGCATCATCTCCATCTATTTTCCAATCATCTGGATCAAATATATATGCACCACCAGAGCTTGCATAATTTTCAAAAGGAGATGTAATGTAAAACTTCCTTGAAGGAAATGAACGCCCATTAAATAATTCTCTAAAAAAATAAGAATCCTGTTCTTCCTGAATCTCTAATCTCAAAGCATGTGTTTTGTCCATTGCTGTTTCGACGACTGTTCTTAAATCATGCCCATTTAAACGTTCAACTTCTGATTGATAAAAAGCTTTAACATGCTGCTCAACACTTTCCAAGCTAATTATCGCAGGCTCTATTACATACTTTCCTAAATCAAGAAATCTAATAGAAAAATGGTAAAATCCTTTCGTATTCCCAGATTTTATTTCAACTCTCATTATACTATAAGCATTGTTTACTATAGTACAGTCTTCTAATAAATTTCTTAACCTCACATAATATTGAGAGGATCGTAATATCTGTATTTTATTATTACGCTTTATTTCTGCCAATTTCATTAGCAGAACAATAGATACATATATAGTAGTGATACTAACTAATAAAAGCATGCCTTCCCTTTCTTAAAATATCTTTATGTTTGTCTGATAAAGCAGTTTATTACAATTTTCCAAACTTATTTTCAACGGCAATGTAAAACAACCATTTATTTAATATTTGCATACTTTTATATTTTTAAGTCTTGATTTTTGTATACAACTGCCTTGGTGATAGCAGATATAAGAAAAAGATAACAATTTATTCTCCTTTCGGGATTCAAACTGGCCGCAAATACAAATTTTATCATTTTTCACCTGACCAGTCACCACGCATTTTTTCTGTTGCCAGTAAATACAATTACTACATCGTTCATGTTCACTCATTTTTTTATTCTCTAAATATAATATATTTGCAATCAAAAAGCTTTCACAAAACTCCGAATATCAAAAGAATTGTATCTATTATATCTTACAATTATACAAACCAACTATAAGTATGACAATGTAGTTCACATCCTTTATTGGTAATAAAATATGTATTCAACTTTAACTCCTGAGATGATACTGGCAACTTTGTAATCATAGATAACGCACCATTAAAAAATTTTGCACATTCTTGGTTCGATATTCGATCCTGTTCTGAAAACACAACGTCATCACAGATATGACTATGCCAAACACCTAAAATAGATGGCTTATACCACAAAGATCGTCGCATAATCTTTAATACTTGTTTAGTATGTTGTTTTCCTTCGAGAACAAAAGATATATTGGATTTATCGACGATTTTATTTGGAGCAGTCACAGCAATGACAAAATAAATCTGTCCTATTTTATATCCTATTAAAATACCACCTGTTTCGTAATCATTCTTTGCATTTATTAAATGGTACTTGATTTGGCTGTATGCTTTCCTTGATAAAATAACCTTAACAGATAAAAATGGAACCATACTATTTATTCTACACGTACCAAATAAGAATTTCCACAGTTTTGACATTGCGTATTTGGCGCTATATCACCTTTTATCAACAGTGGGCCTGGGTATTGCCACCCACATCGTGGGCACTTAAAATAATTGCTGTTAAATTTTAGTGTTGGAATAGTTATTTTTTTCTTGTTTATATTCATAAATAATACCTCCTGATATTTAAAAATCTATTTTTGAAATTATTAAAATATTATCAGATATAACAAAGCTTTCTATAAAAAAACCACTTAAAAAGAGCAAAATATAGCGAATCAGTAAGAGTCAAGCACACATCAAATAATAATATCTAATAAAATTGATTTGAAGGGAAAAAGGTGAAAGTATATTCATAGATTTATTCTTTCTAACATTAAACATATATTTTCAGCAATTCATTAATACTGCCATCCTGAACCCATTGTACAGCATTCTCATAATCTTCATTTGTATCAAATTCAATCCATCCATTCTGAAAAATGTTTGCTTTTACCGGCCTCCCAGTTTGGATAACTGCATTCAGCAGATCCGTCATATATGCCTTGCGTACCGTCTTTCCCGATTGCTGCCATGGCTTATCCTGATATTTTCTATAAGCTTCTTCTAAAATATCCTCCATATGCTTCAGGCCATCCGGCGAAAACTTTAGAATACCAATATACCTTGCATCAATATCTTCAAGCTTTGGATTCTCCAAACCAAGTTCTTTGATATTTCCGTTCTCGTCAATAGATAAACTTTCTGTATCAAAGTCTATCCTTCCATATCGTTTTTTCCAATACTTTTTCCAGCTATCATCAACTGCAACTGTAAAATCATCCGTGGATCCCATCATGCTTCTCAGAATTTGTTCTTCAAACAGAATATCAGAATAACTTACAATTATTTCATCATCAAACTCATTCTTTGCTGACATCATAGTTTCCACCATATTTGTTTTCGCATAATTACGATTCAAATAATATTTTACATTTGGATAATTGATTTTATCAGCAGCAAACCCTTTAACAACAACAATGTATTCAATTCCACATTGACGATACATTTCAATTTGCCGTTCAATGATAGTTTTTCCCATAAATTCAAGCATACCTTTGGGTAGATTTTCTGTATACTTTTTTAACCGGGTTCCTTGGCCGGCAGCCAATATTATCGCTTTCATTTCGGATTCCCTCTCATATTTTCTATAAATTTTCCAAGTTCAAATGACACCATTTATACCTCAAAGAAGGATGACGAACAGACAAGGTTGCACTTCTGACAAATGGAGCTGAACTAAAAGCTACATAGATCACAATTTCATTTAAGAGCAGTTTTTTTAAGTCAGCTTCTGTCATTACGTCATCATAATCAAAAATCAATTTGCGTCCTGCATTGTATATGGGATACTGCAGATTATAAGCCAAATTTGCAGCAATACCCCCCCCCACGCCGGAATAGCTCTGAAGATTACAGTCTCCAAATATTGCAATTTTACTATTTTTTGTATCTTGATTCCAATAAGGGATTTTTTCCTTCCTGTTTTTGTTAATCAGGCAAATACTACATAATTCTTCTATTTTTTCAGGTTCTCTATAATCAGACGGAAAATAATACCTTTCTTCCCGCTCTATCTGATAACCAGACGTTATATCTTTCGTTGTTCTTTTTAAGTAATCGGCAATTAAATCAGATATTATTTTAGCCCCAATGCCAGATATGTTGTGCTCTTTAGAAAAAACTTGACACTGGTTTCTCATTCTCATAAATATGGGAAGAACATCTATGGTTTCCACACCCCCGTCTACCACCTTATATAAGTACTTTCTCCATTGGGGGACATTAATGGTTCTTCCTTTCATAAGCTTCTCATCCGGGCATATGAGTGAAGGATAGATCACACCTTTGTTTGGTAACGCTACATAAATAAAACGAATCCCTTTTTTCCTGAAATAATCCGAAATCCTTTTTATTTGTTCATATGCATGAAGAAACCGGTTGTCCCATCCAATATTTTTATAATCCAAAGGAGCAAGATAACTTATCATATGATGATCCAAAATATCTCCATATTCAGTCTCCACATACCGGTTCTTATATAGCCTTTTTCCAATATGAAAACGTATATATCTTTTTTGTATATACTTACGGAAGGGTTCCAGTTCCTGATGCCACTGCTTATAAGTACCATTGAGCAGACATTCATCCTTAAAAATCTGCATCTGTTCTTTCCGATGCTTATCGATCTGTTCTTTAATCTGTTCCACCTATTTCACCTCCTAGCAGAAAACGAAGCATCTGAATATCTTCATCTGCAAATGGGCTTTCTCTTTCTGGATGCCACATAGTTCCTAGTATGGGATATTTTGTATGCCTTATGGCTTTCACCACTCCGTCTCTGCTCATGGCAAGAACCTCCAAATCTGGATTTTGCACTTTCAGGCATGCCTGTCTATGGTAGCTGTTTACCTCTCGGTTAAAATCTCCAAGCCATGGATCCATTTTCCCATGAAGTATTGTTCTAACTGCCGTATGCCCTTCCACATCCATCAAAGCTTCCCCAAAAAAGTCAAGAATGGACTGCATTCCTCTGCAGAATCCATAAAGGGGAATTTTTTTATCAACTGCAATACGGAGCAGCTCTGCATCCATCAAATCCCTTTCAGGGGCATTTCCTCCATATCGGACAAGACTGTTTCCACCTGTTAGAATAATTCCTGATGGCATTAAATTTTGAATGATATCCTCTACTGACATGACTTCATTTGACAGTGGAATTGGCAGAAAACCACAAGCTAATATAAATTGCGCAATTCGCTGATCTGCACAGTCCCGCCTTTCCTGATAGCTTTCTATAACCTCCACACGTTGTGTATAGATAATCTTTTTCATATTTTCCTTTCTTCTATATAGCCCGGCCATACCCCTTGTACCGTCTTCCCAAAATCCATTTATTCAAGCACTGCTAAAATCTTCTCATGTTTACAATCAAGTGTAAGCTTTGCTGTGCTCTTTACATAACGATAAATCTGCTCACCGCAACCAATCGCTGCAGGTATAGAAAATTCTGCACAACGGATTGCCATATGGGAAGCAGCACCGCCATATTTAGTTACTAATCCTGCAATATTTTTAGAAAAGATCCAGTCATATCCAGGATCCGCCTTTTCCAATATGATGATTTTCCCACTAATATCATCTGTATTGAATCCATCCAGCACATGTGTATCTGCTGTAACCCTTTTTTCTGTGACAAAATTTGGTCTTGTCCCTGTATTTGCAATAAAATCAAAATCAGAAGGGGAGGCAATCACTGAAGGCAGGATCAATTCACTTTTCCGTTTATATTGTTCCTTCCGTTTCTCAATAATCATTACCCAAAAATCATGAAGACAAGAAGATGCGTAATATTCTGCTGACAGGATTTCTGGCACCTCAAGATAAGACAAATCATTTACGGATATTTTTGCGATTTGTCCCAGCTCTTTTATTAGTTCTATGACATAACTTAATGTCTTCGTGAAAATAAATTTGAAATATTCCCTTTGTTCTAATGATGTTTTAAGAAAGTAGAGAAAGGAATCATAAGAAATATCCTCAAGTCCATAATCATTCAGCGCTTTCCATACTGCTACAGGAGGCAGCAACGGTTCTATAGATTTTATTTTTTCTCTATCAGCCTGTATGTTAATCCCTAAAGATACCTTCTCTGTGAGGAAATCCATTTGATCGTATCGTTTACTTCGTATATCATAGGTGCCAGCTCTTAAATGCCCATATTGTAAAAGAAACTGATCTTTGGGAACTTTTCCTTTGATAAAAGCATTTAGATCCTGTTCAAACTCTGCAGCCACTGTCTGTATAGAAGATAAAAACAGATGGTATTCTTCTGAAGTAATATATTGTTCCGTCATCAGTGATATACAAAATGATTTGGCAATAAACGCACATCTTGCCTGTCTTGAAAACTGGGGAGTTCCATACTCATTCAAAGAATTTAACAGAACCTTGATACCATTTGCCAACTGTCCGCTCGTTTTTATAGATGTATTGGAAAGTTGTTCTGCAATAGTTGTCCGGACATGTTCCAATTCTTCTAATGCATGTAAATCACGATCCAAAATAACAGGATAATCCTGAAGGATATCTTTGGTTAGATGAAACAGCCCCTTTCGAATACATGCTGCCTCATTGTGGGTAAAGCCATTTGCTTCCAATTCTAATAATGATTTATCAATAGAGAAGTGAAAACAGTTCAATACAATCTCAAATTCAATTTTATCATGAGACGATACATTTTCTTTAAGCTTCCAGGCATAATACTTACACAATTTTTCCCGCAATTCCACTGGAAGATCTGCTGGTGTCAGGGAATGAAATGAATAATCGAGGCTTATATAAGGCTTATTCCCAAACTTGTACATGAGTTCCCCATTTACTGGTAAATAGCCGATGGAAACTAAGCCTTCGTTCCATGCATGGCTGGTAATAATATACTGGTATAAGGAATAATCCAGATTTTTCGGATTGTCGCCGATGATTTCCGATGGGTTCCAGAACGCCATGTCAGAAAATAAGGAAAGGCCATTTTTGCAAAGGGACTTATAAGCTGCCTGCTGTTTGCTCTTTTCTCCCTTCAATACATTCACATTATTTTTCCTCTCAAACTTATATCCAGCAGCCAGAGGACGTACCTGAAAAATAACCACATGGTTTGAAGACGTTATAGCAAACTCAATATCCAGCAGCATATCAGCCAATATCTGTTCGATTTCCCGTACTGCATGAATCAGTCCTAACCACTGAGAAGGAATCGAGTCTTCTTCAGCATCATGGGTAATCCAAACTACATTTCCTCCCAAACCAGAAGTTACGGAATCCGTGCTTCCATTATCATCATAATTAATCACATAATAAGGCCGGTTACGTTGAATATCCCTTGTAAATAAAACACCAGACAGCATAACATTTTCCGTTTGCTGCTGCACCAGAATCTGCTGATCAAGACCGGCATCTTCTCCATAGGAAGCAATTACTTGGGAAAAAGCAGAGAAAATAGCTTCTGAATCCTCTGCATTAACATTCAGTACACTATCAAAATGTCCGGCATTTGAAGTTTCAAAGACATCCTCATAGGTAGAAGAACTGCGAACTACAATTCGGGAACGGGAAAATTGTTCCTGAATCCGCTTTATAATAAACTGTGTATTTTCTCTGAACTGCCTGACAGTAAACACAGCAATGGGTTCAATTTTCGACAAAATCAACCGTTCCTGCAGTGCCAGAAGAGTATTTGCTTTCGTTGAGATCAAGTTCTGGCATGGCTTACTAAAAACATTATCCCTGTTTAAAGCATTAACAATGTTTTTCGGAGACAATTTCTCATAATAATCAAAAGTAATCACCCTTCCCTGAATCGATTCCAGATATTTTTGAGCGGGAATAACCCGCCAATCATTTCCATGGTACAAAGTCAATACAGCAAGAGGATATTTTTCATGGAGCAAACGCAAATTTTCTGTTGGATCAAAAGTACGTTGGGACATAACCAGATCGATATACCGGATTCCCTCCAAAACATCCTTCCGTTCTTGTTCATTGGACACATGGGTGCCAAACCAGGCATCGGAGGCATCATCGCTAACCAGTCCAAAGATACAAAGGTCAGCGCCAACCCGAGCTTTTTTAAGTGCCCGAATGTGTCCATAATGAAGGAGATCTACCATTCCAAAGGAATAGGATATATTGATTTTAGAATTTTCTAATGTATTCTTCGTAATTTCATTTGGCATACTCATGTACAAATACTCCTTCATCCAAAAGATAATTAATCATCCGCATATGCAATAAATGTATGTGATGATACCTGCTTCTCAATGGGAGGCAATTCCATATAGTTATTGTAAAACGCTTTCAGATACTCATCATATCCTATTGGAGCTTTATAATGTTTTCCTTCAAACTCAACTTCCACAAAAGATCGAAATACTTTTTTACTACACGAAATGTTCGAAAATCCTGTGAAATTTCCTATTTTTTGTGTGTCCAATTCCACATATTTTTTGGAATTTTGCACCATTTTCTTGGCAAAATAAGCTTTAGGAAATGGCTTAATAAAAAGCCGCAAAAAATATATTAATATCCTGCGAACGATAGTTCCATTCGGCTTGTGATTTAAGGTTCTTAAAAGATTCAGATTTCTATACAGATCTCTTTTTATATACATTATTTCTAACTTTCTATGGCCATTAGGCGCATTATCATATACAAAAATATCTATATTAACAGATATCTTGCTTCCCTTCTCATCCGGCTCATACAAAATCGTGGTCGTGTCTAATACTTTGCCAAATGGATAGTAAAATTCATTATTATTTTCAATGTTATATACTTTATATCTTTCATTTGACTGATTAAACAAGTTAAGAAATCTATCAAAATCTGATCGGAACATTCCTATGTCCACATCATCATCCCACGGGATATAGCCTTTATGGCGCACAGCACCCAATAATGTTCCGCAATCAAGCCAGTAACTAATATCATTTTTATTGCAAAAATCCGCAACCTGATCTAAAATGTTTATTTGTATTTTCTTCAATTCATCTATATAGATTCTACGCATCTCATTACTCACCTTTTATAAATCCAAATTTCATTCCAAAATCTTCTTCCATATTTATAAACTTAATTACCTAATTCAAATTTCATCTTATCCTGTACGAATATTTCTTTGCCAATCTGTACCTCAATAATCTTTAATCCTGTATCTGCAATTACTGTGTGTTTACAGCCAGCTTGCATTGTTATAACATCTCCCATTTTTACAGGCTTCTCTGCGCCATCCACTATCGTTTTCCCGCTTCCCGCTATTACAATCCACACCTCATCTCTATTTTGGTGGTTATGATAGCTCATTCTGCAGCCAGCTTTTAAGTCTACTCTGATTGTCAAACTTTCTTTTTCTATGTTCAATACCTGGTATCCGCCCCAGGATTTTTCTGCTATCATAATCTCCTGGCTAATTTCATCCACATAAGGTTTAATATAAGAGCTTTGTTCTTTATCCGACACCAGAATTCCATTTGGACTTGCGGAAATGATCACATCATGAAGTCCCATAGCCAAAATAGGTATACTCAATTCATTAATGATATGTAGATTTTCACAATCTCTATCAGTAATTGCATCTCCAATAATGTGTGTTTCCATTGCGTCTGTAAGTGTATTCCATGTACCAAGATCTTTCCATTTTCCTGCAAAACGCATAACCTGAATTAGTGGTTCCCTCTCAACAATCGCATAATCAAAGCTGATATTTTCTAATGAATCATATCTTTGAAGTAAATCATCATAATCTGTATAATCCAATAAAACCTTTGCTCTATCAAGGATGTATTTTATTCTAAATGCAAAAACACCTGCATTCCAAAGCCCTCCCCTTTGTATGAAAGCACAAGCATCCGTTTTTTCCGGCTTTTCCTTAAAAGCCTCAACCAAACTGATATCTGTTAAAGATTTGGGGATAATATATCCATATTTTTCACTTGGATATGTAGGACGGATACCCATAAGAGTCAAGTTAGCCTCACCTTTTTCCGCCTGCTTACTTAATTTTCCTAAAGCCTTAAAATAATCTTCTTCCACATATGGATCTACAGGCACTACCACTACGATTTCGTCCGCAGATATCTTTTGAACTTCATGCATATAGGATGCTGCTAATAAAATTGCGGGAAAAGTGTCCTTTCTAAATGGCTCCACAGATATTTCAACATCATAACCGATCTGATTGTGAATAGCTGAAACCTGAGTCTTTGCTGTTGCTATTATAATTTTGGCATCTTTATCTACCTTTTTAATTTGTCTGTACATTCTCTGAATCATTGACTCATAATCATTTTCCGTTGGAAATATTTTTATAAACTGTTTTGATCTAATATCATTAGAAAGAGGCCAAAGCCTTTTACCTGATCCTCCGGAAAGTAGTATAATATTCAAAGATCCCTGCCTACCTTTCTGTCCTCACTGAATCTGAGTGATTTAAAAAATCCATATATGATAATCTTATTCCATTCTCCAATTCAGTTTTATATACCCATCCTAACTTTTTTGCCTTCGATACATCAAGCAATTTTCTTGGCGTTCCATTAGGTTTACTTATGTCCCAATCAATTTCCCCATTAAAGCCAACTACTTTAGCAACCAGATGCGCTAATTCTTTTATGCTGATCTCCTTTCCTGTTCCGCCATTTACCGTTTCATCCCCGCTATAATTGTTCATTAAAAACACACAAAGATTTGCAAGATCATCGACATAAAGAAACTCTCGCAATGGACTTCCATCTCCCCAGCAAGTAACAGATGTCATCTCTCTTTGTTTTGCCTCATGAAATCTTCTTATCAATGCCGGCAGCACATGACTATGTTTTGGATGATAATTATCATTTGGTCCATAAAGGTTTGTTGGCATAACAGAAATAAAATCTGTTTTGTATTGCTTATTCAGATATGCACAATATTTTAATCCGCTGATTTTTGCAAGTGCATATGCTTCATTTGTTTTTTCAAGTTCTGATGTCAGAAGACATTCTTCTTTCATGGGCTGTGGGGCCAGACGTGGATATATGCAGGAAGATCCCAAAAATTCCAGCTTTTTTACGCCGCTTTTCCATGCACAATGAAGAACATTCATCTCCATCATCATATTGTCATACATAAAATCAGCAAGCGCTTCTGAATTTGCAAGGATTCCTCCAACCTTTCCGGCAGCATGAAAAACATATTCTGGTTTTTCCTCAACAAAAAAAGCCTCTACGGCTTGTTGTTTTGTCAGATCTAATTCCTTATGTGTTCTTTTTATCAAATTATTGTAGCCTTGACGCTCTAACTCCCTCACTATAGCGGAACCTACCATCCCATTATGTCCAGCAACATAAATCCTTGCATCTTTCTCCATCTTTGTTCCTCTCGTCTCTATGTATTTCAAAATCTCGTTCAGATATTCCCTTAAATCCCCTCATTCTCTGTACGCTCTAGAGCAACTTGTCTCATATCATGTTCTACCATTAATTTCACCAGCTCCTCAAAAGAGGTTTTCTGCGGATTCCACCCGATTTCTGTTTTTGCCTTTGTCGGATCTCCCCATAAATTTATCACATCTGTAGGTCTATAAAAATCTTTTGAAACCTCAACCAGTAATTTACCAGAAACTTTGTCATACCCCTTTTCCTCTAATCCTTTTCCTTTAAATTCCAGCTCAATGCCAGCATAATGAAATGCCAGTGTGCAGAATTCCCGAACACTATGTTGTCTCCCTGTAGCGATCACAAAATCCTCTGGTATCTTATTTTGTAAAATAAGCCACATGCATTCCACATAATCCTTTGCATATCCCCAATCACGAAGGGAAGAAAGATTTCCTAAAAATAATCTCTCTTGCTTTCCCTGTGCTATACGAGCAGCCGCAAGAGTAATTTTACGAGTAACAAATGTTTCTCCGCGTCGTTCGGATTCATGATTAAATAAAATACCAGAACATGCAAACATTCCATAAGCTTCCCGATATTCTTTTACAATCCAAAAGCCATATAATTTAGCCACAGCATAAGGTGAATAGGGATGAAAAGGAGTTTTTTCTGATTGGGGCATTTCTTCAACTTTGCCATATAATTCTGAGGTTGATGCCTGATAAATACGGCAAGAATTTGTCAATCCACAAATCCTCACAGCTTCCAGTATTCTTAAAACTCCCATTGCATCCACATCTGCTGTAAATTCAGGCATACAAAAAGATACCTGCACATGACTTTGTGCCGCAAGATTGTATATCTCGTCTGGTCGAACAGAACCAATTACATTAACCAAACTCATAGAGTCACAAAGATCTCCATAATGAAGATGAAAATTCTTCTGTTCTTCTAAATGTACAATTCTCTCTCTGACATCAACAGAAGAACGTCTTATCATTCCATGCACTTCATATCCTTTTTCCAATAAAAACTCTGCTAAAAAAGAACCGTCTTGCCCAGTCACTCCTGTAATAAGTGCTTTTTTCATTTTGTATCCTTTCACTCACTTTGTTATCTTAAAAATACAGTTTTATTGTTTAATAGCAAGAATATTCAAACTCATTAATCTTCCTTTTTTTAAATCCATATGAGGCAGATATGCCCGACTAAAGTCATCAAAATCTTTTGGTAAAAAATCCTTCCATTCATATCGAACTACATTAGCAAACCCTGCCTCTGTCAATAAATACTCCATACGTTTAAAATCATATGCCTGAAAATGGAAATTATAATTGTAGTCTTGTCCCCCATACAAAAGCCCCATCACCTGTTCTAAATCTCCTGAAGATATATACTCCCTAACAATAGCTTCAAAGTCAGGAACTGCAATTCTCAAAATGCCCCCCCCAATCAAACATCTGTTCCATTCTTTCAATACATTTCTGATCGATCTTCGCGAAAAATGTTCTAAAACATGACAAGCATAAATTTCCTCTAATGATTCATCACAAAACATACTCAGCCGATCAGCTTCTGCTACATAATCCACATGTGGATAAGAGATTGCATCCAAATGCTTATATCCTGGCAAATACTTTTTTCCACAACCAATGTGTAATTTCATTGAAAATCTCCTGTTCTCATTTTATTTGTATTTATTATTTTTTAAGTTTAACCGATTGCCTATAATGGCTTTTACATTTTTAATATATCTCAAAAACAGTTTAAAATATGGATTTCTTAAATTTACAAAAGAACTTGTTATAGCAGGCACTACTGCCCACATTATCCCTCGGTAAATCATACCTTTACAATTAATATCTATCTTCCTTGTCAGCTTATAGCAGATTGCACCCTCAAAAATAACCACTAAAAATAAAATAAAATGTTTAACTAGATATTTTATAATCGACCTATTAAAATAATCCCCTATTACAAATTTTATCCTTCCAAATGCTATCGAAAAATAACCAATCATCGTGCCTATCTGAATCCCGACAATTCCTATCCTTTTGGCTAAACATACCGAAATAATCAAATTTAATATTGCAGAATAAATCATATAAACTCTGTCTTGTTTGTATCCGCCAAAAACTGCACGATATCGATAAACACTTTCCCAAACAGTTACAAAATAATAATTTGCTGAAAAAATAATAACAAAAGCATCTGGCAATAAAAATGTCTTTCCTAACCAAATTTGAATAACAGGCTGATAAAAAATCAAAAAACCTAGCGATAAATAATTTGCAAGAAAATGACATAAAATATCAATCACCTCAAATTGATCCCATAATTCCGCTTTCTTTCTTTCACTATGTATAATATTTCCAATCGCCGCCTGCAATGGATTGAAAAAGCGATTAAGGATTTGAGTAACTCCACTTTGTATTGTCAGGTAACTTCCATAAAGCGCCACTGTTCTGACTCCACAAAATGCTGATATTATAATACTGTCAGTTCCTCCGTATATGGCATATGAAATTCTATGTATGATAAAATTCCCCGCATCTGATAGAAAATTTCTTTTCTTTATGTCCTCTTTCTTTACTAAATACCTTTTATTCAGGTATGGATACTCTCTATCTGTTTTTTTCAAAATAATAAAGCTTGAAATAATTGTAGTTGATATTTGCAATATTAAATAAATCAGATAATTCTTAAATAATGCCAATGTCAGTAATTGAATAATCTGAATTACAATAGAAGTATATAAATCAATTTCAATACATTTATATTCTTGTTGGGTTACTATATAAATAGTACGTCTATAAGACAAAAAATATCCTGCGACCACTCCTCCTAACTGCAAAAAATAAATTAAACTTAAAAATGACCAACTGATGGAACTTTCCCTAATAAAATAAGGTAAGAAACAGTAGCAGCCACATCCCAAAAAGAAAACAATGATTGCAATAACTCTGTACAAACATTGATATAGATACATCAATTTTCCTATTTCTTCTTCATTATTTTCATAAATCTCCCGATAAAGATGAAAGGACACAATGTTTCCAATTCCTGCCTCTGCAACAGATAATAATAAAAAAACATTCACAAATAGTGAATGATATCCTAAATAATCAACATTTAAAAATGTAACAAAAATCCTACGATTGATAAGCTGAAAGAAAAGTGTTACAATCTGAGCGAGAGTTGATATTGTACTATTTTTTAGTGCCTTTTTCGTGTTCATCAAATATTCCTTTTTCCAAAACTTACACGGTATAAAAACCATTTTATACCAATCAAATATATAATACTTCTAAAAAATCCTATTGTAATAACATTAAAATAAAACATATGATCAAAAAAGCTAAAAACCGTATAATACCAGATCTGACAATATAAAATCAATGAAATCTGAATATTTTTATTATCTCCATGATCTTTATCCTTTTTAATAAATCCATAAAGAATTTGACTACATACAGCATGTAACGATGTATAAATAAAAACTCCAAGCCAACCACCGTCAAACAGATAAGACGCATAAACCGTATAACAATTTCCCAAATAATACCCATTAATGCGTCGATCTGGCCAGAATGTTGTAAATAAATCTCTTGTCTGATATAACTCTGTCATATGAAATCTCACAGAGACATAATTTAATATGGAACTCAGAGTCTGATTGGTATTTAGCCCTTTTGAAACACCTTGAAAAGCAGAGATAGCGTCTTCTGACTCTTTCAGAAATGTATCTAAATTTCTAATGGGAGCAGATAGATACACTGCAAAATAATCTAAGTTACTATACTTAAGCTCTCTTCCTAAAAATCTTCCTAAGCTTTGAAAAGCAACCAACCCAAATATCACAATAATAGCGGCATAAATATATCCTCTTCTTCGCATCTTTCGATTTCTTTTTCCAGTTCCTGTATCACTAAGTGTATAATAAAGGCTCCATCCAATTACAATGATACTGATAAGATTTCCCCTTCCCCCCAACAATAAGGATATGATTACCGATAAGCATAAATTTATCAGCAAATATATTTTTATCTTCAAATTATCTCTTTTATTAAACGAATTAGATAACAAAAGATATATCCAAATATATCCTGATACGATGGATACTGATCTCATAATGCCAATCCAGGAAGGTAAATCAACATATTCTGCTACTGTTTTTTGTCTAATTGCATTCATTACAAAAGCAAAACTTCCCACCCCAACAAGGGATACAATATATTGATATAAAAAGATCAACGTTGTAAATTGAAACACAATAAAAAACATATATTTCCATGTTGCAATTCCACTGCTTCCTGAAATTGTGGTGAGTGAAGAACAATAGGATGATACAGCCCTTTTTATTGCATAAAGCTTGGCAAATTTTATTTTTTTCACTACCATTGATGTAATTACAAAAATTAATAAGCCGCTAATAATTACAAATATAGTTGGTAAACCCAAATCTACGTCCCATTTCTCAATATATAGTAATAGCAATAAGGATGAAGGAATGAAAGACAATGCATATGCCGCTCCTGGGGAAAATATCCCGTCCTTTGAAGTAGATAAATAAATGGTTATTATGATAACCGAAAATAGAACGATTGTCATTAATTGGAACATATAAAATTTTGTCTCCCTTATATTGAGTTATACGTTAACCTTATACTATATCTTTCGATTCACAAAACAATAGAATTCTATATCAATATCCATCCTTCACAAGCAAATGGTTTATGATATGCTTTTGCTGCAATACGAGGCGCAATAACTACTTTTTCGACGTTTCGGTTTAAAAATGCTCCCCAATAACTAAAGGTACTGTTAGCTATTATATTATGTTTACATAAACTCATTAACTGCATATCTCTATAGCTGTCCTCTTTTCTATTTCCAGAAACATATTCCGCATTTTTCAAATTACTAAAATACATTTTTGCATATTCTATATCATCCGAAAATATAAAATATTGAATATTATCTGATCCTACTTTGGATTCCATTATCTGAATACCCTTTTTATAGTAATCTTCCGGCACCTGTGTAATACCCAGTGTGATGTAGTCTCCACGCCGCATATGGATCGAAACAGAATTTGAGTTTCTAATCCGGTCTGCGATTTCTCTGTTTTTACTACTGTTGAATGAAGGAAAAGAAAAATCTTCAAACAGTGATTCCTTCACATCCTTAAAATAATTTTCGTTTATCCATGTTCCCGAAAACATATAAGAGCGTGTTGTATTTAATTTAAATACCTCTGGATAAAACTCTGTTGGATCATCGACTGTAATCAAAGTACCTTTTCTCCCATTCATGATTGTTCTTAAAGCAAAATATTTATTTATAATAGGATGCATAGTCTCTCCGCCATGATAATCCGCTAATTCCATTGCTTTTCGATTTGTACATCGTGGAAGTTTTATACCAAATACTCTCTCTAAATGATATCCATCACTTTTTTTTCCATAAAAATTGCATATATCTACTGTAATCCGGTTACAAGGATATTGATATTGAAGTTCTTTATAAAAAGCATACTGAAACATTTGATTTCCTAAACCACATCCAATACTGACTACAAACATTTTTCACCTATCCTTTATTCATGAAAGCAATTAAATCACCTATCCAAGATACCAATTTAGGGTAATATTTTATATACTTTAACAACGCCAGATATGAGATAATCCCTCCTCTATTCAGAAAGATAATCCTTTCTTCTGCTGCATTAGTGTATTGTTGAATCCATCTTTTTTTCTCCTCTGATATATCTTTCATATTCCTCAACAAATGAAACGAAAGCTCTTTTCTGGATTCAAGAAGCTCTTTTCGGCGTTTGCAGGTTTTTTCATTAGAAGGTGTATTATTTCCCTCATGTCTTACCTGATACATTAATGGTTTATTTAAAATATATAAAGAGCCTCTCATTAATCCTATTGACCAAATTAATGAATCATGAGCTATATCCTCAATCCATAAACGCTTTATATCTGGTAGAATATCTGCCGAAAAAGCATATGCACATCCCGGTCTAATAGGTCTATATGTAGAACCATTTAATTGCACCCTTTCCAATTTTTTAATTTTGTATTGTTTTGCTGATTTCCTGATTTTAGGTTGGGTATTATCATTATATTTAACACGGATATTACATGAAAGAACCTGTACATTCTCATATCTATCCATTATCATAACCATTTGCTCTATTTTATTATCAAACCATATATCATCCTGATCAGAGAGGAAAATAATCTTTCCTTTTGCTTTTAATATTCCCTGTACAAAATTTTTCCTCCACCCTAAATTGTACTTGTTAACATATACATACCAGTTTTTTTTCCTATGATTTCTGATAAAAACTTTGATAATTTCCACTGTAGAATCAGAAGAACAGTCATCAAATATAAGCACTTCATCAGCCTGAACAGTCTGATTTGCTATTGATACCAACTGTTTCTCTAAGTATTTCTCTCCATTATATGTAGCCATTATAACGGAAATTTTTATATCATTATTTTCTCTACACTCTCTTTTCTTCATGATATTCTAGCCTACACAAATATTTTCATTTCAATTAATACATTAAAAAACATATTTCTGCTGAATCTTATAGCTGACAAAGAACAATATTGTGTCTATGGTTATTTTAATCCATATCTCCGGAATAAACATAAGCCATCTTACTCCTGCCATTGTAAGAAACGCACTAATCAGCATCTGAAAAATTGCCAATATTACATACTTTGCAGCAGATTCTCTCATCTTTTTTCTGCTGGCAAATACCAATTTATAGTTAATTATATAATTATATGCCGCAGAAATCACTCTGGCAAATACTACTGCATACCCCGCATAAAAAACCATATCATATTTTTTAATCAGTGAACAAAATACGGTAAATAAAACCAAATCTACAATACTTGATGATAATGAAGATATAAAAAATCCCGCAAAAAGTCTCATGAAAATTTTATAAATCCTCACAGAATCAGCAACAGGATTAAAATGTGTTTTGTGGTTCTTACTCGACTCATATATGGTTTTAATCGGAACCTCTAAAAATCCGGTCTCATCCTTGGCCTTTATTAACATATTTGTCTCATATTCAAATCTCTCTCCTGGTGTCGTCAAACAAATCTTCATAAAATTCTTTGGAATACCTCTCAAACCTGTCTGGGTATCAGAAATTTTTATTCCACATAAATAACTGCATATCTTTTTTGTTATTTCGTTGCCTACCTTACTTTTCCACGGCACATTATCTCCACTAAATTTCCGGCATCCTAATATCAATTTATCAGGATTGGCACAAAGGGCATCCCTGCATTTTCTAATATCCTTAAGAGAATGCTGATTATCAGAATCAGCAGTAATTACCCCTAGTATGTCTGGAAATGCATTTAAAACATAATTAAAGGCATCTTTTAGCGCTCTGCCCTTTCCCATATTCACCACGTGATTTAAAACAATAATATTTTCCTTCTTTAAAGACTGAAATATTTCCCTATATTCCTCTCCGCTTCCATCATCAATAACAATTATTTTTTGTGTTATTTCTTGTGATATTTTTTTACAAAGATCGATTAAAGATCTATCGGGTTCATATGCCGGAATAATAACAGGTATCTCTTGGTGCATCTCATAGTTTTTCATTCTATCTGCACCTCTCTAAGATTCTATTGTCCCTGTCTACTTTGAACAGCGAATTATCTGACAGCTCCTTTATGTTCCCAAATACATCTCCATAATTTTCTGAAAAATCATCACCCACTCTATATACTGCTACATAATCATATTCCTCCTCAATTAACTGTTCAATCCAATCCTCTGGCGATATGTCTCTATACCAAACATCTTTATCATAAGTTGCCTTGCCAAGACTCCATCCCCCAAAAGGATCTATTACATAATTTGGTCTGGCATTAAATTTTGTTATCCAATAATGTAAGCCACTGTCTCCTCGTGACAAAAAATATATCTTATCATTTCCATTACATATTTTTTCAATCTCCTTAGCTAAAGGAACGAACTCTGCCCTCACTTTTTGGGCTTCTTTTACAATGTCCCGATTAATAAAACGACCGACATTCTCTAACGGAGCTGTTATCATACAACTGCATACCAGACAAATTACCACTATCCTTTGAATTTTACTTATAGCTGCAAATTTAATTATCCCTAACAGCACTACAATCCATAGGACAGCAAAAGATATATTCATATATCTTGAATAAGATGCCAACATAGATGCCTCATATTCAGTAAAGCGATATACATATACTGCTCCAATAAATAAAGCATAAATAATTACTTGTACAATCGGTATAATAACATTTGTAATATTGGATAGTTTCTTTTTTGCCTCGCCAAATTTACATATATTTACATAAATAAAAATTAATACAAATGCAAACAAAATAAGAAGCTGAAAATAGGAAACTTTAAAACCGGCAAAATTAACAGTATACTCAAAAAATGCATCTTTAGCAGCATTTACAACAGACTGTCTGTATGTTGTATCATCTTGCAAAAAATACATTCTTAAATATTCAAAAATTTCTATCTTCTGTGAAAAAGACCTTTTTGCACCATTAGTTTTAACTTCAAAATTCCACAATAATTTTGTTATTACCAAAAGAACCAACGGTACAAAAAGGCTTAAGGTATCATACCCCCCCCCCCGAAGAATTTCAAAATATTTGTTTCTTTTTTTTCATCAATTTGAATCATTAAATCCATTTTATTTATTATATATGCCATTATTACAAATACTGCAAAGAACATCCCTATATCCTTTACAAGAACGAGATTAATACACGCTAAGCATATATGTATATCATATAACATATCCTTTTCTGTACAAAAAAATATTAATGCAAGAGTAGTTCCTGCAAGAATAGCCGCAAATGGATCTATATATATACTTCCATAAAAATCCGGATAAAAAATCAACACAGATAGTGCCAGCCCAATGAACAATAAAAATTTATCAAATACCCTAATATTATCTTCCTCCAAAAATGGAAAAAACATTGCAATGGCAAATGTTTGATATGCAAGATATAATCTCCATTCAGTAAATAGCCGATTTCCGCGAATAATCATATGTAGTTTCTGAAAAAAATATTGCAAAAGAGCCATTCCTGGTGGATAAGATTGAAACTGTGAATGAGAATCCGGATTCGTTGCAAAATCATTTATATAAGTCATTGCTTTTACAACATCTGCCCAGTGAGAAAATTCATCCCAACTATGCGCTACCATTCCTACATAGCAAATATTCAATAATATAAAAAATAGAATAAATATTAACATTGCAGGCGTAATTACAGAATTTATAAACTGTGTAAAAGTTATATGTTTACGTATCATAAATAAAACTGTCACCACATATAAAAAAATCACAATTCCTATTACCACACAAATGCTAAGTGCAAGATGTCCTCCAATACCAAACCCAAACAAAATTGTTACAATTCCCATCCATGTGACAGGAATTATTCTTCCTGGTTTCTTTCCATATACAACTGCCCCACATACACTTCCTGATAAACTTATTATCAATGCAACAAATAGAAAGAGCATTTTCCCATCTCCTAATATAATCCAAAATAAATCAACCCATACTGATTAACCATCTCTTTGATGTCACATACGGTTTTCTTCATTTTGATTTTTCCAATTTTCTCTACACAATCCTTTATACATTCCAGGCTTTTTTCATCCGTAACGCAACCATACATTTTCGCACTTTCCATACTTCCACCGGTATTATATGTAATTACTGGTGTCCCACATGCGATTGCCTCCAGGTTGGTCGTAGGATAGTTATCATCTGTTGTAAGGTTAATAAATACATCTGATATCGAGTATAATTTTCGTAATTCTTCAATATTATTTGTCTTTTTCAACCCAATAATTCCTTTTGAAAGTTTACTCTTTTGTCTCTCTGTCACCCCTACTAAAATCATAGAAACCTTACCTTCCAATTTTTTATAAAGCTCATTAAATTCATGTAATCCTTTTCGTTCTTCCCAAACTGCCGCCACACCAAGCAAACACAACTTGCCTTGTAATCTCATCTTTTTCTTTATTTCAAAATACCCCCCCCCGATGCTGTTATTGTCTTTATAGATCGTTTCCATATAATACATAAGCTCTGATTTTTTGTCATGAGGTTTGTTTGTTTTTGTATTTTTTTTCTTATCAGAAATTCCTCTTTGATATAACTCTTCTATTTTTTCTTTTACTGCTTCAAGATTCCCCCTTTCCACCGCATATCCTTCAACGTTTTCCAAGGTTTCTTTACAGCCCCCAGTTTCATATGTAATAATTGGAAGTCCACATGCTGAAGCCTCTAAATTTACCATTGATGAGATATCACAATATGTAAGGTTTACAAAAATATCTGCACTGCTATATATATAAGCTAATTCTTTAATACTGTCAGTTTTGGGAAAAGATAAGATTCTTGACGGAATATTTTTCCTCTGTTTTTCATTCAATCCTATCATAACAACCTGATATTTACTGTCTAATATTTTCGATAATTGAATAAAATCTGACAATCCCTTTAGATCACTCCATGCACTGGCTACACCTAATATAATTATTTTGTTTTGTAGATTATAAACATCTCTGAAATCATTCACTAATGGATAAAATTTTGATGTATCCACGCCATTGTGGATAACATGTATCGGATATTGTCCCAAAAAAGAATCATGAACTAGATTTGCTAACCAATTTGATGGAGTAATCAAAGTTAAATTCTCGACTCCCGTAAAAATATTTCTTTTCTTAATCCAGTTTCTTTTCGACCTATCTATAAATGATTTAGGATATTCATTTTTTTGAGGACAGGCATAACATCCTGTTTTCCATCTTTTACATTCAATAGCATCACAAAAAGCACTATGCCCTGTAAATGACCAGCAATCATGAAGCGTCCATACAATTTTTTTATGACAAGTTTTCAAATATCTAAATAATATATCTACATTTAAATAATATCCATGAATATTGTGCAAATGTATCAGATCTGGATCAAACGATTTCACCCATTCAATAAACCTGTACGTTGCTTTTTCACTTCCAAATCCTGATGCATCATAAAGTCTCGCCTTTACACCATGTAATTTCACATCAAAATCACTTCCTATTCTCACTGCATACTTTGAAAATTTCTCTGACACAGTATCTCTCCCATATGCAATTTTCACTTCGTGACCTTGTGCATCTAATTCCTCAGCCAAGTCAGTACAGATTCTTCCTGTACTTTTTATTCCACATACAACATTAACTATTAAAATCCTCATCGATGCCCAGCCTTTTCCTTCTATTTCATTGTACTAATCCTTTTAAAGATTCCCCCAACCTCCTCATAAACAACCCTTTCATAAAATTCTCCCTAAAATACTTCCTCCCCCTCTCCCCACATTCTCCATAATCCTTTACATCCTTAATGAATCGGCTCAAGATCCTCCCATAGCCTTCCCAGTCTCCAGCTCCCACACATAACCCACACCCAGATTCTTCTATCACGCCCCTGGCCGCACCGTCTGTTGCCGCTAACACTGGCTTGCCCGCCGCCATATATTCCTGTAGTTTCCCCGGCATGGTCATTCCGATAAAGCTGTTTCCCGTTAAGGTCAAAAGGCACCCGTCCGCCATTTTATAAAACTCTGGCAGTCTTTCCGAGGGAAACCGCCCATGAAATGTCACCCGGTCCTGAATCTTCAGTTCCTTTGCTAACCTTTTACTTTCCAAAAGCTCCGAACCATCCCCCACTATATGTACATGGAAAGAAAGCCTATCTTCAATCTGTCTGATGCCCCGCAGCAGACAGGGCATATCCTGAGCCTTCCCCACATTTCCGCAGAATAATAGCTGTACCTCCTCCCCCGCCGGGTGAAACAAATTCACCTCCAGATAGTTTTCCTCCGCATGCTGCGGCAGGTATTCTATCTCATTTTTCAGGCCGTGTACCTTCCGCAGATAATCCACAAACGGCAGGGAGGTCACTGCGATCCGGTCACATTGACGATACAGAAATCCGCTCACCTTCTTCATGATCCGAAACAGCATTTGTCTCTCCCCTACCTCATACGCCTTCAATGACTCCGGCCAAAGATCGCAGCAGTACAAAAGAATCGATATCCCATATTTTTTCTTTAGGATCCATGCCGGTATCAGGGAAAATACGGGCGATGGCTGGTACACAAAAATAACATCAAATCTTTTTCCCATCCAAAAGGCTTCCCAGGACAAAGACCAGGCCAGACTTGCATAATTTACTGCCAGGCCCAGCTTTCCCGGCCTCCTGCCAACCTCCCAGGTGCGGATCACTTCTGCTCCCTCATAAGAGTCTTTGTGCCTTCGGTTGCCCCGGTATTCCTTCGGGATATGGCCGCTGGGATAATTAGGCAGTCCTGTCAGTACTGTCACAAGATGCCCTTCCTTTACCAGCTCCCTACAGATATCATTGATCCGAAAAGCCTCCGGATAAAACCGCTGGCTGATTACTAGAATCCTCATTCCTCTTTCCCTGCCTTATACCCTTCCGACATAGCCGCTGCATCTTCCGTACCAAACCCTTCCGTGCTTTCCTTCATAAACAGAATTTTCACGGTTTTAAAGATAATCTCGATATCCAAAAGCAGCGAATAATTCTGGATATACATCAAATCCAGTTTCAGTTTGTCATAAGCTGTCGTGTTGTACTTCCCATATACCTGAGCATACCCGGTCAGGCCGCCCTTTACCTTCATCCGATAGCCAAACTCC
Organism: uncultured Lachnospiraceae bacterium; assembly: GCA_910586205.1. Taxonomy (GTDB): domain Bacteria; phylum Bacillota; class Clostridia; order Lachnospirales; family Lachnospiraceae; genus Brotaphodocola. The sequence goes on along the minus strand of CAJUGD010000004.1, from coordinate 139,271 downwards.
GGAATCTGCCTTGTGTACAGCTCCACATGTTCCACTCGCTCCGGCCGGGGCCCTACTATGCTCATATCCCCTTTTAATATATTTAGGATCTGAGGCAGCTCATCCATCCTGGTAGCCCGGATGATCCGTCCAACTGGCGTTATCCTGGGATCCCGATCTGTGGCCGGAACCCATTTTCCCTCTCTTTCTGCATCTACCACCATGCTGCGGAACTTACAAATCCGAAATACTTTTCCGTCTTTTGTACAACGTTCCTGCAAATAAAACACCGGCCCTCCGTCATACAGCTTGATTGCCGCAGCCGTAATGATGAAAACCGGAGCAAAAAAAAGAAGCGCTGTCATGGACAACGCCAAATCCATCACCCGCTTCACCACCCGCTGGTCAAAGGAAAGTCCGTTATTCCTGGACAGCAAAAGAGGGGTGTCAAACAGATGCAGACTTTCCGCACTTCGTATGATTACATCCGATATTTTCGGAGTTGTGTAGGTTCGGATCCCTTTCTCGTAACAGTACTTTAAAATCACATTCCGCATGTGAGAAGGAAGATCACAGATCACCACTCCCTCATAACCCTGAATCTTGTCTTTTATAAAGGAAATCCCCTGAGAGATATGGACAATTTCCCCAATCACAAATCGGTCATTCCTGGTGTGAATCTTCCCCATCAGTCCCGCTACCGGATGCTCCCCATAGATCAGCAGCACACTTCGGGGAGGATAGAGCAGACGATACAGCCTGGTAGAAAGAAAACTCCAGATCCCAATCAGCATCAGCTCTGCCCCGGTCATGACAAAAAGCGGCAGGATATCCTGGAAGGATTTGGTCAGCAGCGTAATCTGGAGATACGCCATCAGATTAGCGCAGACAGCGGCAAGAAACTGGGAATAAATCATATTCCCCGTCCGCAGGTATCCCACCTTTAACCCGCCATAAAGCGTGTTAAACAGCATGAGGAAAATCCCATATACCGCCACCATCAGCCAATGCCCGCTCCGGTTATAGGGGGTTTCCATCTTCTGGTTATAAAAACTGATCCATATGTACCAAAAGACCGCCATTTCCAAGGAAAGCACGATCACGCTGAAGATAAATTTGACCATCCGCTTATATTGTTCCTTATTCCTGTTCATTGTCTTTCCTTATTATTCATGGTATTTTTCCCCCTGATTGCTTATCATATTTTTCGCCATTCCTTACCAATGCACAAACAATGCACGAACAAGCTGTAAAAGTTTTATCAAGTTCTTTCACTCTTATCTTCCTTGATTACCTTTAACTTCCACACATAAGAATAATTTTTACGAAAACACTTCCTGAAAAACAATTGGTTTTCTCTGCTCATAGTCTTCCTTCAGCATAATCCCCAGCACAATGGACTGCTCCTCCCCCCACAATTTATGACGGACCATAGCATAACGTTTTTTAAACTGGTACCGCTCAACCTGCCCCTGGCAGGCTTTCAAAGGTTCCGAAACCCTGGAAATCTGTCCCTGTTCATTTTTCTCTACATAAGAAAGCCTGACCACATGATCCTTCCCTGATATTCTGTCCAAGAACTCTGCATCTTCTTTCATTACAGGAAAAAACACCAGTTCTTTGCAAACCATTCTCCTGCTTATAGCCGGCACTTGCTCCAAACGTCTCAAAAAAGAATCCCCATTTCCTGTACAGGTAAGAAACACACATCCCGGAAACAGAGGTTCCACATGGACAATACTTTTCTGCTGCTTCCTCCATATCCGCTCCTGGGTAATCACAAAGCAATCCTGGTACAAGCCAGGCGGCACGGTACGTCGAATCTCCTTTACCATTTCGTCTTCCCGTCCTATCCAGGTCTTTAACAGATACCAATCCATCTGTCCCCCTCCTATCCGGTTTCCAGTCAAAAAATGTTCCCTAGTATAACTCACTTTATATCCAGACCTTCTCCTTCCGATACCCCAAACCCTGATCTATATCCTCCTTCAGAACAATTCCCAGCAGTATGGTCTTTTCCTTCCCCAAAAGCTTCAGCCGCACCAGTACATGCCTTTTCCCATACTGATATTTGATAACCTGCGGCATACAAACCTCCAAAGGGCCGGATACCTTAAGGATCTTCCCCTGACCATCCGTCAGCAAATACGAAAGGCCAATCACATGATCTTCATCCATAATCTTCTGCAAAAACTCCGCTTCTTCTTTCTCCAGGGAAAGAAAAAAGAAATCCTCATCCGCCATCATTTTTGCCATAGCCGGAACCTTTTTCAGACAAAAAAATAAAGCCTCCGGCTCCTTTGATATAATAAACACATACCCTGGAAATGCCCGCTTCACATGGACAAAGTTTTTCTGCTGCCTTCTCCAGAGCTGTTCCTGATAGACTACAAAACACTCTTTGTATAATTCCCTTGGAACCATTCTGCGGATCAGCCCTGTCAGCTTTTCCTCCTCACCGGTTCTCGTCTGCAGTACATACCACAACATGTGCTTTCTTCCTCATTTCATAAACTGTCTTGTAGCAGGATTCACACTACATAAGCTGCTGCACTTCCACTTCCAAAAGTGCAGGCTTCGCCATATCCCGGCTATTGTACACAATAACCCAGATCCTTTCGTCGCCGCGTGTCATCGCCACACTGCTGCCAGTATTACCCCTTTCAGAGAAATGCAGTCTCCAGGCTCACAATTTCCCTTCCCGGTTTTGTAAAAATATTCAGCCCATGATTTTCCCGATTTCCATCAAAAAAGGAAAATCAAATGGCATCTAATATCAGATTCTCCAGTGCAACACAATATGGAATTGTGTTGCACTCAGATTACTCCGTAATAATAGCACTCTTTTCGCTACATTGCAAGGTTTTTTCGACCAAAAAGGTTAAGATTTTATGGAAAAACGGGACAAAATTTCTTAAGAAATCATTTTTTTCGTTATTTTTCTGCAGTTCTCACGCGCTTTTTTGTGCGGCATTTCAGGGGTTTTCTTATGTAGTGTCTTTCTATGTCTAAAGCAGTAAAATCCTTATATTTTCAATGTTTTCCATAGTTTTGAGTACAGAATTGAGTGCAACACAATTCCATATTGTGTTGCACTCAGTTTTTCTATACCGCAACTGCTTACTTCGCATCAATGAAAAATATTATTCAATCACATATTCTTCTATTACACATTCATGCCCTTTATCTTCATTATAATTGATCCCCACCAGAAGAATCTTTCCCGTATAGCCCTCAATCCAGGACATATACTTCCGCTCTTTAATCTGCGCAATAGCTCCCTCCGGAGATCCCTTCCATTTTAGCTCTACCAGTAAAGCTGGTTTATCCACATTCCTTTTAGGAAGGTACACTATATCTGCAAATCCTTTTCCTGCTAGCATTTCCATAACTGGATTCATATAATAGATTTTCGCACTATAATATGCCATCAAAACCGTACAAGTAAGCGAATTTTCATTATTGTATTTTAGTATCGATGCTGTCTCACCATGAATAACAGCAATTCCTGTTGCTACAGCATCTCCATCAAGTTTCCAAGTGCTTTGAAGAAGTCCCTCTGACCGCTCCAATGCTTGAATCAAGCCTGTCCAACCAGGACCGTCAGCAGCATTCAAAAACTCTTGGGATATCTCCTGATTTGGAATAAATGTTTCACTGGTTTTTCTATCATATGTCAGATATCCGAGATGAATCAATAGAGTAAGGACATCATCTTTTGTGCGAAAGGTGGTCATATCGTTTTGAAACTTTCGAGTATTGATTTTACATCGTCCGCCTCCCAGCATTTCCATTACCGCCTGACCCAGTCCGTCAAAATCCATATCAATATAAATTTTTAAAGCCTCATAAGTCTCCGTCCCGATCCAATAGCTCTGAAAGTCTCCATTATCCATTAGCTCAATTACTGCCTGTGGATTATAAATATGCAGATTTCCTACCAAATAGCCATCATACCATTTCCTCGTCTCCTGATAGTCTACAAAATGTTCCTCACATAGCCCTATCACCTCTGACTCTGTAAATCCAAAACACTCAGCAATTTTCCCCGGATTCAACATGGAAAATTCTTTAAATACATTAATAGCAGAATGTTCCCCATACTTTTTAATTGGCAGAATTCCTGTCATATAAGCCAGCTCAACATACTCAGCCCCTTTGAATATCCCTCTTAAGAAATCCAGATAATCTTTTTGAATTTCCTGGCGGTCCTTTGCCATTCGGAAAACACAGTCCCATTCATCAATGATAAAAATAAACCCTGTTTTTGTCTGGTTAAAAATTTGATCCAGCACATCCCTCAATCGGTCGCCTGCACCAGATTCATTCCATCCAGGAAACTCTTTCACCAGCTCTGAGATTATTCTGCTTTCCATCTCTTTGATAAAAGTATCCAAATCTCGTTTTGTTTCCAAAAATCGCTGCACATCCACACGGATTACATCATGCTGATTCAAATGAATCGGAAAAGAATCTTCCCCTTCTATGTCTAAGCCAGCAAATAATCCTTTGGAATCACAGCCCTTGCTGTAATAGGCCACTAACATATCCGCAGCCATAGACTTACCAAACCGACGCGGCCTGCTGACACATAAGTTTTTCTGCTTTGTCTTTAAAACGCGATTTGTATAAGAAATCAGTTTGCTTTTGTCCACATAAATCATTGAATTAACTGCTTCTTCAAACGCAGTATTTCCAGGATTTACATAAATCCCCATAAAACAGCGCCCCTCTCTAGCATCGGCCTTTTCCGGTATAAGGTATTATTCTCCTGATCACAAAACCATTCGCTGTTCCAGAAGAATAGGGAATTAATGATATGAGGTTAGCTTATCACAAATGAGAGGGAGGGGCAAGCATAATTCATCGCCCATCCACAACAAAAGCATGAATATGCTTCTCAGATAAAACCATTAAATTTTTCAAAACATTACAAACTATTTATACCAGTTTACAACTTTTGAAATTTCCTAAAACCTGATAAAATGTAGTCTTCTACGGCCTTTATCAAGGCAGAACAATTTTTAATAGTTTCGAGAAATCTCCCGAAACTGCATAAAATTATATCTGACTGGATTTGCTGACCAATTTCGTACCTGGTTTCCTGGGCGCTGGCGGACTGATATCCGGAAAATCAATAATCTTCTCTCTAACTTCTGCCCTCTTTAATTCCGTAAACTTTGCCGCATTTTTCTTCAAAAATTCTAACGCCTTCAAAGGATTGTCTTTGATAAAACGCAGCATAGTATCATATGCCTCATCTTGGATAGCCTTACTCTCATATCTGGATATCGTAGCTTCCCCCCATCCCAGTAATCTTGCAAGATCTACCTGGGAAAGACCGTAGCTTTCTCTTATAGCAACAATCTCATCGGATGTAAGCAATCCGTGCTTTACACGATAAGCATTTCGGGCATTGAGAAGATTTGCATTTGTTATAGAGCCGGTTTCAAATTCATTCTCGTCTTCATAGGCATTTGCACAAAAATAAAACCTTTCTTCGTAGGTTACCTTATCCCCTTTAAGAGTAATTGTTGCCAATCGTTTTCTTTCCTCGATTTCATGTGTCTTGTCACATAATGGACAATCCATATGAATCTTTCTAATTAATCTGCTGGTCTCCATTGCTTTTCCTCCTTCCAACTTTTATGCGTAAGGAAATTTCATTGGCTCCCTTGCATAATGGAATGATACGCATAAACCTCGTTTATTGTGATCACCTTTGATTTTCAATTTTACTTAAACAAGCTTTCTATTAAACCAAAGCATCTTCCCAAAAATAACACTCTCTAAACAAAAAGCCGCCACGCCAGAGAACAAAATCCTCCGGCCAAGCAGCCTTTTTTTACTCTTTTTTAATAACATATCAAAACATATTCTTTACCGTCTCCAAACCCCGTCCCTGTCCACATAAAACGTATCTATCCAGGTATCCACTGCCTTACTTCCATCTCCTGGATAGAAATAATACCAGTTTCCGTCAACTTGAGTCCATCCCTCAACCATTACCCCATCCCCATTGAAATAGTAGAGCTTCCCATTTACATCTGCCCACTGGTTCCTGAACATAACCCCTTCATAATCATCCGGTGTGGGATTCAGATAATACCAGCGTCCTGCTGCCTGAATCCATCCCACCTGCATATCCCCGTTTTCTGAGAGAAAATACGTATGATTGCCCTTTTTCTGCCAGCCCTTCAGCATCTTCCCTTCATTCTGGAACAAATACCATTTACCTCCCACCTTCAGCCAAGAGTCCTTCTGGTAAGTCCCGTCCGGATAATAATAATACCAATAATCATTTACATACCGCCATCCTGCCTGTGTATTCCCGGTAGGGGAGCTGCTGACCATATCGTTTCTTCCCGAACCGTCAGACACATCTTCCTTGGCAATATAGAGTTCATCTGATTCCACCCAGTCGCTGTTCTTTCCATAGCTTTCATCCTTATTGCTTTTCGCAATGGTGCGAACCCGGAAAGAATAGGTTCCTGCTGTTGTCATATAAGGATAAAAATCATAGCTGACAGACGTTGTCTCCACGGAATGTACTTTTGTACTCCCCCGGCGAAGCACTACCTCGTATTTCCCTGTATCACCGTTTTCCGGCCGCTGCCACCGTGCTGTTCCCTTTGTATTATCCTTCCAGTAAGCATCCTCTGGCGCTGAGAAATCTCCTTTTATCCCGTTTACCCGAAGGCGCACCACCAATGTATCTGCATCCTCTCGTTTAGCGCTGACAAAGCTGCCGGATTTTATTGTCACATTGCTGGAACGGTAGCTTCCTTTAAAGTAATAATCAGTTCCGGCAGTCAGCCACACCTTCATCTCCGGCTGATCGCCTACCTTCATTTCCTTGGAAGTGGAAGTCACCCACTCCGCCCGGTCAATGGTATACTTATCCGTGGAACAGGAAATAGATATACTTCCGTCCTCTGCAGCGCTGCTTTCCAGTCCAATATCCGGAAGTGAATCTCCTGGCTCCAGCTTTGAGCTGACCCGTATAGTCACACTAGACACCACATGATCCGCCGCTGATACGCTCATAATCCCTGCTGCTGTCAATGCTGCCCCCAGCATACATGCCCATAGCCATTTTCTGCTTTTCATAGTCATCCCTCTTTCTATCTGATCCATATCCTTCATTTTGTATATTCCATGACTAACCTTTTTGTTATTTCTATTATAAACGAAGGGAATCATAGGGTCAACTTACGATATTCTTACCAAAAAGACAGAAAATATTATATGTTTCTCCGTCACTTTCCTACGAACCACTCTTTCATACATCTTAACACCTGCACCAGTTCCTTCTCCTCAATCACATAAGGAACCATGGCATACAAGTATTTCAGGAAGGGCCTGGAAAACACTCCCCGCTCAAAAGCAAACTGCTGATATCCTTTCAAAACAGCAGCATCCCTTACCTCCACGCAGACACATCCTCCCATGATCCGCACCTCTTTTACCCGCGGATCACAAAAACCTTCCATTTCCCGCCGGGTAATCGCCTCAATCCTGTGAATCTTGGACATGTAGTCCTCTCTCTCAAAAATCTCAATGGATTTCAGCGCCGCACAGCATGCCAAGGCATTGCCCATAAAGGTCGGCCCATGCATCAGGGCATGATCCGGGTTATCATCATAAAAACCCTCAAAAACCCTTCTGTTTGCCACGGTAACAGCATGTCCTATGTATCCGCCGGTCAGAGCCTTACCCAAAACCAAAATATCCGGCTGCACCAGATCTGCCACAAACCGGTTGCCGGTACGGCCAAAACCGGTTGCCACCTCGTCAAAAACGAAAAGCACCCCATACTCATCACACAACTGTCTGGCCCTTTTCAAAAAGGACAGATCATACATCCGCATTCCGCCGGCCCCTTGCAGGAGAGGCTCCACCAACAGACAGTTCAGCTGATCATGATACTGTAAAAACGCCTCCTCCAATGCCTGCGTCTCTGTAGGAATATGCTTTACATATGGACTGGCGCCATATGCCTTGAGAACAAAATGATAATCCTCATCATCTCCAACTTCCATGGTTTTAAAGGTATCGCCGTGATAAGCATGCTCCAGCGCCAGAACCATGGTACGTTTATCTTCTCCCCGGTTCACATAATACTGCAGCGCCATTTTCAAAGCTACCTCCACTGCCACGCTCCCGGAATCGGAAAAAAAGCAATAGTCCAAATCTCCGGGCAGCCAGCTTTGCAGCTTTTCAGAAAGCTTCTGTACTGGCTCATGGGTAAGTCCGCCTAACATTACATGGGAAAATCTTTCTGCCTGGGATAGAATCGCCTGATTCAGCTCCGGATGTTTATAGCCATGAATCACGCTCCACCAGGAAGAAACCGAATCGATCAGCCTTTTCTCTCCTGTATCCAGATAAACCCCCTCGGCATCCACGATCTTCCAGGGTTCTTTCATGGTTTTCATTTGTTCATATGGATACCAAATCATGCTTTTTCCTCCTCATATAACTCCTTCAGTGACTCTATGGGTATGTCCAGTTCTTCATCTCCGTCTCTGACACATGCCACTACCTTTACCCCGGTTAGAGATTCACACATCTTTCGATTATCCTCGTGAAGCACATTGCCCGGCTCATAATGGTTGAAAATAATCCCTCTCACGGGGATCATCTTCTGCTTCATATAAAATACAGTCAGCCCTACATGATTGATGGTGCCGAGTCCTGCATCCGCCACCACCACACAACCCAAACCACAGGCTTTAATAATATCCTCAAGCCAAAGCTCATTCCCTTCACAGCAAATGGGGCATAATATACCGCCGGATCCTTCCATGGTGACATAAGAATACCCGGCACAGACAGTCTCAAATCCCTTTTTCACCTGCTCTATTGCCACCGGATTGCCCTCCATCTGAGACGCAAGATGAGGAGACACTGCATTTTCATAGATATAAGGGCACATCTCCTCCAAAGGCTGAGGGATTCCCGACATTTCCTTCACCATCACCGCGTCCCCGGGAATCAGGCTTCCATCGTCCCGACGCTCATTTCCGCTCATAGCTGCCTTGTAATAGGCTGAAGAAATTCCACTCTGATGTAATTTTTTCAGAATCAAACCAGCCACATACGTCTTCCCCATATCTGTTCCTGTTCCGGTGATAAACACCCCTTTTACAGATTTCCTGCTTTTTTCCCGGTCAATTTTCTGGCTTTGCCCTATGTTATTCTTACCGTTCAATACTTGCCCCTGCTTCTCATAATCTTTCTCATTCATCTTCCCGTTTTACCTCATATCCCAATTCTTTCAAAAGCTTCAAATCCGTTTCCACCGTAATACCTGCTGTTGTCAGCATATCCCCTGAAATGGCAGCATTGGCTCCGGAGCAGAAGCAGCCCTTTCCCTTATCCGGCATCAGTCCCCTGCCGCCTGCCAGGCGTATATCAGCATCTGGCAGAATAAAGCGGTAGACTGCCACGATCCGCCGCATATCCTCCTCAGTCAGCTTTTTGTTCTCCCCAAAAGGCGTACCGGGAATGGGATTGAGCATATTGACAGGAACACTCTTAATGCCCAGCTCCCGCAGAGTAAGAGCCATGTCGATCCGATCCTCCACAGTCTCCCCCAGCCCCATGATCCCTCCGCTGCACACAAACAATCCCGCAGCCTGAGCGGCACGGATAGCGTTTATCTTATCTTCAAACGTATGCGTTGTACATATATTGGGGAAATTCCTCCGGGAAGTTTCCAGATTATTGTGGGCGCGGGCTGCCCCGGCTTCTTTTAACCGTCTATACTGTTTTTCGTTTAAAAGTCCAAAGGAAATGCACACTGCAATATTTGTCTCGGCCCGGATCTTCTGCACTGCCTGGCACATCTGATCAACTTCCTGGTCTGACAGCCGCTTTCCTGAGGTAACGATAGAATAACGCAGAACCCCCTGCCGGTCATTTATCCTGGCCTGCTCCACAATCTCCTCTGTTCCCAGCAGCGGATATTCTGCCGCGCCAGTATGATTGTGAGCCGACTGCGCACAAAAACGGCAATTTTCTGAACATCGCCCGCTTTTTCCGTTAATGATCGTACACATATCAAACCGGTTGGAGCAAAGAGATTTCCGAATCTCATCTGCCTTGTCACATAATTCCTCCAATGGCTGCCGATACAGCCACAATGCCTCCTTGAGAGAAACCCTTTTCCCGTCTAACACTTCATCGCCTAATGTCCTGACATCCATCCTGATATCCTCCCCGACATCCATTTTCGTACTTCTTCTTTATCTGCAGCCCACAACTCTGTCACATCCGCTCTGCCCTTATAATAGGAATCATCCTTTTTCCAAGAACCGCGCCAAGAATACACAGCACAATATCACCTGGCACTGCCAAAAGAAAGCAGTATAAAAACAACGGCCACAATCCTATGGGTGTTCCCAGATAAAAATTGCTGATCCAATAATAATAAACCATGCCGAACAAATACACAATCCCTAACCCAATAAAATTAGCAGCCAGCAAACGGGGATAACCAGGATTTCCCTTGCCATTGGCAAGGATCCCTGTTACATAAGCCCCTGCCGCAAAGCCGATAATATAGCCAAAGCTAGGCTGGAATATGTACCCGATCCCGCCTCCCTGAGCAAACACAGGAAGTCCTGCCAGCCCTAAAAAAATGTATACACAGACAGAAAGGCATCCTAACTTTCCGCCCAGCAAAAGCCCGGCCAGCATGGTAAACAGATATTGAAGGGTAAACGGTACCACAGGTATGGGGATCTTAATAAATGCCCCCGCCGCAATCAGTGTCACAAACATGGCACATAAGATCATATTTTTTGTCTCGTTCCTTCTTATACCCTGTTCTTTTCCCTTTTGGTTGGTTTTGATCATTTTTCATTGCCTCCTTCTAATGTCCGCTCTGTCCTTATACCTTAAAGCACGAACCAGATTTTGCTAAATGCCTTGTAACAAATCATAACCCAACCGCTTTTAATTGTCAACCATTTTTATTTTTTAGTTTACAATTATAGTATACCCTTCCCTTCTATCTGTTCCCCTTTAAATATTTATAAAACATTTCCGCCGCAATCCCTCTCCCCCGCCCCTTATCTGACGCTATCTGTATGGAACGCTGCGGAATCCTTATGTCTGCCGGTATCTGCACCAGCCTCCCCTCCTCTAGTAAAGGCCGTGCCATCCTTTCCGGCACAAACCCAATCCCCAGATTATGTTCAATCAGCGGCAGCATCAGACTGGACGTAGCCACCTCCATATCCGGATCCTTATCAACCTTATGTTCAATCAAAAAATGCTTATAATGCTCATAGGTAGCGCTTCCCCTGCCCAAACCAATCCACGAATGCCTGGCCAGATCTCTCAGCTTAAAAGGCTCCCTGCACAAGTGCCGGTACTGTACGCCGCCTGCCAGTATTTCCTCATAATCCAGCACCTTTACACAGGAAACCATTTTGGGCATTTCATAGGGGGGCGTGATCACTGCAAAATCCAGCCTGCCTTCAACCAGGTATTTCACGGTTTCCGGTGTAGAGTGGTTATGGATTTTAATCCTGACTGCAGGATATTCCGCCTTAAAATCACACAGCAGGTTTAAAAGAAAAAGATGAATGGCTGTCTCCGTTGCCCCGATTTCCACGGTACCGCACTTTAACGAATCCTGCCTGCAAAGCTCCTCCTGAGCATTCAGCAAATGCCGGTAAGCGATTTCCACATGAGAAAAAAGCTGTTCCCCCTCATTTGTCAGGCTGACGCCTCTTGCCCCGCGGATAAACAGCCTGCAGTTTAACTGTGTCTCCAAAAGCTTCATCACGCGCGTCACATTGGGCTGGCTGCTTCCCAATGCCGCCGCTGCCTTTGTGATGTTTCCATACTTTGCTACATAATAAAATACCTTGTAATACTCAAAGTTGATATCCATATATTTTTTATATTTCTCCAATATATTATATATATTTTTCATATTGTACAAACAGTATTATAATAGGAGGCTGTCAAGAAGTAAAGAAAAATGATAGTAACGTATGAAACGGCAATCCACTACAGAAAGGATCTCCACCATGAACAAAGATTTAACCGTAGGAAAACCAGAAACCGTATTATGGCAATTCTGCCTGCCCCTGTTTGGCAGCATTATTTTCCAGCAGCTATACAACCTTGCAGACAGCTTGGTGGCAGGCAAATTTATCGGTGAAAATGCTTTAGCCGCTGTGGGCAACAGCTATGAAATCACCTTGATCTTTATTGCCTTTGCCTTTGGCTGCAATATGGGCTGCTCAGTGGTCGTCTCACAGCTATTCGGGGCAAAAGAGTATAGCAGACTCAAGACAGCCGTAACCACTGCCTGTATTTTCAGCGCTGTTCTCTGTGCTGCTCTGATGATTTTCGGCTTAATAGGATGTACTCCCCTGCTCCGGTGGATTCGGACCCCAAGTGAAGTATTTGCAGATTCCAAGCTGTATCTGGACATCTATGTGTGGGGTCTTCCCTTTGTATTCTTTTATAATTTAGCAACCGGCATTTTTTCCGCATTAGGTGATTCCAAAACACCTTTTTACTTTTTAGCTGTATCTTCCACATCCAACATTGCCGTGGATATTCTGTTTGTAAAAACATTTCATATGGGAGTTGCGGGCGTTGCATGGGCAACCTTTCTTTGTCAGGGAATCAGTTGTCTTCTGGCTGTCCTTACAGTCTTAAAACGCCTTGGAAAAATTCCGGCGCCGTCAAAGCCGCCTCTCTTTGACTGGTGGCTTTTGAAAAAGATTTTAGTAATCGCCGTTCCCAGCATTCTTCAGCAAAGCTTTATCTCCATAGGGAATATTATGATTCAAAGTGTGATCAACGGCTTCGGCCCTTCCGTCATGGCAGGTTATTCTGCCGCAGTAAAACTGAACAATCTGGTTATTACCTCATTTACCACCATCGGAAACGGCATTTCCAACTTTTCGGCACAAAATCTTGGCGCCCGCCAATATGGGCGAATCCGGGAATGCTTTCGTGCAGGACTGAAAATGGTCTGGCTTCTGTGCACCCCATTCTGCATTCTATATGTCCTGTTCGGCGGATATCTTCTTCTTTTGTTTATGGAAAAGGAATCTGCCGGAGCTTTGATGACAGGCAGGCAATTCCTATGGATCTTGTCTCCGTTTTATTTTGTGGTGTCCTCCAAATTGGTGGCAGACGGCATCTTGCGGGGCATGAGCGCCATGAGACAATTTATGACCGCCACCTTTACCGATCTGATTCTGCGGGTAGTGCTTGCCTGTTTTCTTTCTGACTGGACCGATTCCGCCCTGGGCATATGGGCTGCCTGGCCAATAGGCTGGACCATAGCCATGTTTATGTCTGTTCGCTTTTACCAGAAGGAATACAAAAAGATCTCCGTATAAAAACAAAGAGCCGGCATTATACCGGCTCTTAACTGTCAGTTCTATGGCTGATCCTGGCTCTCTGTGACAATCCCCCCATGATCCATCTGATAACGCTGATAAACCTTCGGGCCATACATAATCCCCATCAGCACAAAAAATAAAATCACCAGGGCAACGCCCCGTTTCCAGCCATAAGGCTCCCATCCTGATTTTTTCGGTTCCTTTTTTTGAAAAGGCTGATAATCCATTCTTTCCGGCACAAACCTTAAATCCAGCTTTTCCTTTCCGGTTGACGGGGAATGGATCCATTGGATCGCATATTTCTTATTACATTGGCAGCATATCTCTATATTTGGATTTTTAGGATCAATCTCCAGCTTTCCTCCACAGGAAGGACATTTTATCTCCGTCATTTTCACATTCCCCCTATTTCCCCATTCTGTGTATGCTTCATGCTTTCCCTACTGTTTCCCATAAACCCGCTTGCAAAGCTCTTTTACCGCATCCATCCCGCTGACCGCATCATACTCTTTCCCTTCGTAGGTAAAATGATGATCCGTTATAATCCTTGGGTTGCGTTCCCCGATTGCTTTTACAATCTCTAAGCTGGCCTTCTCCGGAGGGCTGGTCCAGCAATAGACCCAGTCTCCATGCAGCGGATACGCAATCAGAGCATCTTCATATCCTCCGTCCGCACAGAGCATTTTTTTCGTGTAAAGACAGGCCACAATATCTTCTAACCGGAATATACTAGGCTTTACCCCTGGAAGCTTCACATAATTCGCTGTAACAAACCCCATTCTTTTCAGACTGTTGGCGTCCTTCCCATTGTCCAAGGACAATAAGATGGTTCCCGGCTGCTTAAACTCCTGGTCGATCTGATGTAAATCCTTCTCCTTCATGTCCGTGTTCTTCATATAAGACGACACCCATGCACTTTCCCTTTTCTTCTGCATAAAAATCCCCAGCACAATCAGCAGAATACTGGGAACCACGATAACGGATGCCATCACTATAGCTCTGTCTGCCCCCATTATATTAAACAATGCGGCAGCCAGCATCACGCCGATCCCAATCAGCATAACCCCCATAACAATCAGCCCCTTGCCTGCTCCCGCCACACTGTGCATATACTGAAGCACACTGCCGTTCTTTGCCATTTTCCTTTTCAGACTTTCCTGCGGTTCAAATACCATCGTTTCTCCCTCCTGTTGGTACCTGGCAGCGAACAAGGCCATAAGCCCCTGTCCACTGAGAATACAATATTTTTAAAAATTTTATCCTTCTCATTATATCGTATTTTCTCCCATAGGACAATCACATTTGTTGTGGCAGCAGGGGTTATTCCGCCTTTTGCTGCCGCCCTTTCCGCTTTCTACCGGCTGGCAGTCAGCTCTGGCACATAAGTATCAAAGCACACCGAATCTACCACGCTTCTCAATTCATGGTTATAAATCACCAGATTCAGCCCTCGCTGCTTTTTCGCTTTCTCCCCTCCATTAATCTGTATAGAGCAGTCATTTCCGCACTCTGCCCCTGCACTGACAATCCTGTACAGAACCCTTCCGCCGCGAAAGGATCCCATTCGCTCTAGTACTACAGCGAACACTTTAAATTTATCTGTATATTACGAGCAAAATCAACTATATGATATGGGAGAATACCAGTTGCTTTATTGGAAAATCTGCCTGAAATACTTTTTAGAAAAATACAGAGCAGATTGTGTTCGCTGTAGTACTAGAGCGTGTCTGAAAATTCATTCCCGCCAGATGCACGCCCCACTTTGCGGTATATTTGGCTCTCATTCGGTCAACGTAGCCCACTACGCCTCCCTCATTCGGGTCAAATCTCCCACAAATTGTGACGCACATCTGACGGAAAGCAATTTTCAGACACGCTCTAGCTTTTCCCCTGCCATCCTTTCTTCCTTCACCTGTCCTCCCTCTAAAACGGCATAATAGCTCTTTCGGTATGCATCGCTCCAATCCGCCTGCAATCCCATATTCCGAAGCTGTTCCTGCACACAATCTACGGAAAAACAAAAAGCGCTATCCACCTGAATTTTTTCGGAAAAGCGTAATATAATAACACCATTCCTGCCGCAAACACATAATGATAATGTTTCACAAAAAAAGCCAGCCAACCAGATATAGCATCTGTGTTGACTGGCTCTGTTCTTTCAGATATGCCTCACTCTTTTATCCCACATACTTCTCTAAGGTCTTTCTCACTGCCCCGGGTCCGGTCATCATTTCCTCAAAATATCCGATCACCTTTTCCGCCAAACCGCACTCATACAGATCCACGCCGAAAATAGTTGTATCAGAGAGAACCGGGCGAAGCTGCTCCCTGTCCACAGTCTTTCCAAGCTCCATTCCTGCCAAACGCTCCTTCATTGCCGGAAGCAGCGGATCCGGGCTAATCTCGAAAGCTTCCCCTGCATCGTTTACACCGATCAGATAACGCAGCCATCCTGCCTGTACTAACGGAATCAGCTTCAGCTCTGAGGCTTCCCGATCTTTAGAAGCTATATAAGCCTTGATCGTCTCGCCAAACCGGATCGAAAGCTTCTGAGACGTATCCGTGGCAATCCGCTGGGGTGTATCTGGCATAAACGGATTGGGGAACCGCTCCTTTAACACTTCATCCAAAAATTTCTTTGGATCAATCACACCTGGATCCACCACAAAAGGCATTCCCTCCTCATGGCTCATACGGTCAATAAACCGGCTAAGCTGGGGATCCTTCATTTCCTCTGCAATCGAGGTATATCCCAAAATACATCCGTAAACTGCCAGGCAGGTATGAAGCGGATTTAAGCAGGTACACACCTTCATCTTCTCCACCTTATTGACAATATCCCGGCTGGTAATAATCACGCCTGCTTTCTCCAAAGGCGGCCTGCCGTTGGGGAACTGATCCTCAATCACCAGATACTCCGGCTTCTCCGCATTGACAAAGGGAGCTACATACGTATGCTTAGAGGTGACAAATGGGCTGACTCCCTCTACTCCGTCTGCAAGAAGCTGCTCCTCTACCACCGGATGAGGACGAGGTGTGATCTTATCAATCATGCTCCAGGGGAACGCGATCTGTTTCTCCAGGTACTCATAATCATCCTGGGAAATCTTCTCCTTATCCAGCCATGCCTTGGCAATCTCCATCACTGCTGCCTGCAGCTTCTCCCCGTTATGAGAACAGTTGTCCATGCTGACCAGGGAAAGAGGTTTTCCGCATGACCGTCCCCGCTCAATGCACATTGCCGTAAGCTGCGCCATAAAGGTCTTGCAGTCCTTTGGCCCTGCCTCCATATCCGCCAAAACTGCCGGAACCAGCTCGTGCTCTGCATTTCTCAAAGAATATCCTTTTTCTGTGATCGTAAAGGATACCATCTGCAGGCTGGGTTCCTTCATCACCCCTTCCACCTGCTCCTTATCATAAAGCATGGTCAGACTGTCTGCCATGGATGCCACAATCTCTTTATCCAGTTTTCCGTCCGGATTTAATGTTACCCCAATAGTCAGATTGTCGTAGGGCCGGAAGCATTTGGTGATAATCTCATCATCATATCCCTCACAGCACACGATTCCTGTGTCCATATCCCCCCGCTCGATCAGCCGCTGGCAGATAACAGCCGGAAAGATACGGAAAATATTACCGGATCCAAAATGCATCCACTGAGGTCTCTGTGCCGTATTCTCTGCAATCTTTACCGGGTCATACTCCGGAAGATGATACCCTGCCCAGTTTTCCTTATTTTGAATTGACTTTAATGAAAGTTCCAAACCTTTGTCTCCTTTCGATTGTTTCAAACAATCACCCTTTTTATCCGAAAAGCTTTTCTCCTTTGTTCTGAGGCAGCCGTTTTTTCTAATGGCCGCCTCAGCCCTGCAGACGCAGTTTTATTTATCCGTCTTCTCCAGCATATCCCAGCAGCCCCACAGATACATAATTCCCAAAGCACGGTCATACAATCCATAACCCGGGCGGCACTCCTCACCCCACAGATGCCTTCCGTGATCCGGCCTTACATATCCCTCATAGCCGCAGTCATGATAAGCCTTCATAATATCCAGGATTCCTGTATCTCCGTCGCAGTCCCGATGAGAAGCCTCTGTAAAGTCTCCGTTGGGGAAATGTTTTACATTCCGGATATGGGCAAATGCGATTCTGTCACAGTAGGTACGAATAATATCCGCCACATTATTCTTCGGATTCGCTCCTAAAGAGCCGGAGCACAGACACAGGCAGTTGTGGTCATCATCCACCATGGACAGAAAATGTCCGATGGACTCTTTGTCTACCAAAAGACGGGGCAGACCGAAAATATCCCACGGCGGATCATCCTGATGAATGGCCAGCTTAATTCCGGTCTCATGGCAGGTAGGCATCACTGCTTCCAGGAAATATTTCAGATTCTCCCAAAGCTTCTCCTTGGTAACAGGACGGTATTTCTCAAAAAGCTCGTCCAGCTGAGCCATCCTTTCCGGCTCCCAGCCCGGGAAGGTCATTCCGTGCAGATTCTCCAGAATGTACTTGGCCATCTCCTTATAATCATCCTGGATTTTGGACTTCTCATAAAACAGAGCCGTAGATCCGTCCTCCATCGGATGGAACAAATCCGTGCGGGTCCAGTCAAAAATCGGCATAAAGTTGTAAGTAACCACCTTCACTCCAAACTTGGCCAGATTTCTTAAAGTCTCCTTATAATTCTCGATGTACTGGTCTCTGGTAGGCAGCCCGATCTTAATATCATCATGGACATTCACGCTCTCCACCACATCCATATTAAAACCTGCTCCCTCAATCTGCTTGCGGGCTTCCTCAATCTCCTCCACAGTCCATACCTCGCCGGCCTGCTTATGGTGCAAAGCCCACACAAGCCCGGTCACACCCGGAATCTGCTTAATCTGCTGCGGCGTAATGCTGTCATTGCCTTCGCCGTACCAACGAAACGTCATCTGCATAATAAATTCTCCTTTCTTTTTACATCTTTCCCATTATGCGGGGGTTCCCATTATGCCAAATCTTCCCACTACGCCAGCCCAGCCATCATCGGAAGCCCCATACTCAAAAACGGCACATAAGTCACAAGCATTAATCCGATCAGAATGGCTATATAATACCAGACCATATAGGGTATGGTCTTGGCCAGGGTACTGTCTCCCACCTTGATTGCCACAAACAAGGTATTCCCCACAGGCGGGGTGATGTTTCCGATACAAAGATTATACACCAAGATCAGCCCAAAATGAATAGGGTTCATGCCAAAACTTTTCACGATGGGAAGAAACAAGGGAGTAAATATCAAAATCGCCGGTGTTACATCCATAAAGGTTCCTGCAATCAGCAAAATTACATTCATGATCAGCAGGATTATAAAGTAATTGTCAGTCAATCCCAGCAATGCCGCAGACACTGCCTGGGGAATCTGCAAAAATGCCATAACCCAGCCAAGAATATTGGATACACCAATCAAAAATACTACCATACCGCTCATTTTGGCGCTGTCCACTACAATCTTCCAAAAAGACTTTACTGTAATATTCCGGTAAAAAATCCCCAGCACAAGCGCATAAACCACGGCAATGGCTGACCCTTCCGTGGCAGTGAAAATACCGCCCACGATTCCGCCGATTACCACCACAATCAGAGACAGAGCCGGAATGGCCCGCATGGTGCATACTCCAAGATTCTTCCAGTCGTATTTTCCCTCACTTCCGCCATACCCCTTGCGCGTTGCCAGAATTACCCCCACAATCATACAGCACACGGCCCACAAGATTCCCGGCACATAACCAGCCAGGAACAAAGCTGCCACTGACGTGCCTCCGGAAGCCAATGAATAAGTGATTAAAGCATTGGACGGAGGAATCAAAAGGCCGGACGGCGCGGAAGCGCCATTAGTGGCCGCACAAAGCCCTCTGTCATATCCCTGCCTTTCCTCTCCTTCCTTTACCATGCTTCCCACTGCAGCCGCAGCCGCGGAAGCAGAACCGGAAATAGCGCCGAACAAGGCATTCGCACCTGCATTGGTCACTAAAAGCGCACCTGGAAGCTTTCCCAGAATAGCCATCACAAAATCCACCAGCCGTTTGGCAATACCGCCCTGGTTCATCAGATTCCCTGCCAGGATGAAAAAAGGAATAGCAGTCAGGCTGAATTTACTCATACCCACAAACGTTCTCTGGGCTGCCGTCACCACTGACACATCCAGGGGAACCGTCTGCAGGATCACCACCAGGGAGGAGATTCCGATGGAATAAGAAATGGGAACTCCCAACACCAGCAGCACTAACAATACAAATAAGATCAAAAATAAAGATTGAATTGCCATTTACGCTGTCCCCTCCTTCTTTTTCATAATATCTGCTATATTCAGCACTGTATACACCATATTCAAAATACCGCACAGGGGAAGAACCACATAAAATACCCCAATGGGAACTCCCAAAGAGGAGGTCATCTGTCCCATTGCCAGGTTGGCAATCTGAAATCCGCCATAAGCCAGTATGACTGCGGAAAACAAAAATCCAATCAGCTCAGCCAGGCAAAGCAAAATCTTCTGCAGTCCGGGACTGCATTTTTCCACCACAATAGGAATATTCATATGACCTCTCTCCGCAGTCACAAGAGAGGCTCCCAAAAGGCTCATCCAGGCAAACATATAGGATACCAGCTCCTCTGACCAGGAAGACGGATTGTTCAGAACATAGCGGGTCAATACCTGCCAGCAGGTCAGGATTACCATCACAAGAAAACTTGCCCCGGCCAGCACATTTAAAAGCTGTGTCAAAAGATCACGAAGTTTATTCATTGTCCTGTACCTCCTTCCGACGAGAAAGTCTGGTTATGTACCTGAATGGCTTCATAAAAAGGCTTCAGATCCGGATACTGTCCCAGCACAGACTGATGCATGGGAATGCAGATCTCCTGGAATGGGGCTGTGTCAGGATAAAGGAATTGGACACCCTGCTCATTCTCAGCCTTGTCCTTTGCCGCTTCCACTGCTTTTGTCCACTCCGCACGTTCCACCTGGTTCACCACCTGAAAGCCTTCCTCAAACACTGCCCGGTCTTCCGGAGAAAGACCGTCCATAAAAGCACAATTCCCGATTAAAATATCCGGAATCATCTGATGCATATCATAAGAATAATACTTACACACATCACCATGGCCATTAGAAGTCAATGCCATTTCGTTGTTCTCCGCACCGTCAATGATCTTAGACTGAAGCGCTGTGTACACCTCGCCAAAACCCATAGGAGTGGCAGAACCGCCCAAAAGCCTCATCATCTCCACATTGGTGGGAGACTGCTGTACACGGATTTTCAAGCCTTTTAAATCTGCCGGAGAATTAATAGGGGTGGAAACCGTATAAAAGTTCCTGGTTCCTGCGTCAATCCAGGTAACAGCCTCAAACCCGGCCTTTTTCGTAGAATCAAAGATCGGCCCGGTAATTGCAGGATCATCCATAGAGGCATGGTAAGCTTCTGCTGATGCAAATAAATACGGCATGTTAAAAAGCGTGTAATTGTCCGAAAAGGTCTCTAAAATAGAATTACTCGCCACACAGAAATCGATAGCTCCCGTCTGGGTAAGCTGTACCATATCGGTCTGAGATCCTAAAAGTTCACTTGGATACACTTCCACATTGTAGCGATCTCCCAGCTTGCTCTCCACATAGCTCTCAAATTCCAGAAGCGCCACATGGGTAGGATGATCTGTCGCCTGATTGTGTCCGATCCGGACAATCCTTTTGCCGTCAGAGCTGCCTCCGCACCCGGTAAGAACTGATGCCATGAGCACTGTGCCAAAGGAAATAGCCAGCGCCCTGTAAAGTCCTCTCATATCTGCTTCTCCTCTCTTTCTAAATCTACCCTTTTCTGCACAGAAAAAACAGATCCCTAAAGTATCGGACAATTTTTATTCTTTTCGGCAGAAACAGAGCGTTTTTTTGTTCCTATTCACCAAAATTACAGTGAATAGGAACCATTACCACAGTAACATTTTGCCGGCACTTATGATTCTATAAAATAATTATACCAATTTTTTAGTAATTTTACCTGGCACATCTTTCTTGAAATCTGGTAAATATTGCTGTATAATACAAATATCGAGAAAAAATGAAAGGTTTTTTATAAATTATGTATATCGACGAATTTACCCTTCGCCAGATCATGACAGAACGCTTTTATGAATACCACCATTACCGCAATGACACGCCGCCCATGATTGATTTTCACCAGCATGCCTTTTATGAAATCTACATATTTATTTCCGGAGATGTGAATTATACGATTGAAGGCCGGACCTACAAGCTTCGTTCAGGTGATATTCTGCTGACCAACAACAGCGATATTCACCGCCCGGAGATCACTCCCTCCCGTTTCCCTTATGAGAGAATCATCATCTGGCTCAACAGAGAATTTTTTGACAGGCTGCGGGATATCGGCGAAGATTTGACTGCCTGTTTTCAGGATGCCTCCAACCGGGATTACCGCCTTTTCCGCCCGAATGAAAGCCAGATGATGAAAATCCAATCTGCCTGCCATACGATTGAGCAGGAACGCTCCGGCAACCGTCTGGGGAATCGGGTCATGGCCTATTCTTCCATCATGGAAATTCTGGTTCTTCTCAGCCGGGCATACTATGAGATATCCGACTCCGCCCGCCAGGATGTTACAGAAAACGAGCAAATCAACCAGATCGTCTCTTATATTAACAATCATTACAGTGAAGACCTGACCCTGGATCATCTGGCAGAACAGTTTTATCTGAGCAAATACCACTTAAGCCATCAGTTTAAACAATTTACCGGTCTTTCTCTCTATCAGTTCATCATGAAAAAGCGGTTAACGATTGCCAGAAATATGCTGATGTATGGAAAAACAGTAACAGAAGCATATACGGAATGCGGTTTTAACGATTATTCTAATTTCTTAAAAGCCTTTAAGCGGGAATTTGGCGAAAAGCCAAGTGATTTTATGAAAAAATGATCCAGGACAAACGTTTTGTTTTTAATCATCCTTATAAACAAAGGGGCCGCTGCAAAATTACCAAATTTTGCAAAAGCCCCTCAAAAATTCTTACATTCTCTGCCATTCTGACAGAAAGACAATTTGTCTTATACCAGCTCCAGAAGCACTTCCATAGCGCCGTCGCCCTTGCGCTGGCCGATCTTCACGATACGGGTGTAACCGCCGTTGCGGGATACATACTTCGGTGCAATCTCGTCAAACAGCTTTGCAGGAAGATCCACGGATTTCGTGTTTTTCTTTCTGCCGGCCGGAGAAACAGGAACCTCTGTCACATCATACAGAACCTTCAGCATCTGCCGTCTTGCATGAAGCCTGGAAGGCTTATCCTTCTTGATCTCCTTCTGAACCTCATCATAAACCGTTACTTTTCTGCCGTTCTTTTCCTCTTTGACTCTCTTGCCGTCCTTATCCTTGCGGGGTACCTTGGCAGTAACCGTAACAGTCTCAAAGTTGTCCTTCTCTTTTACTGCCATGGCAATCAGTCCTTCCGCAACCTTGCGGATCTCTTTTGCCCTGGCCTCTGTGGTACGGATCTTTCCATGATACAGCAGGGATGTAACCTGGCTGCGGATCAATGCTTTTCTCTGACTGGAAGTTCTTCCCAGCTTTCTATAACCTGCCATTTTATTTCCTCCATTTATCCGGAGTGCGGCCTGCGCCAATCGGTCTTACCAAACCACAGCTTCCATTTCTTTTTCCATACCCGGCGCTGCGTCATCGGTCTTACGCGCCTGGCACACTCACCTAACGGGAAACCCAAGTGAGGATAAAATCATTCCTCACCTAACGGGAAACCCAAACTCCACTTCGTTCCGTTTGGGTAGCACCCAAGTGAGGATAAAATCATTCCTCACTTGGGTTTAATTGTAGTCCTAGTTCTTTTAGTTTGGCTAGGACTTCTTCCAGGGACTTTCTGCCTAAATTGCGGACCTTCATCATATCCTCCGGAGTGCGGTTGCACAGCTCCTCTACTGTATTGATGCCGGCACGCTTTAAGCAGTTGTAGGAACGGACAGAAAGTTCCAGTTCGTCGATGTTCATCTCCAGAACCTTCTCCTTCTCATTGTCTTCCTTCTCCACCATGATCTCAGCAGTCCGGGCATTTTCAGAAAGGTCAATGAACAGATTCAAATGCTCACTTAAAACCTTTGCCGCCAGACTTACCGCCTCATCCGGAGCCAGTGTCCCATTGGTGTACACGTCTAAGGTCAGCTTATCATAATCAATAACCTGTCCTACACGGCTGTTCTCGATTGTCATGTTGACACGCTCTACCGGCGTATAGATCGAATCAATCGCTATGACACCGATAGGCAGTTCTTCATTCTTGTTTTTATCTGCGCTTACATATCCACGGCCCTTGGAGATGGTCAGTTCCATATAGAACTTACTGTCTGTACCGCCGCTTAAAGTGGCAATCACCTGATTAGGATTCATAATCTCAATATCCGGATCTGCCTGAATGTCAGCAGCAGTGATCACACCTTCGCCCTCAAACTCAATATAAGCGGTCTTAACCTCATTACTGTCACTGTTGTTCTTGATTGATAAGTTCTTGATGTTCATGATGATCTCAGTCACATCCTCCTTGACTCCGGGAATGGAACTGAACTCATGCAAAACGCCTTCGATTTTTACCTGACTGACTGCAGCACCTGGCAGAGAAGAAAGCATGATCCTTCTCAGGGAGTTACCCAGTGTGGTGCCGTAGCCCCTCTCAAGCGGTTCCACAACAAACTTGCCGTACTTCTTATCATCTGAAATTTCAACAATCTCAATGTTTGGTTTTTCAAAATCGAACACGATTATAGCCCCTCCTTTTGGGTTCGTCTATCGAGGGAAACTCCATCCTAAACTTACTTAGAATACAACTCGACGATAAGCATTTCTTCTACCGGAACATCAATTTCTTCTCTGGTCGGCAGTTCCTTTACAACGCCGCGCAGATTTTCCTGATCCACATCTAACCATGCCGGGATCAGACGGCCGCTTGTCACTTCCAAAACAGCCTTGTATCTCTGAGAAGATTTCGCTTTCTCTTTAACCTCAATCACATCGCCTGCTTTTACCAGGTAAGACGGAATGTTGACGCACTTTCCGTTAACTAAAATGTGCTTATGGTCAACAATCTGACGGGTCTCCCGTCTGGTACGGCCAAATCCCATGCGGAATACCACATTATCCAGTCTTCTCTCTAACAGAATCAGCAGATTCTCACCGGCCTGGCCATCCATCTTCTCTGCCTTTGCATAGTAATTCCGGAACGGTTTTTCCAGAACACCATAGATAAATTTGGCTTTCTGCTTCTCACGAAGCTGCATGCCGTACTCGCTTACTTTTCTATTCGCTCTCTTCAGTTCTCTTTTTGACTTTTTGCTGATTCCCAGGCACATAGGGTCCAAACCAAGGGATCTGCATCTTTTAAGAACAGGAACTCTATCTACTGCCACTTTTCGTACCTCCTATTAAACTCTTCTACGTTTTGGCGGACGGCAACCATTGTGGGGAACCGGGGTTACGTCCTTAATACTGGTTACTTCAATACCGCATGCGGAGAGCGCACGGATTGCTGCTTCACGGCCCGAACCGGGACCCTTTACCATAACGTCAACAGACTTCAAACCATGTACGATAGCTGCTTTGGCAGCAGTCTCTGCAGCCATCTGGGCTGCATATGGAGTAGATTTCCTTGAACCTCTAAATCCCAGACCTCCGGCACTTGCCCAAGATAAGGCATTGCCCTGTACATCCGTCAATGTCACGATAGTGTTGTTGAAGGATGACTGGATGTGTGCCTGTCCGCGTTCAACGTTTTTCTTTACGCGCTTTTTCGTCACTTTTTTACCAGTGGACTTATTCTTAGCCATTTTAAACTAACCTACTTTCCTTGATGTTGCCCTCTCTTTCAGGGCATAATAGTATACCTTCAGGTGATTCTTTTGATCTTGATTCACTGCGCCTTCGGGAAGACCTTCCCCGAAAGGCCCTGATCCCTGAATCTTGTTCCTGTTTTTAAAACATACAACTTGATTCGTGTGAATACTATCCTTATTTCTTCTTGTTCGCTACGGTCTTACGCGGTCCTTTGCGGGTTCTCGCGTTTGTCTTGGTCTTCTGTCCGCGAACCGGCAGACTTCTTCTGTGGCGGATTCCACGATAGCAGCCAATCTCCTGCAGCCGCTTAATATTCATTGCGATCTCTCTGCGCAGATCACCTTCCACCACCTGACTGTCAGCAATCACTGCTGCGATCTTCCTTACCTCGTCGTCCGTCAGATCCTTGACACGAGTGTCCGGATTCACGCCTGCTTCTGCCAAAATACGGTTAGAACTGGTTCTTCCGATCCCGTAAATGTAAGTCAGGCCGATCTCAACACGTTTCTCTCTTGGTAAATCAACTCCTGCAATACGAGCCATTTGCGTCGTACACCTCCTGTTCTTCCTTCATTAACCTTGTCTTTGCTTGTGCTTAGGATTTTCACAGATTACTCTGATACTGCCTTTGCGCTTGATAATTTTGCATTTCTCGCAAATCGGTTTTACTGATGATCTCACCTTCACGGCAAATCACTCCTTTCCTCTAAGCTGTCCTGTCCTCTAAGGACATACAGGTATGCTCCCGAGCATTTCCTCTAAGCTGTCCTGTCCCTCAAGGACATACAGGTATACTCCTAAGTGTTTCCTCCTTTATATCCCTGCATTTACGGGCATTTAGGTACACTTCACCCTGCATTTTAACAAAGTTGCCATGACATTATATCACTGTCCACTTTCAAATGCAAGCATTTTTTACTTTTTTTCCCTTATTTTACTCATAAAAAGCACATTTTCAGGGTGCAGGCAGCAGTTCAGGCAGATCTCCCAAACTCCCGCCTCCCCTTATAAACAGCACTTTTTATTTATCTCTCCAAATAATCCTCCCCTTAGAAAGATCATACGGTGACAGCTCAATCGTCACCCGATCTCCCGGAAGTATCCGAATATAATTCATCCTCAGCTTTCCGCTGATATGTGCCAGAACCTGATGCCCGTTTTCCAGCTCCACCTGAAACATGGCATTAGGAAGCTTTTCCACCACAGTTCCTTCAATCTCAATCACATCTGCTTTTGACATATGCTTACCTCCTGAATACGCAACGTATCTATCCAACTATTCTTTCACTCACGGCCACAGGATCTCAACTGCAAACACTCATCCATTCTTCTGCTCTCTGCATTTCACATAATCTCTCAGCCGGGTATAAATCTCATCATCTGTCACGGGAAACTTTTCTATCACCAGGCAGTTTGCTGCCTGAATATGCTTTTTGTTTTTCTTTTTCGGATTATCCTGACGTCTTTTTCTCCCATCCCCCAGAAAAACCCAGTCCCCGTCCACAGACAAAATAACATAATACTGATCTTTATCATGTCCGGCAAGGGATCTTGCCGGACATCCTGGTTGATAATCCATCCTGTTCACCGTCCTCATAGCCGGGACAAGATCTCTGGCTCTCCCCCTGTAATAAGAATTGTATTCTCATAGTGAGCGGAAAGAGAACCATCATCCGTCGCCACAGTCCAGTTGTCATCCAGCCATACAACATCCCCACGACCCATATTAATCATTGGCTCAATGGCAAGGGTCATACCAGGACGCAGCCGGATCCCCTTGCGCTTTTGGGAAAAATTAGGCACCTCCGGATCTTCATGAAGGGCTCTGCCTACTCCATGTCCTACCAGATCACGAACCACCCCATATCCAAAATGCTCTGCATATGCCTGAATTGCCGAGGAAATATCATTGAGATGATTGCCAGCTCTTGCATATTTAATTCCCTCAAAAAAACAATCCTTTGTCACTTGAATTAATTTCTCTGCCTCTGGCCGGATCCTGCCCACTGCATGGGTTCTTGCTGCATCGGAATGATACCCATTGTAGATCACCCCTGCATCCAGACTGACAATATCCCCTTCATGGAGAATCCTGTGCCTATTGGGAATCCCATGAACCACCTCGTCGTTGACCGACACACAGATAGATGCCGGATAGCCGTTGTAGTTCTTAAAAGACGGAGTACAGCCATAGCCGCGTATCATGCGCTCCCCTGCCCGGTCAATATCCAGGGTGGAGATTCCGGGCTTTATCATTTTCCCTAACTCCTCATGAACACGGGCAAGAATCCTCCCCGCCTCCCGCATCAACTCAATCTCTCTCTCTGACTTAATGGATACTGACATAATTTACGCCCCCAGAACAGCCACAATATCCTGAAATACCTGGTTCAGCTCCTTGGTGCCATCTACAGTCACCAGAATCCCCTGTCCTTTATAATACTCAATCAAAGGCTGAGTCTGATCATGATAAACGGTCAGACGCTTCTGAACGGTTTCCGGTTTATCGTCATCCCGCAGAACCAGCTTATCCTGGCAAGCATCGCACACACCCTCTGTCTTCGGAGGATTAAACGCAATGTGATAGGTGGCGCCGCACTTCAGACAAGCCCTTCTTCCGCCCATCCGGGTGACAATGGCTTCATCCGGCACATCTACATCCACTGCAAAATCCATCTTTTCCCCGCGCTTTTCAAGAGCCTCTGTCAAGCTCTCTGCCTGGGGAATGGTCCGCGGAAATCCGTCCAGCACATACCCGTTCTGACAGTCTTCCTGGCTGATCCGGTCTAACAGCATCCCAATGGTCACATCATCCGGCACAAGCTGTCCCTGATCCATGTAGGATTTAGCCTTCATCCCCAGCTCTGTGCCTCCCTTAATGTTGGCACGGAAAATATCACCGGTGGAAATGTGCGGAATCCCGTACTTCTCCGCAATCTTTTTAGCCTGAGTGCCTTTTCCGGCTCCAGGAGCTCCCAACATGATAATCTTCATTTTTCCTCCTCCTTATTTTTATAAAGTTTATTGCTTCCCGAAAAGTTCTGTACAGAACTATATAGCAGAAAAAGCTGCCGCCCATGATTCTCCTGCGCAGCAGCTCTCCCAGCTCATCCTAATCGTTTAAAAATCCCTTGTAATTCCGCACAATCACCTGAGACTCAATAGCCTTGATCGTTTCCAGAATTACACTGACAATAATAATCAGGGACGTACCTAAAAATGACAGGCGGCTCACACCGAACACACCGGAAATCATAATCGGAATCACACTGATAATTATCAGCCCCACGGCGCCGACAAAAATAATATAGCTTAAAATCTTTTCCAGATATTCTGAAGTTGGTTTCCCCGGACGAATACCCGGAATGAAACCGCCGGATTTCTTCATATTATTTGCTACTTCCAATGGGTTAAAGGTAATGGACGTGTAAAAATACGCAAAGAGAACAATCAGCACAATATATATGATCAACCCTACGGAATACCAGGGCATCTCCGGACGGAACCAGGAAGAAGAATTAAGCATCATCAAAATCTTACCTGGAATTGTACTGTAATCCGGAGTAAAAAATTGTGCGATCACAACCGGAAATGACAAAATGGAAGACGCAAAGATCACCGGAATTACGCCGGCGGTATTTACTTTTAACGGAATATGAGAAGACTGACCGCCTACCATCTTCCTGCCTACCATCTTTTTCGAATACTGCACCGGTATCCTGCGTTCACCATCCTGCAGATATACCACAAACACAACCATAGCTACTGCCACGGCCAGCATCATCAGCACGGCCACCACCTGCACGGCAATAATTCTGCCGTTCATAAAGGTATTGTATAAGGTACTGACATCCTGGGGCAGAGAGGATACGATGTTAAACAGCAATACAATGGAAATTCCATTTCCCACGCCCTTCTCCGTAATCCGCTCACCAATCCACATTAAAAATGCACTTCCCGCAGTCATCGTCAGCACAGCAATAATCACCAAAGAAGCTTTTCCTAAAAATCCCTGGTCGTTATAGCCAACCAGCAGACCCTGACCTCCGAAACCAACCGCCATAGCAGTAGATTCCACCAAAGCCAGCACTACCGTCAGATAACGGGTGTACTCTGCAATCTTCTTCCTGCCATCCTCACCCTCCCGCTGCATCTCCTCCAGCTTTGGAATCGCAATCGTCAAAAGCTGCATAATGATCGAAGATGTGATATACGGAGTAATGCTTAGCGCCAATACAGACATGGAGGTAAAGGATCCTCCGGTCATGGCGTCAAAAAAGTTGAATGCATCGCCGCTCTGCTTTGCAAAAAAGTCTGCAAAATAGGAGGTGTTCACTCCGGGAATCGGAAGCTCCGATCCGAAGCGAATCACCACCAGCATCATGAAAGTATAAAGAAGCTTTTTACGGATCTCCTTATCCTTCCATGCATTTCGGAGTGTCTTTAACATATTAGATCACCTCGCAGGTTCCACCTAAAGCCTCAATCTTTGTTTTTGCACCCTCGCTGAATGCATCTACTTTTACGGTCAGCTTTTTGGTTAATTCTCCATCACCAAGAATCTTGACGCCGTCTCTTGGATTCTTGATGATACCGCACTCCATCAGGGACTCTACCGTAACCACTGCATCATTATCAAAACGCTCCAGGGCGCTTACATTGATTGCTACGATTTCTTTAGTATTGCGGTTTGTAAATCCTCTCTTTGGAATACGGCGGTACAGAGGCATCTGACCACCTTCAAATCCGGGTCTTGGAGCACCGGAACGGGCTTTCTGACCCTTATGGCCCTTACCGGCAGTTTTGCCGTTGCCTGAACCATGACCGCGCCCTCTCCTGAAATTATCGCTCTGTTTGGAGCCGGCAGCCGGTTGTAAATTCGATAAATCCATCACATTGCACCTCCTTACTTCGGTAGTTAGACTTCTTCTACTTTTACCAGATGTTTCACATGCCAGATCATGCCTCTGACAGCATCATTATCCGGCAGCTCAACGGTCTTATTAAGCTTTCTAAGGCCCAAAGCCTCCACCGTCGCCCTGTGCTTAGGAACTGCCCCGATGGGGGATTTGACTAATGTCACTCTTAACTTCTCTGCCATTTTATTCTCCTCCTTAGCCCACAATCTCATCTACGGATTTGCCGCGCAGTCTCGCATACTCCTCCGGAGTTTTAAGCTGGGTCAGTCCCTGAATCACGGCAAGAACCACATTGGTTTTATTGTTGGAACCTAAAGACTTGGCACGGACATTCTTGATTCCAGCCAGCTCCAGCACGGCACGAGCCGGACCGCCTGCGATGATACCAGTACCTTCCGGAGCCTTCTTCATCAGTACGCTGGAACTGCCGAACTGAGCAAGAATGTCATGGGGAATACTCTGGTTCTCATCTACCGGAACTTCCACAAGATTCTTAGCTGCAGCCTCTTTTCCTTTGCGGATAGCCTCCGGCACCTCTCCGGCCTTGCCTAAGCCTGCACCTACATGGCCGTTGCCGTCGCCAACCACTACCAGAGCAGAGAATCTCATGGTACGGCCGCCTTTAACGGTCTTTGATACACGCTTGATTGCTACTACATTGTCATTTAACTCTAACTGACTTGCGTCAATAATTGTACGCTTCATGCTGCTCTCCTCTCTACTAGAATTTCAGACCGGCTTCACGGGCCGCATCTGCAAGTGCCTGAATTTTACCCTGGTAAATGAAACCGCCCCGGTCAAATACAACCTCCTCGATTCCCTTCTCCAGCGCCCTCTTAGCGATCAGAGTTCCAACATAGCTGGCAGCAGCCACATCATTGGTATGTTCCAGTTCCTCTTTTGCCGCCTTCTCCAAGGTAGATGCTGCTGCCAGAGTATTGCCTACAGAATCGTCAATAATCTGCGCATACATATGATTGTTGCTTCTGAACACAGCCAGACGCGGTCTCTCTGCAGTTCCTGCAAAGCGGTTACGTAATCTGGTATGTTTTTTTACGCGAACTTCATTTCTTGATTTCTTGCTAACCATTTTCGCACTCTCCTTAATTATTTCTTACCAGTCTTACCAACTTTACGTCTGATTGTCTCGTCAGCGTACTTAATTCCTTTGCCCTTATACGGCTCAGGTCTTCTCTTGTCTCTGATTTCGGCAGCGTACTGGCCAACCTTCTCTTTATCAATACCTTTTACCGTAATCTTATTCTGCCCTTCCAAGACGGTCTCTAATCCTTCCGGATCCTCCATCTCAACCGGATGAGAATAACCCAGGTTTAAGGTTAATTTCTTTCCCTGTTTGGATGCGCGGTAACCGACGCCGTTTACCTCAAGAACCTTCTCATAGCCGTTGGTAACACCAACTACCATATTGTTGATCAGGGTTCTGGTAAGACCGTGAAGGGATTTCATCTTCTTTAAGTCATTGGGTCTGGTTACTACAATATGTCCATCTTCTTCTTTGATTGACATTTCTGTGGGAAGTTCTCTCTCCAGAGTCCCCTTTGGACCTTTTACAGTCACTTTATTATTCTCCGCGATCGTCACGGTCACACCTGCCGGAATCGCGATTGGCATTCTTCCAATACGTGACATGCCATTTTACCTCCTACTTAAATTTTCGGAAAAGACTTGTGCGCCTTTTCTGTTTTCAGTTCATTTCGTTCTTATTTGTGCTTTCAGCTTACCACACAAATGCCAGTACTTCGCCGCCTACACCTAACTGACGGGCCTGCTTATCTGTCACCACGCCCTGGTTTGTAGAAATGATAGCGGTTCCAAGACCGCCTAAAACTTTCGGCAGGTCCTCTTTATTTGCGTACACACGCAGACCTGGCTTGGAAATTCTCTTGATACCGGTAATGATCTTCTCATTCTTGTCAGCGCCGTACTTTAAGGTAATGCGGATTGTCTTAAATGCGCCGTCCTCAACGATATCATATTTCTGAACATAGCCCTCCTTTACCAGGATGTCGGCAATAGCCAGCTTCATCTTGGATGAGGGTACGTCTACTGTATCATGCTTAGCAGTATTTGCATTACGGATTCTTGTAAGCATATCTGCGATGGGATCACTCATTGTCATGGTAGATATTTTCCTCCTTGATTATAGTGCTGATTTTCACGCGCTTTGCGATAGTCCGTTCTGTCTGTAAGATTTTCAAAGAAAATACATCCGGACGCCGCGGACGGCCTTTTCTCCCGCTTTTACGGTTATCTTCTGCCATACGGCAAAAGAACCTTCAAGCCGTTAAAGGTCACCAGCTTGCTTTCTTAACGCCAGGAATCTGTCCCTTGTATGCCAGCTCACGGAAGCATATACGGCAAATCCCATACTTTCTCAAATATGCGTGCGGACGTCCGCAGATTCTGCAGCGGTTGTATTCTCTGGTGGAGAATTTCGCCGGACGCTGCTGTTTAATCTTCATTGAAGTTTTCGCCATGGATCATTCCTCCTGTTATTTAGCAAATGGCATATTGAATAATGTCAAAAGTTCACGGGCTTCCTCGTCAGTCTTGGCAGTGGTTACGAAAATAATATCCATACCTCTTACCTTGTCAACCTTATCATATTCAATCTCCGGGAAAATCAACTGCTCTTTAATACCCAGTGCATAGTTTCCTCTGCCGTCAAAAGCATTGGGGTTCACACCGCGGAAGTCACGGACACGGGGCAGCGCCAGGTTAATCAAACGATCTGCAAACTCATACATCTTCTCACCGCGCAGAGTAACCTTACATCCGATAGCCATTCCTTCTCTCAGCTTAAAGTTTGCAACAGACTTTTTCGCCTTGGTGGTAATAGCCTTCTGACCAGTGATCAGCTCTAAGTCACGGACTGCAGAATCCAGGATCTTGGCATTCTCCTTGGCTTCGCCCACACCCATGTTAACCACGATCTTATCCAGTTTGGGAACCTGCATGATGTTCTTATAACCAAATTTTTTCATCAGAGCGTCAACCATCTCGTTCTGATACATTTCTTTTAATCTAGCCACTCTTACGTTCCTCCTTATCAAAATCAGTCAATGACTTTGCCGGTTGCCTTGGCAACACGAACCTTCTTGCCATCTTTTACCTGAAATCCGACTCTCGTGGCTTTCCCGTCTACAACCAACATGACGTTGGAAATATCCATGGGGGCTTCCTGACGAACAATACCGCCCTGAGGATTGCCTGCGCTCGGCTTAGAATGCTTTGTCACCATATTGCAGCCCTCAACGATCACCCTGCCGTCATGAACGTGCAGCACTTTGCCGGTTTTATCTTTATCTTTTCCTGTGATCACCTTTACCAGATCATCTCTCTTAATTTTATGCACAGTCCATACCTCCTTACAGTACTTCTGGCGCTAGGGAAACAATCTTCATAAACTGTTTCTCACGCAGCTCTCTGGCAACCGGTCCAAAGATACGGGTGCCTCTCGGGGTCTTGTCATCCTTGATGATCACTGCTGCATTCTCATCAAACCGGATGTAGGACCCATCCTTCCGGCGGGCGCCTTTAACGGTACGCACTACAACGGCCTTTACCACATCGCCCTTCTTTACAACGCCGCCTGGTGTTGCATCTTTGACGGACGCGACAATTATATCACCAATATTCGCATATCTTCTCGTGGAACCACCCATAACACGGATGCAAAGAAGCTCTTTTGCGCCTGTGTTATCGGCAACTCTCAGTCTGGTCTCCTGCTGAATCATGCCTGCCAACTCCTTTCAGGGTATCTTATATTACTTCGCCTTCTCAATAATCTCCACCAGTCTCCATCTCTTGTCCTTGGACAAAGGTCTGGTTTCCATCACCTTTACGGTATCGCCTGCGCCGCACTCATTCTTCTCGTCATGGGCTTTCAGCTTTACGGTCTTTTTCACGATCTTACCGTACAAAGGATGCTTCACATGGTCCTCAATGGCAACCACGATCGTTTTATCCATTTTATCGCTAACGACTTTACCGACACGGGTCTTTCTCAGATTTCTTTCCATGTCTTAAATCTCCTCTCTTTCACTACGTTGACGGGTTTGTTCACTTAGCGTTAAGTGCTCCATGCATCGTGAACGACCTTGCACTAAGCTCATCGGCCGCCTTTGGATCCGATTCGCCAAGCTGCTTTCGGTCATGCCAGTTTTGACTTTTCTGTGATAACAGTCTGAATCCTGGCAATATTCTTGCGGACCTCTTTGATTCTGCTGGTATTATCCAGTTGGTTGGTCGCATTCTGGAATCTCAAGTTGAACAGTTCTTTCTTTGCAGCTACCAATTCTTCCTGCAGCTCTGCAGCCGTTTTACCCTTTAATCCTTCTACGAATTTATTAGTCTTCACTGTTATTCACCGCCTTCTAAATCTGCTTTAGCAGCAATCTTACATTTGCAGGGCAACTTATGCATGGCAAGACGCAATGCCTCGCGGGCCGTCTCCTCAGGAACGCCTGCAATCTCAAACATCACTCTGCCCGGCTTCACAACTGCTACCCAGTACTCCAGTGCGCCCTTACCAGAACCCATACGAGTTTCAGCAGGTTTTGCCGTAACTGGCTTATCCGGGAAAATCTTGATCCATACTTTACCGCCACGCTTGATATAACGGGTCATAGCCACACGGGCTGCCTCAATCTGATTGGACTTAATCCAGCAGGGTTCTGTTGCCACCAGGCCATATTCACCATAACTAATGGTGTTCCCTCTCATCGCCTTGCCCGCCATGCTTCCGCGGAACTGTTTGCGGCGCTTCACTCTTTTTGGCATTAACATTATTTATCGCTCCCTTCCTTGTTTCCCTTAGCAGGAAGTACTTCGCCCTTGTAGATCCACACCTTAACGCCAAGCTTGCCGTAGGTAGTATCTGCCTCAGCGAACCCATAGTCAATATCTGCTCTTAAGGTCTGCAGCGGAATGGTGCCCTCACTGTAAAACTCGGTACGAGCAATATCAGCGCCGCCCAGACGTCCGCCCACAGCAGCCTTAATGCCCTTTACACCAGCCTTCATGGAACGTCCCATAGTAGACTTCATGGCACGGCGGAAAGACACACGGTTCTCAAGCTGCTGCGCAATGCTCTCTGCCACAAGCTGTGCATCGCGCTCCGGTCTTTTGATCTCCTTAATGTCAATCAAAAGCTTTTTGTCTGTCATCTTCTGAACCTCGCCTTTAAGCTTTTCAATGGCAGATCCTCCCTTACCGATGACAACACCCGGTTTTGCTGTATAGATAATGACCTTCACTCTCTCGGAAGCTCTCTCAATCTCAATCTTGGAAACCCCTGAATCAAACAGCCTTTTCTTCAGAAATTTACGGATATTATAATCTTCAATCAGACAGTCGGCGAAGTCGCCCTCTGCGTACCATTTGGAATCCCAGTCCTTGATAACACCGACTCTCAAGCCATGTGGATTAACTTTCTGTCCCATATTTGCCTCCTATCTTTCATTCAGCACAACGGTGATGTGGCTCATTCTTTTCTCGATTCTGTAAGCTCTGCCCTGTGCCCTTGGTTTTACTCTCTTCATGGTCGGTCCTTTGTTGGCGTAGCACTCCTCCACATACAGTCTGGAGCGGTCCATACCATTGTTGTTCTCGGCATTGGCTGCTGCCGATTCCAGTAATTTCTTAATTAAAGTAGAAGCATATCTGGGATTGTAGGTTACAATACCAATCGCAGTCTCTAAATCCTTACCCCGAATCGCGTCCAAAACGAAACACGCCTTCTGAACGGATACGCGGGCATAGGATAACTTGGCAGACGGCCTGGTGTCCTTATTGGCGTTTCTCTCTCTCTTAATCTGACTTCTATGTCCCTTAGCCATTGCTAATAACCTCCTTTCAAATGCGGTGATTACCGTTTGGATTTCTTCTCATCTTTGCCGTGGCCCCTGTAAGTTCTGGTAGCGACAAACTCGCCCAGCTTATGGCCTACCATATCCTCAGTCACATACACCGGAACATGCTTTCTGCCGTCATGGACTGCAATGGTATGTCCAACCATCTGAGGAAAGATGGTAGAACGGCGGGACCAGGTCTTGATCACCTGATGCTGGCCTGAAGCGTTCAATGCATCTATCTTTTTCAGCAGATGTGCGTCTGCAAATGGTCCTTTTTTTAATGAACGTCCCATAGGGTTTGATCCTCCTTCAACTATTTGATCGTCTTGCCATCACGTCTTCTGATGATGAGCTTATTGGACTGTTTATTCTTCTTTCTGGTCTTAAGGCCCAGTGCCGGCTTACCCCATGGGGTGCTCGGACCCGGACGGCCGATACCGGTCTTGCCCTCACCACCGCCGTGCGGATGGTCGTTGGGGTTCATGACGGAACCGCGGACCGTAGGACGGATACCCATATGACGTTTTCTTCCTGCTTTACCAATATTAATCAGGTTGTGTTCCCCGTTGCCCACCACACCGATAGTAGCGCGGCATACAATCGGAACCATTCTCATCTCACCGGAGGGAAGTCTTAAAGTAGCATATTTGCCTTCCTTTGCCATAAGCTGCGCCGCATTGCCTGCTGAACGCACCAGCTGTCCTCCCTTACCTGGATGAAGTTCAATGTTGTGAATCTGTGCACCTACCGGAATGTTGGCTAAGGGCAGGCAGTTGCCGGTCTTGGCCTCTGCAGTCTCACCGCTCATAACCTTCATGCCGTCAGTCAGTCCGGCCGGAGCCAGGATATAGGACTTTGTTCCGTCTGCATAGCAAATCAGAGCAATGTTGGCGCTTCTGTTCGGATCGTACTCAATACCGAGCACGGTTGCCGGAATACCGTCCTTGGAATTTCTCTTAAAATCAATGATTCTGTATTTTCTTCTGCTGCCGCCTCCGCGGTGTCTTACGGTAATCTTACCCTGGTTATTGCGTCCCGCATTCTTTTTTAAGGAAGTGACCAAAGACTTTTCCGGTGTGGATTTGGTAATCTCACTGAAGTCTGAGCTGGTCATGTGTCTTCTGGACGGTGTATATGGGTTATAGGTCTTTATTCCCATGACTGTAAACTCCTCTCGTCTTGTCTGTTTCGCCCTGTTTTTCCGGAGGGCTTCCGATAAAATTCATATCAAACTTTTGTTCTGCATCTTTCAACGCATCCGCGTGTATCTCTTGCCGCAACGCACAAACTGCGCTGCAGTATGCAGACTTTCTCGTCAACCGCCTTACAGCCCTGCAAAGATCTCGATCTCTTTGCTGTCCTCAGTCAACTGGACAATGGCTTTCTTGGTTTTTGCGGTCTTGCCGAAAACCATGCCTCTCCTTTTGGTCTTTCCTTCGCTGTTCATGGTATTGACACGCTCTACTTTTGTTCCCGGGAACATCTTCTCAACAGCCTCTTTGATCATGCACTTATTGGCTTCCGGATGAACCAGGAAGGTATATTTTCTATCAGACATTTCATTCATGCTCTTCTCGGTCACTACCGGTTTGAGGATGACATCGTAGTACTGAACGTTTGCCATTATGCGTACACCTCCTCAATGCTGGCGACGGCAGCCTTGGTAGCCACCACGGTGTTGTATTTCAAAATGTCGTATACATTGATTGTGTTGACATATGCGGTCTTTACATCCGGAAGATTCCTTGCGGAAAGAACCACATTGTCACTGTCAGCGCCCACTACCACTAAGGCTCCTGACACTTTCAGATTATCAAGGACATTTTTAAACCTTTTGGTCTTGATCTCGTCCATTTTCAGTTCATCCAAAACAATGAACTTATTCTCCTGTACCCGGCTGGTCAAAGCGGACTTAAGTGCAGCCCTCTTTTCCTTCTTATTCAAACGGATGGTGTAATCTCTCGGAGTCGGAGCAAATACAACACCGCCGCCGGTCCACTGGGGAGCTCTGGTTGAACCCTGTCTCGCATGACCGGTTCCCTTCTGACGCCACGGCTTTTTGCCACCGCCGGATACCTCTGCACGAGTCTTTGCCTTTTGGGTACCCTGACGCTTGTTGGCAAGCTGCGCCACAACCGCCATGTGCACCAGATGCTCATTTATCTTAACGCCAAACACAGCGTCGTTCAGCTCCATGGTGCCTACTTCCTTGCCTTCCATATTGTAAACAGATACGTTTGCCATTTCTGTGTGTTCCTCCTTTCCTCGGTCGGCCTGCGCTTAACGGCTGACCTTTACGGTTTCTTTCAGTGTCACCAGAGACTTCTTCGGCCCTGGTACGGCACCCTTCAGCAGAATCAGGTTGTTTTCGGCATCCACCCGCACAACCTCCAAATTCTGCACGGTCACTTTCTTGTGGCCCATATGCCCGGGCATCCCTTTGCCCTTAAACACACGTCCGGGAGTAGTTGCGGAACCGTTGGAACCCTGATGGCGGTGGAACTTGGAACCGTGGGTCATGGGGCCTCTGTGCTGGCCGAACCTTTTCACCGCGCCCTGGAA
This sequence comes from uncultured Lachnospiraceae bacterium, assembly GCA_910586205.1. Classification (GTDB taxonomy): domain Bacteria; phylum Bacillota; class Clostridia; order Lachnospirales; family Lachnospiraceae; genus Brotaphodocola. Next base: position 100,659 of record CAJUGD010000004.1, on the reverse strand, counting down.
ACCTTTGCCTTTAGAGACAGCGGTTACATCCACCTTATCTCCGGCAGCAAAGATATCCGCTTTAATCTCATCCTTTACGGAATAATCCTCTGCATTCTCAAAACAGAACTCTCTTACAAATCTCTTGTAAGCCACGCCTGCCTTGTCAAAATGACCCTTCACCGGCTTCGTCACCAGTTTTTCTCTCTTGTCGATGAAGCCGACCTGTACGGCCTTGTAGCCATCGTTTTCCTCGGTCTTCACCTGAGTCACCACGCAGGGACCAGCCTGAAGAACCGTCACCGGAACCAGAACTCCCTGCTCATTGAAGATCTGGGTCATTCCGACCTTTGTAGCTAAGATCGCTTTCTTCATTTTTCTTCCTCCTTACAGCGGATTGCCTGTGAGGGCAATCATACTAAAGCTTATTTTTGTTTCATCTTAATATCAATATGCACTCCTGCCGGCATCTCCAGCTTAGCCAAAGCATCCACTGTCTTTTGGCTCGGGGTGATGATATCAATCAGTCTCTTGTGAGTCCGCTGTTCGAACTGCTCACGAGAATCCTTATATTTGTGTACTGCCCGCAGGATCGTAACCACTTCCTTCTTGGTGGGCAGCGGCACCGGTCCGCTCACCTGAGCCCCTGTCTTCTTTACGGTCTCAATGATCTTGCCGGCAGACTGATCAACGAGTTGATGGTCATAAGCCTTCAATGTGATTCTCATTACTTGACTTGCCATAAAAAAAGTCGCCTCCTTTTCGCACTTTTAAAGCTTAAGTACGACAAGCGGTGACTGTACACTCTCCCGTGTGTGTCCTAAATATTTTCATACCGAACTACTACACGTCGTTTCCGGCTAACCGGACATTCTGTCTGTACAGTGACTTGTCGTCAGTTTCCTAACTTGACATTCGCTCCACGGAAAACCTGCCTCTTAAAACAGGCAGCAACCTCACGCTTCATTGCTATCATGTCACAGCTTTCCTATATTATCATGGATTATTTGGAAATGCAAGTACTTTTTGGCGAGATAAAATAAAATTTATCGTTTGCAGCTTCCCGTCTGGTCCGGATAGATCCGGCATCGTAAGAGAATCGTCAGAATAAAATACAGAAAATTGGGTTGAATATTCGGCAGTAACTTGCTAAAATGGAAGTCAGTCTGGAATATACAGGAAATCCCTATACCGTTTTTCACCGCTATATTCATTAGTAAGAGGATTTTCTGTGAGCCTCCGGCGGATCTGCCGAAAACGGGAATGGCAGATATCACTTCGGGAGCGCCAGGATTTTACAAAAACGCAATTATGGGTTAAAGGAGAAACATTATGAGGAAACGTGGTTTGGCAGTGCTTGCCTTTGCTGCAGTGATGACATTCGGCAGTGCCGGCATCCAGGCAATGGCAGCAGAGGGCTGGGCCCAGGAAGGCGGAAACTGGGTATATTACAACGCCTCCGGCAGCCGCCTGTGCAACGGCTGGCGCAAAGGCGGTGACGGATATTGGAGATATTTAAACAGCAGCGGCATTATGGCTGTCAACTCCTGGGTGGACAATGATGATTATTTTGTAGGTCCTGACGGTATCATGTATGCAGGCCAGTGGCTTCAGGTAGAGCGCAGTGACTACTATGGCGGCGGCTATGACTGGTACTATTTTAATCAGAACGGAAAATCCGTCAAGGAAAAATGGGAAAAGATCAACAATAACTGGTATCATTTTGACGATTCCGGCGCCATGCAGACCGGATGGATCCAGGATAACATGTACTATTGCGATGAGAACGGCGTCATGCTGACCGGATGGCAGCGTCTGTTTTCTCCTGACGAGGAAGACAATGATTATTACGAACCCGGTCCCTATGCAGAGGATGAGAATGACGGCAAGCACTGGTATTATTTTTCCAGCAGCGGAAAAAAGATTGTACCCAGCGAGGGTGATGACGGGCTGAAGCTGAAAAAAATCAACGGCGTCTATTATAGTCTGGCGGAAGACGGCGCCATGCAGACCGGATGGAGCTGTGCCAATGGAACCGAATCCGATAATATTGAAGATTACCGCTTTGTAGATTCCAGCGGCCAGGTCCGGGTAGGATGGTATTCCACAGAACCTCCGGAGCATCTGCAGGATCGCTATGAACACGACATAGAGTGGTTCTATTTTTCCAATAAAGGAGTTCCCAAAGTAGGACCGCCAAAAGGCTCTGCCAAATCCAGCGATCTGGTAAAGATCAACGGCAATACCTATCTGTTTGACGAAAACGGTGTTCCGGTATATGGATTGCAGAAGGTATTTACAGATAAAGAAGAATCCGAGTATACGGCATATTACTTCGGCACCCGGGCCCAGAGCGCCATGCTGAAGGGAAAACACAATGTAGACGAGGGAAGCAACACGGTTCAGTATTATTTCTCCTCTACCGGCAAAGGCTATACCGGCGTGTATGAGAATTATCTTTATTATATGGGAAAGCTGCAGAAGGCAGATTCCGGAAGCCGCTATGAGGTATTTACTATCTGGACCGGCAATAACCCGAAAAACTATGTGGTAAATTCTTCTGGCAAAATCGCCAAGAATACTACTGTAAAAGATCGGGACGGCGTTAAATATAAGACCAACGGAAGCGGAATCCTGATCAAAGAGGATGACGAAGAAGTGGAGGGCAAGACCTACAAAAGCCCGGAAGAACCAGAATGGGATTGGGGGAATTAAATACCAGAAAAAGGAGTCCGGATATGTGGATTGCAGAGAACTGGAAAGATTACCAGGTTATAGACTGTTCAAAAGGAGAAAAGCTGGAACGCTGGGGAGATTATCTTCTGATCCGTCCGGACCCCCAGGTTATCTGGGATACCAAAAGGACGCACAGCGGCTGGAAAAAGCCGAACGCCCACTATCACCGAAGCGCCAAGGGCGGAGGCCAATGGGAATTTTTTGATCTGCCTGAACAATGGACCATCCATTACAAGGATCTGCACTTTAACCTTAAGCCCTTCAGCTTTAAGCACACCGGCCTTTTTCCGGAGCAAGCCGCCAACTGGGACTGGTGTCAGGAAAAGATCAAAACCGCAGGACGTCCTGTCAAGCTTTTGAACCTGTTCGCCTACACGGGAGGCGCCACACTGGCTGCAGCCCGGGCAGGCGCTGCTGTCACCCATGTGGATGCCTCCAAAGGCATGGTAAGCTGGGCAAAGGAAAATGCCGTGTCCTCCGGGCTGTCTCAGGCTTCGATCCGCTGGCTGGTGGATGACTGTGTAAAATTTGTTGAAAGAGAAATCCGCCGGGGGAATCACTATGATGCCATTATCATGGATCCGCCTTCCTATGGCCGCGGCCCAAAGGGAGAGATCTGGAAGATTGAGGATTGTATTCATCCGCTGATTCAGCTCTGTATACAGCTTTTGTCCCAGGAACCGCTGTTCTTCCTCATCAATTCCTACACAACCGGCCTTGCTCCTGCTGTTCTTACCTATATGCTGTCCGCTGAAATCTGCCCCAAATACGGAGGTCACGTGCAGGCATCCGAAATCGGGCTGCCGGTAAAAGAATCCGGGCTGCTTCTTCCCTGTGGTTCTTCCGGAAGATGGGAGAATTAAACATTCTCTCATCTTTTTATATCAGCCATCCTGCCAGCAAGATCATCTTTTCTATTATAATCTATAATCAGCGCCAGCTCTATTTTCTTTCTCTGCCTTTCTATAACCGGAGAAAGTTCTCTCTTACACCCTATCCTTCAATTCTTCATATTATATTGTAGGGATCAAAGGTATTTTTTCCCTATGATACCACGGATTGCATCGGATTTTGACCCTTTGGCCCTGGTATCATACTATAAGGTATGGTAATTCAAGGAGGTAATATATGAAGCCAAAACTGGAGGTCTGCGGGGTCAGCTATTCCTACCACTCACCTGACGGCGAGACCCCTGCCCTTTCTCATATATCATTTATTGTTCCCGCCGGAGAATTTCTTGCAGTGGTCGGTCCTTCCGGCTGCGGCAAATCCACTTTACTCTCCCTGCTGTGCGGACTAATCGAACCAGAGGACGGTTCCATCCGGATCGATGGAGCGGCAATCTTAGAAGGCCACGCCGGTATCGGCTATATGCTGCAGAAAGATCATCTTTTTGAGTGGCGTACCATTTTTGACAATGTTGCCTTAGGACTGGAGATCCAGAAAAAACTAGATGACAGCGCCCGCAGTCATTTAAAAGAAATGCTGCGGTCTTATGGCTTAGGCGGTTTTGAAAAAGCCCGCCCATCCGAACTGTCCGGAGGTATGCGGCAGCGTGCTGCTCTGATCCGCACCCTTGCCCTAAAACCGGACCTGCTTCTTTTGGATGAACCGTTTTCTGCACTGGATTATCAGACTCGATTGACTGTCTGTGACGATATCAGCAGCATCATCCGCAGTACAGGAAAAACGGCTGTCTTAATCACCCACGATCTGTCTGAAGCTATCAGTGTTGCGGATCGAATCCTGATTCTGTCCCGCCGTCCCGGCAGGATAAAGGCATCACTGCCCATAGAATTTCCCCCAGAATATGACAGTCCTTTAAAACGCAGGAATGCAGGGGAATTTTCCGCTTATTTCAATCAGGTATGGGAACTTTTGCAGGAAGATTTCTCCTCAGAATAAAAAATAATAGGGACTAAACCGCAGGCGGGCTCCTTTACCCGAAGGCCAGGAGCCAAAGATTGGGACAGCATATCAAAGTCTTCTGACAGGCGCCCGCCCTGCAGCTTCTATTCAAACCTCCTCAGACAACTGGGAAGTACAGTATGCACAGCGAGTTGCCTCCAGAGGAATCTCGCTTTTACAGAACGGGCAAACCTTTACCGCAGGCGCTTTCGGAGCCTCTTCTGTTTTCTTTTTCCCTATGCCTGCTGCCTTATTGATGACCTTCATTAAGCAAAACAAAATAAAAGCCATAATAATAAAGTTTACCACTGCTGATACAAATGCCGAGGCAAAGCCCGCCACATCCTGCAATGTATAGCTCTCATGTCCCGTACACACATTTAAAACCGGATTGATAAAATTATCGGTGAGAGATGTAACGATCCCGGAAAAAGCGCCTCCGATAATCACACCAACTGCCATATCCATCACATTTCCACGCAGGGCAAATGCCCGAAATTCTTCCATGAATTTTCTCACAGCCTACCTCCTGGTATTTTATTCACTGTATTATCTTTCGACTTACTATATTTTTGTGGTACTAATACAGCGATGAATTAGTTTAACACACCCACCAAAAACTTTCAATCATTCTCCTATCTTTTATAACAATTTTAGGCAGCAATTCCAATAATCCTTATCTGCAGAGAGCAACAATGTGAATAGTAACATATTTTCCGCAGAATCCTAAAAATTTACCACAAAACACATTGAAAAATCTTCTTATTTATAGTAAAATTTAACCACTATTCCACCAAGGAGGTACAAAAAATGAATCAATGCTATAGCTGCAGCACCTGCAAAAGTGCAGACAAGCCATTAGAGACCTATATCGCGGGCCTTCCCATGGAGACCTCCCATCATCGTGTAGAAAGTCAAAGCACCAAGTGTGCCTTCGGGCTTCAGGGTGTCTGCTGCCGCCTGTGCGCCAACGGTCCCTGCCGAATCACACCAGAATCCCCCCGTGGAATCTGCGGCGCCAATGCTGACACCATTGTTGTCAGAAACCTTCTGCGGGCAGTCGCTTCTGGCTCCGGCTGCTACATCCATGTAGTAGAAAATACAGCTTTAAATGTAAAAAATGTAGCCAGGACAAAAGGCGAGATCAAAGGCATCAACACCTTGAATCGTTTGGCCTCCCTTTTCGGCATTCAGGAAGATGACGTCCACAAACGGGCAGAAGCCGTAGCTGACGCTGTATTAAAAGATCTCTATCTGCCGGAATATGAGAAAATGGAGCTGACCGAAAAGCTTTCCTATGCTCCCCGCTACAAGAAATGGCAGGAACTGGGCATTCTTCCCGGCGGAGCCAAATCCGAGGTGTTCCACGGCGTTGTAAAATGTTCTACCAATTTAAATTCCGACCCGGTAAATATGCTTTTAGACTGCTTAAAGCTCGGTATTTCCACCGGAATCCACGGCCTTGTTCTGACTAATCTTTTAAATGACGTTGTGTTGGGAGAACCAGAGATCCGCCTTGCACCTGTAGGGCTGCGTGTCATTGATCCGGACTACATAAATATCATGATCACCGGCCATCAGCATTCCATGTTTACCTTCCTTCAGGATCGTCTGACCCAAGAAGATATAAAAGAAAAAGCAAAAAAAGCAGGAGCCAAAGGTTTTAAGCTGGTAGGCTGTACCTGTGTAGGCCAGGATCTTCAGCTTCGCGGCGCTCATTACACAGAGATTTTTGACGGTCATGCAGGCAATAATTACACCAGCGAGGCTATTTTGGCAACCGGCGGCATTGATGCCGTTATCTCAGAGTTCAACTGTACCCTGCCAGGAATTGAGCCTATCTGTGATGAACTGAAGATCAAGCAGATCTGCATTGACAATGTAGCCAAAAAAGCCAATGCTGAGTTAAAAGAATTTGACTTTGAAAACCGCCCTGCTGTCACAGACGAGATCATTGACGAGGTGATATCTGCCTACCAGGCACGCCGGGGCAATGTTCCCATGAATCTCCTTAAAGACCACGGCAATGCCAATACCCTGACCGGAGTCAGTGAGGTTTCCTTAAAACAATTCTTAGGCGGAAACTGGCAGCCTTTGATTGATCTAATCGTTGCCGGGGATATCAAAGGGGTGGCTGGAGTAGTAGGCTGCTCCAATCTGACTGCCGGCGGCCATGATGTGCTGACTGTGGATCTGGTGAAAGAACTGATTGCCAAAGACATCCTTGTGCTGACTGCAGGCTGTTCCTCCGGCGGCATTGAAAACTGTGGGCTTATGACGCCAGAGGCTGCCCGGTATGCAGGAGATAAGCTGCGTGCTGTATGCGAAAAGCTGAATATCCCTCCGGTTCTCAATTTTGGTCCTTGCCTTGCCATCGGCCGTCTGGAAATCGTGGCCACAGAACTGGCAGAAGCCTTAAAGGTAGACTTACCGCAGCTTCCTTTGGTTCTTTCCGCTGCACAGTGGCTTGAGGAACAGGCTCTGGCTGACGGCTGCTACGGGCTGGCTTTGGGATTGCCTCTGCATCTGGGATTGCCGCCATTTGTGACTGGCAGCAAGGTTGCCGTACAGGTTCTGACCGAAGACATGAAATCCCTGACCGGCGGCCAAGTCATTATTAATGGAGACGCCAAAGAATCTGCTGAGATTTTAGAGCAGATCATTATAGAAAAGCGCCAGGGGCTTCATATATAGAAAGGGGTGGCGAAAATGAAACGCATCATAGTGGAATACGAAAAATGCGATGGCTGTAAGAACTGCTCCGCCGCCTGTATGCAGGCACATCGGGAAACCAAAGGCACCATCTATGATTTAGACTTAACAGACCCCAAAAACGAATCCCGAAACTTTATTCTAAAGGATGCCAAAGGCAGGTACAAACCTCTGTTCTGCCGCCACTGCGATGAACCGGAATGTGTCAAATCCTGTATGAGCGGCGCACTTTATAAGGATCCGGAATCCGGCCATGTCCTGTATGACGAAACACGCTGCGGATCCTGCTTTATGTGCGTCATGAATTGTCCCTTCGGAGTGCCAAAGCCTGACACCATGACCAAAAGCAAGGTTATTAAGTGTGACTTCTGCGTCAATGCAGGCGAAGATCCTTCCTGTGTCAAAGCCTGTCCCAAAAAAGCCATTCATGTGGAGGAGGTGTAAAGGATGAAATATGTGATCATTGGAGCCGGTGTTGCCGGTGTCGAAGCTGCAAAGACGATTCGCCTGCAGGATTCTGAGGGAGATATCCTGATGATTTCCACTGACCTTCATGTCCATTCCCGCTGTATGCTCCACAAATATATTGCCGGGGAGCGAAAGGAAGAAGGTCTGGATTTCACGGAAAAAGATTTCTTTTCCAAGTACCGGATTCAGTGGATAAAGGGAGTAAGAGCAGAAAGAATCTATCCGGATAAAAAAGAAATCCTCCTGGAAAATCAGGAAAAGCTTTGTTATGATAAGCTTTTGATTGCCTCTGGTGCAAACAGTTTCATCCCGCCGGTGGGAGATCTGCAAAAGGCATCTAACGTATATGGCCTTCGCAACCTGTCCGACGCACAAGCCATTGTAAAAGAAGCGGATCAGGCAGAAAATGTACTGGTCATTGGTTCCGGCCTGGTAGGCTTAGACGCTGCCTACGGTCTTCTGGAAATGGGCAAAAAGCTTACGGTTGTAGAAATGGCTGACCGGATTCTTCCGGTACAGCTTGATGCTCATGCTGCGGCTGCCTACCAGCATGCTTTTGAAAAAGCAGGAGTGCGCTTTGTCCTGGAAAGAAGGGCTTCCCAGGCTGTATGCGAATCAGATGGCAGGATTCACAAAGTAGTATTGGATAATGGCGATGAGATTGCCTGCGATCTTATCATTGTGGCAGCAGGAGTCCGCCCGGCCCTTGCCTGTCTGGAAGGCAGCGGTATTGCCTGTGACCGGGGAATCACAGTGGATTCTTTTCTGAAAACCTCTGCAGAAGATATTTATGCAGCGGGGGATATTACCGGCCTGTCCGGAATCTGGCCCAATGCCGCCGACCAGGGGCGCATTGCCGGAAAAAACATGTGCGGCATGTCCACAGAATACACAGATACTTATGCCATGAAGAACACCATCAATTTCTTTGGTCTGGTAACACTCTGTGTAGGAAGAATCCGGGAAGAAGACGGTGATGAAATCCTGACGCGGGAAGACCAGACACAGTATAAACGAGTTATTCTAAAAGACGGAAAGGTACAGGGCATTCTTCTTCAGGGAAATATTGCCAATGCCGGATTCTGGCAGTATCTGATCAAAAATCAGATTGACATCAGCCAGATCGGCAAAGATATCTTTGGCATCAGTTATGCTGATTTTTATCAGACAGGAGAAAAAGGCCAGTATGAATGGCAGCTGTAATCGATAATAAAAATCTTCCGAAAGCTTTCCTGACTTTCGGAAGATTTTTGTATTATAAGACCTTTTTCTCCAGCCATGCAATCCCTTGGTACAGCATGGCTGAGAGGATGCAGAGAATCACGATGCTCATCATTACCAGATCCAGCTTAAAGAGGTGTGAGTACAAAGTGACAGAATTGGGTATCCTCTTCCTTTTGGCATCCCCTTCCTGCGCTTCCAGAATATCCCATCTCAAAGAATATTAAATTCCTTATATAAGGCTTCTCTTTCCTCCTTACTATCCGCCGCCTTTTGCACATCCCCGGTTCTTCCTCCTGACAGCAGCATGGATACAAGCCTCGCGAATTTTCCTTCTCCTTCTATCCGGCCTTCTATCTGGCCTTCCATCCGGCCTTCTATCCGGCCTTCTTCCCTAAACATCTCCATAGTCTCAGCTTCATTATATTCCGTGATACACATATCCTTCACCTCCGCTCTGTTTCCCACCAGGAATGGCCTGATCACGTAATCTTTTGGCATGTCATCAATGGCCTGGTCTACCGCTTCTTCTATCTCCACTCCTGCCATCTTGTTCTCACGTATCTGTTCCACAAGCCAGGAATACTCTGCAAGGGGCTTGCAATCTTCCATCAGCTTTATATTCTTTCCATAATTAATATTTAGCATCCGTACCTTTACTTCTATATCCGGCTCCAGCCCCTCTTTGTCACACTCAAAGGCATCGCTCAGGCTTAAAAATTTATCCCCCTGCCCTTCCGTCCCATTATAAAAAGTAACCAGTTTGGGAAGCGGAAGCTTCACGATTTTCTTTCCATATATATTTAGGCGGTTCATCTGGATGTATTTGTCATATAGCTTTCCCGCATACATCAGTTGGCGTACCGGCATATTGGGGTTGTAGCTGCTTTGTTGTTCGTAAATATTCATTACATAGAACAGGATAAAAGAAACATCATTCTTCATCCCCATATATACGGCATTGTCTATTGTTGTAAAGCGAATGTCCTCCGGCTCTGTAAAGCTGGTTCCATTTACTGCGTTGTACAAGCTGAGTGTCCACTGTTTATTGGCCTCGCTCCCAAACAGAAAGCTGAAAAGGCGGTCTTTATGTTCCTTATTTACCATTGGCATATGGCATCTTCCTCTCTTTTCTTATTTTTATTATACAAAATCCATTTTCAATATGCAATCCTCTTTTTTCCTGCCCTTTATAACCCGTTACTGTTCACAGATATCCCGTGAACGGTACTGCACATGCCCATTTAAAACCGCCTGCGGCGATGAGGCATATGCTTTAGCCCTATAACGCTACTGGCTCATAGCTAATCAGAGCAGTGATTAGACTTGGTGCAAGCAGTAACTATAACCCCCCTTCCCGGATGCTTGCCTCTTTATCTGCAAGTTCCTTTAAAATCTCCCACTCCCCCCGGCCGCCCCGGCCGTTAAACCGGATATAGCCGCCCCTGGTTAGTTCCTCCATCCGGTTGCGCACCATGCAGGCTGAGCGCCCCATGCTTGCAGCCAGGCTCTTTGCGGTTTCCTTTGGGTTTTCTTTTAAAAGACCCATGATCTGCCTGCGGTCTAAATACCTCCCCCTCTCTGTCTCCGGGGCAAAGGGATAGTCTGCCTTTATGGCAAAATCCTCCGACAGCATCTCCTTTGCCAAATTCCCCTCTCCCGTTTCCCCCTCCCCTAACCCTGCAATCCGCAGCGGGTTAAAATACACCTCTAGCTGCCAGCCCTGCACCCGGATTTCCTGGATGTCATGAAGCATCCCGGCTATGGTTGCCTTTTCTATCCCTCCCTGCTCCATCCTGGTTTTTATTTTTTCTATCCTCTTTTCCCTGTTCTGAATCTCCCATTCTTTTTGCCTGAAAGCCTTCTTTTGCTGCTGGATTTCCCCGAGCCTTTTTTCCAGTTCCCCGTTCTTTCTCTGGTAATCCTGATCGGATATCACCTGTTCTAATAATTTTGTCAGAAGGTAATCCTTCTGTTTATAAAGCTTTTTTTCCTCCTGCTCTATCCTTGTCCATTCCTTCTTTTCCGGCGCCTGTTCCATCACCTGCCGCAAAATCCGGATTACGTGGCTGATGATATTGTCCTTATCCTGCCTGTGAAAATCATAATACTGGCTGCTGATCTGCTCTAAAAGGGCATATACCACGGCTTCATCCAAATGCGCATTGTCACAGCCTCCCCCAAACTCTTTTTCCACCTTCCGGTTTTTCCCGCCTGTGCTCCCTTTTGTCCTCCCTTTCTCCAAATAATTGCTGCATTTCCATTCAACGATGACCTTATCTTTGTCCGCATACCCATGGCGCCGGGTTCGGTAATAAGGCTTCCCGCACTGGCCGCACACAAGCTTTCCTGAAAGGTCGTAGGCTCCTGGATTGCTGCCTTTTTTATAGGCTTTGCCATGGTTAAATACCTTTGCCCGTTCTGACATTTTCTTATTGGCCTGTTCCCAAAGCTGGCCGTCCACAATCCCAGGAACTGCCCCTTCTGCATAAATCCATTGCTCCTTGGGAACCTTTAATGTCCGTTTTGTTTCAAAATCATAGTGCAGGCGGTTCATGACCATGGTGCCCTTGTATAAGGGGTTACGGATAATTTTCCCCACAGAGGCGGCTGTCAGGACGCCCCCTGTTCTTTTTTTGTATCCCTGGTTTAAAAAGATATTGGCAATGGTGCGGCTTCCGTATCCCGCCGCACAGTACCCATAAATCTCCCGGATGACCTTGGCCTCCTCCTCCACTACTTCCATGGAACCGTCCGGGGCCTTTTGAAACCCGAACACCCTTGAGGTCAGCATCGCCCTCCCCCCGTTTAGCTGCCGGTGGCGGTGGGCATTATTGATCTTTTTGCTCAATTCCCTGCTGTATTCTTCTGCCAGAATCGCTTTAATCCCGGTAAGAAGCGCCTCATCCGTGGTGTAAAATTTCTGCTCTATGTACATGAACAGCTTTTTCTTCTGGCTTGCCAGCCGTTCCAGGAATACATACCAGTCTTTGGCATTGCGCATCAGGCGATCCTGGCTTTTAATCACAATCACGTCAAACTTATCTTCTAACATGTCATCGAACAGGCGGTTATATTCATCCCTCCCTTTTGTGGTGGTGCCGCTTTTGGATTCCACATACCGCTCTGTCAGATACCAGCCCTGTGCCCTGACACAGTCCTCGCTCTCCTTCACCTGTTTTTTCAGCGCATCTACCTGGCTTTCCTCCTCTGTGCTGCACCGGCAATAAATGGCTGCCCGCAAAAATCCCAATGGTTAATCCTCCTCTTTGACAATCGATAAAAATCGAATCTGCTCCTCTGGGTTAATCAGTTTTTCTTTTGCCAAAAAACCGGCAATCTGCCGCAGCATCATTTTTTCCCACTGCTTATGTTCCATCGGTAAGACCTCCCAAGTTTTTTTGTCCTCTGGCATAGAATGGCGGTGTCCTTTTTTACCATCATATGCCGGAAGCATTGTCCTGTTTGCCTTTCTTTATCCTCCCTGTGTTTTCTTATTCATGGCTATCTTTTTATTCGGCTAAATAAATATAACAGGGTCTCTCTTTGAGACTTTTTTGATAAGGAGAATCATTTGAAAAAGCAGATTTCATGTTGCATCTTTTCCGATAATGATTTATTATGATAGCTATGGAAAGTTGGGCCTGTCAATCAGTACAAGCCTTCTGCCGTGAACTTCATCATGCAAAGAATAAAATGTTAAAAATAAAAGGAGAGCAACATGAAATCATCTAATGAACTGCGCACCCTGCTGCGTTCTATCGATCATAAAAGCTACCCTGCCTACAAGTCTTTAGCAGGCGCTTATCATTTCGGCAGCTTTATGCTCTCGATTGACCATGTACAGGGAGATCCCTTTGCATCTCCCTCTAGTCTTCATGTAGAGATTGCCCATAAAGATGCCGGCTTTCCGGCAGCCTATTATGCCAAAAACTGCTCCAGGATCGCATTGCAGGACTTTTTGACAAGAAAGCTTTCCTCCTTGTTTGAGGATTTTAATTTTAAGGCAAAGGGCTCCGGCAAAAGCGGCCTGATGTCCATCACCCGCTGTGGTCAGGAAGTGTTGGAGAGAAGTGCCTGCCAGATCACAGATACCAAAATTATCGGACGGTTTCACATCGGTTTTCCGGCCTTTGGCCGTACCATCAATGCCGGTGAATTAGAAAAGATTCTTTTTGACTTTCTTCCCCGGTGTGTGGAAAGCTGCTTTTTTTTCCGCCGTTTAGATGTTAAAAAGGTAGAAAGTACTGTATTTCTGGCAGAGGACCAGGCGGCAGTCCGGGAAATGCTAATCCAGGAAGGTCTTGTGGCCTTTGTAGCCAACGGTTCTGTTCTTCCCAGAAAAAGCGGTGTATCTGATCTGCCTTTAAAGGACAGTATTCCTTTTACCTCTCCTTCATCAATGGAACGTACCTTTGTTCTTCCCCACAAAGGTGAGATCACGGGAATGGCTATTCCCAAAGGGATCACCTTGATTGTGGGCGGCGGATATCACGGGAAATCCACCTTGCTGGAAGCTCTGCAGATGGGCGTTTATAATCATATCGCAGGAGACGGCAGGGAATTTGTCATCACGGATGACACATCCGTCAAGCTTAGAGCTGAGGATGGCAGGTCTATCCGCAATGTAAATATTTCTCTGTTTATTAATGATCTGCCTAACAAAAAGGACACCTCCTGTTTCAGCACTCCTGATGCCAGCGGAAGCACCTCCCAGGCTGCCGGGGTGATGGAAGGGGTTGAAGCCAACACACGCCTGTTTCTGATTGATGAAGACACTTCTGCCACCAACTTTATGGTGCGGGATGATTTTATGCAGCAGGTAATCAGCCGAAAAAAAGAACCTATTACCCCATTTTTGGAACGGGCAAGAGATCTGTATGAAAAAGCAGGGGTTTCCACCATCTTAGTGGCCGGCAGCTCCGGCGCGTTTTTCTATATTGCAGACAAGATCCTTCAGATGGACTGTTACCGGCCGGTTGATATTACGGATCATGTGAAATCCCTCTGCAAAGATCATGCAGCTCCCCGAACCCAGGCGCCGGATTTCATGATCCCTGATTTTGACCGCCTCCTGCCTCCCGCAAACCGGACAGGCCGGAGCAATGGCGGACGAGGATATAGCGGGCGGGGAGGACGAGGCGGATCTGGAGACAGCCGGCATGAACATATGAAGGTCAAGACCTTTGGCAGAGATTCCTTTTCCCTGGACAAAGAGACCATTGATATGCGCTATGTAGAACAGCTTGCTGACTCTGAACAGACCAATGCCTTAGCTCATCTGCTGCGGTATGGCTTAGAGCAGATCATTGACGGCAGAAAAACCGTTCGCCAGACAGTTCAGGTTCTCTCTGATATCCTGGACAAACAGGGCTGGGATCCTTTCTGCAGTTCTTATGTACCCTGCGGATTAGCCAAACCACGGAAACAGGAAATATTTGCCTGCATCAACCGTTTTCGCGGATAGGGTAAAACGACTGTCTTTAGTTTTGCTGCATAAGTCAAATACTCTGCTGCAGGCAAACAGGGAACTTGACCTGTTGCCTGCGGAAATAAAAGGAAATGTGAGGAGAGAATTATGGGATTCGAATTTATCAACAAACTGCCGACTCCGGCAGAGATCAAAGAACAATTTCCTCTTCCCGCAGAATGTGCCCTGACAAAAGCACAGCGGGATCAAGAGGCTAAAAAAATCATTTCTGGTGACAGTGACAAATTTCTGGTTATTATCGGGCCCTGCTCTGCAGACAATGAAGATTCTGTGTTGGACTATGTGAGCCGCCTGATAAAAATCCAGGAAGATACCCGGGAAAAGCTGCTGATCATCCCCCGGGTATACACGAACAAGCCGAGGACTACCGGTGAAGGATATAAAGGTATGCTTCACCAGCCGGATCCGGAAAAGCGTCCCAGTATGACAGACGGGCTTCATGCCATCCGTCATCTCCACATGAGAGTCTTGCAGGAAACCGGTCTTTCTACTGCTGATGAGATGCTTTATCCGGACAATGTCAGCTATTTGGATGATATTATGTCCTATATTGCCGTGGGGGCCCGTTCCGTAGAAAATCAGCAGCACCGTCTGGTGTCCAGCGGATGCCATGTGCCTGTAGGGATGAAAAATCCTACCAGCGGCGATCTTACCGTAATGCTGAACTCTGTAAAAGCGGCTCAGAGCAGCCATGAATTTATTATGCGTGACTGGGAGGTCAGAACGGCAGGCAACCCCTGGACTCATACGATTTTACGAGGCGCTGTCAATAAACATGGCCAGTGCCTGCCCAATTATCACTATGAGGATCTGATTCTTCTCCACAAGCTGTACATGGAGCGGAATTTAAAAAATCCTGCCTGCATTGTGGATGCCAACCATTCTAATTCCAACAAGCAATATGCGGAACAAATCCGGATTGTCAAGGAAGTGCTTCACAGCCGCAGACATTCGGCTGATATTCATGACTTTGTTAAGGGCGTTATGATTGAAAGCTATATTGAGCCAGGAAGCCAAAACATCGGTGAACATTGTTATGGCAAGTCTATTACAGACCCCTGTCTGGGATGGGAAGCCTCCAAACAGCTTCTGTATGACATTGCAGAGTCCATCTGAACATACGATCTTATTTTCTCCTATAAAAAAGCAGCCGCTTCATAACCTGCCGGCTGCTTTTATTCTTTATTCCCGCAAACAATGGACCAAGTGTCTTATCCTGCGGCTTATTCCTCATACCCATTGGGATTGTTCTTCTGCCATCTCCAGGAATCCTCACACATCTCGCGGATCCCATATTGGGCCTTCCAGCCAAGCTCTTTCTCTGCCTTAGCCGGATCCGCATAGCAGGACGGAATATCCCCGGCACGGCGGTCCTTGAATACATAGTTGATCTTTAAATTATTGGCTTCTTCAAAAGCATGAATCACATCCAGAACGCTGTATCCTGTGCCGGTTCCTAAGTTGTAGATCCAAACGCCTCCGTTCTCTCCTGCCATTTTATTAAGAGCCTTTACATGACCGTCTGCTAAGTCAACCACATGGATGTAATCCCGGACACAAGTGCCATCCGGTGTATCATAGTCATTTCCAAACACTCCTAAGCACACCAGCTTGCCTACTGCCACCTGTGTAATATAAGGCAGCAAATTGTTGGGAATCCCCCTTGGATTCTCGCCGATTCTTCCGGTCTTGTGGGCTCCAATGGGATTGAAATACCGAAGAAGCATAACCTTCCACTCCGGATCTGCTGTGTGCAGGTCCGTAAGGATCTGCTCCAACATTCCCTTGGTCTGTCCATAAGGATTGGTGATTGCTCCCTTGGGGCATTCTTCCGTAATCGGAATAAAGGCCGGATCGCCGTACACCGTAGCAGAAGAACTGAACACAATACTCTTCACGCCGTGGTTTCTCATAGAATCACAGAGAATCAGCGTTCCGGTAATGTTATTGTGGTAATATTCCAAAGGCTTGTATACAGATTCTCCCACCGCTTTAAGACCGGCAAAATGAATAACCCCGTCAATCTTTTCATTGTCAAATACTTGGTCCAGAGCCGGCTTATCCAAAAGATCTACCTCATAAAAGGTCACGGATTTTCCGGTAATCTCCTCCACCCTCTTTAATGACTCTTTGCAGGAATTACAGAGATTGTCCACCACAACCACATCATATCCTGCATTTAAAAGCTCCACACAGGTATGACTGCCAATATAGCCTGCTCCGCCTGTAACTAAAATAGTTGCCATGTCTTATTTCCTCCTTCTCATACGGCTTCTCCTGCCCGGCACAGTCCAATGCCTCTGTCTGCTGCTCACGAAAAAGCCTTTTTTATATTATAAACGGAATAAGTTGATAAAACAATAACAAAATCGCTTTTATTTATGGTTACATTTCGCAAAATGATCCTGCTATATGATGGACAAACTTATATACATCAAAAACACTTGACCCATGCCACCTGCATACTGTATAATAATACCAAAATCACTATCACTCATTTCATTCAGGAGGTATTTTATCATGAGCGTTTATCAATTAGGAAATTTGAGAATCGTCGATTTAACCAAGGTCCTGGATCCTAAGACCGAGTCCCGCCGCTGCGGTCTGACCCGTTTTAATACCGGCGGTCCGATTCCGGATTTTCACACCATTATGGATCTGACCAGCCATCTGGGCACCCACTGCGAATGCCCCTATCACCATGACGATAACTGGCCAAGCGTAGCAGACCTGCCTCTGACCACTTTCCTGGGGAGAGCCATTTATGTAGACTTTAAGGACACTGTTGCTCCCCGCACCCACATTTCAGCAGCAGATCTTGACCGGGCCACTGCCGGAAAGATCCAGGATGGCGATATTGTGATTATTGATTCCTCCTATCGGATTCCTCCGTTTACCCCCAAGACCAACACTGACGAGGACAAGCGTCTTCTGGTAAACGGCGAGAGCGCCGTCTGGTTCCGCGATCACAAGGTAAAATGCGTAGGTTTTGGCGACGGCGTATCGATTGAAAACTGCAATGAAGACGTTAAGCCCTTCCACGACATCCTTATGGCAGAAAACATCGTATTTTTAGAGGTTCTTCAAAACTTAAATGAGCTGAATAAGGATGTGTTCTTTATGTCCTACAGCCCGCTTCCCATCAAGGGATTGGATTCCTGTCCTATCCGTGCCTATGCCATCGAAGGACTGGCCGAATTTTCCTGAAGCATGATTTCCCAAGGACCTGCCGTGAGAAAAACCTCATGGCAGGTCTTAGAGCGTGTCTGAAAATTGCTTTCTGTCAGATGCGCGTCACAGTTTGTGGGAGATTTGGCCCGAATGAGGGAGGCGTAGTGGGCTACGTTGACCGAATGAGAGCCAGATATACCGCAAAGTGGGGCGTGCATATGGCGGAAATGAATTTTCAGACATGCTCTAGAGCGTGTCTGAAAATACCAGAAAGGAAAGAAGATTATGAGAATCGCAGTTATCGGCGCCGGAGCTATGGGCTCCATTTACGGCGGACATTTATCCCTGCACAATGATGTATATCTGATTGACACCAATCAGACGGTTGTTGATCATATTAATCAAAACGGACTGATCTTACAGGAAGACGGAAAGGACGTAACCTACCATCCCACTGCCGTCACCTCCACCCAGGGCATAGAACCTGTAGATCTGGTGATCCTGTTTGTCAAATCCCTGTTTTCCAAAGCTGCTCTCAGCAATAATCAAGGCATTATCGGTCCTAATACGTATCTTATGACCCTGCAGAACGGATCCGGCCACGAAGATATCCTGGCAGAATTTGCACCTGAAAGCCGGATCATCATCGGCACCACAGAGGACAACGGCGCTGTTTTAGGATTAGGCCATGTACGCCGCGGAGGAAGCGGCAAGACCAATATCGGAATGCTCACTGAGGATAAGGAGAATTTCCTTGCCAAGCTAAAGGAATGTCTGGACTCCTGCGGTTTCCAGGGCAATATTCATGAGAATATCCGTCAGCTTATCTGGAACAAGCTTTTTACCAATGTATCTCTCAGCGCTGTTACCGGCGTTCTTCAGGTTCCCATGGGCTTTATTGCCGGCAATGAGCACGCATGGGCCATTACAAAGCAGCTTATCCATGAAGCGGTTGCGGTTGCCCATGGCCTGGGGCTGGAGGCAGACGAAGAAGATATTACCGAAAAGGTCCGCCAGACTTCTCTCGGCTCCCCGGAGGGCATTACCTCTATTTGCGCTGATCTCCGCGACGGACGCAAGACTGAGGTCAACACCATCAGCGGTTCTGTAGTCCGTGCCTCAAAAAAATGCGGCGTACCCGCTCCCACTCACGAGATGATCGTGGAATTGGTTCACGCCATGGAAGAACGGAGCAGATAACCGCTGCGATCCTGCTGCCTTTCGTTCTGATATACTTTTAACTGCGAAAAAAGTAAAAACGACAAGATAAGAAAAGCAGCCGCAAAACAACATAATGCTGCAATATACGATATCCATAATCTTTGAAGATTATCGTATATTGCAGCATTGTTCAAGTTTGCGGCTGCCTCCTATAGTTTGCGGACGCCCTTTAAAATGTTATGGCTCCTTACCTTCTCTTTACACAGCTACTTTTACAACAACCTTTTTCACTGCCTCTGGCCCTCCTGCCTGACACCTGGGCTTATGGGCATCTTCCGGAGCTACCACGATCAGATCACCGGCTTCCAGCAATACGGTTCCGCAAAGAGCAGGCTCCTCATAAAAGATCAGATCATTCTCCTCAATCCGTTCCCGAACCACAAGTCCCTCCCGCTTACAGAAACCAAACTGTTCCTTGCCTGACACAACATACTGAATATCAAAGTATTTCTCATGTGTCTCAAAATATCCTTCTTCCGGCTTAATGGTCGTATACTCCTGAATATTCGCCACCACAGTATCTCCCATGATCGGATAACTTCCTACAGAAAGAGCAGAAAGATCCGTCTCCCCCAGCCATTTATAGGCTGCTGTAAATTTCTCCTCCAGATAATTGTACTTTTCTGCAATCTTAATGTTTGAGAAAAACATCTCTATATCCTCCTTATTTTGGGCCTGCTTCCATCATTTATTGCTCTGCCCTTTTTTAACTCATATATACAAGGTAACATATTAAATTCCAGTTTGCAACTGTTTTTTTGTCAGTTTTTCCTATAGAAACATTTTTTCGTTTTTCCATTGCTTTTCACACAAAGCATGGTAAAATAAAGATAAAAATATACAGTAAAAGGAGAATCCCCATGTTTTTCGGAAACATACACAACGCCATGATTGAGCGGCAGATTGCCATGATGCCAAAACCCCTTCAAAGTGCGATCCGTTTTTTAAAAGACACGGATCTTGCCTCCCACGAGCCCGGGAAATTTGATATAGAATTAGACG
The DNA here is from genome assembly GCA_910586205.1 of uncultured Lachnospiraceae bacterium. Classification (GTDB taxonomy): domain Bacteria; phylum Bacillota; class Clostridia; order Lachnospirales; family Lachnospiraceae; genus Brotaphodocola. The sequence goes on along the minus strand of CAJUGD010000004.1, from coordinate 80,750 downwards.
GGGTTCCCATGATTCTCCAGGTATTGGATCTTTCCACTGCCCCCAGAGAAACCCTTCGCCCAGAAATCCACCGAAAAAATATTGATGTTCAGTTCCTGGCAGCAGGAGGACCGGAGAAAGCCGGGTATTATAATGATGACGGCAGCAATCAGGTGGAGGAAGATCTGTTAGACACTCCCCGGGATATTTTATTTTATCACAACAACCCGTCTGCTCCGGAAGGTACGATTGAAATGACTGTAGGAACCTATGCCGTCTACTTTCCATGGGATGTTCACATTCCGGCTGTCCAGGCAAGTGACACCCCTGCCCCTATCCGTAAAATTGTCATAAAAGTGCCTGTTGATGCCTGTTAGCATATAAGCCCATCCGCATTTTTACTGCAGATGGGCTTATATTATGTTCTCATATATAGATACTGGTTCCTGATTAGTTTGTCAAAACTTTGGATACCAATTCCTACAGTCCTTGCCATAAAATACCCCTTCCACATATCTGCCTTATTTCATTATATATGGATTTTCATAAATATACAAGAAAATCGTCCGACTTTTCCAATCGCTTTTTCTATTACTTGCATACATCACAAAAATCAAAAAAGAAACGGATTCTGTTCTATCTGTCATAGAACAGTAAATTCCGTCTCATTTTCTGACATTACAGGAACCACTTCCCAGTCTCTGTAATCATAATTCTGCATTTACGCTTTCCTGCAAGTTCATCCTTCCCCGAACTTCTCCCGCAGCTTCCCCAGCGCCTTTTTCTCAATCCTTGACACATACTATCCTGTCAAGTTAGGGGTAAAAATTTCTACCCCAGCTTCACAATTTCTGTCCTCTCCTCATCAGGATATATGTATAAATCCATAATGTCCTGCTCTTTATAATAATACAGAACCCCGCAAACATTCCCTGTCTTTAGCCACGCTTTTTTCTTTTCTCTTTTTACAATGGGTCCTCTTTTTTCCGTACCCGCATAATCAGTAACTCGAATTTCACAATCATATATGTTCCCGCAATATTCCACACGCACATCTAAATCATCATCAGCAAAAAGAAGTTCGTATTTTATATCTCTTTCTTTCAGCTTTTCCAATACCCTATATACATCCTCTCCTGCTTTAGATGTTCCACACCGAAACTCATCACTTCTTTCATCTATTAAAGTTCCGTTTTCCAGATATGCTTCAATCTTCCGAACAATTCCAGAAGACTGAAAATCGGAAGACCTATCTAACAATTGATAGATTTCCCTTCTGATTCCCTCATTCTGCGCCTGTGTTTGTCGCATTTTACGGTAAAATCGTGAGTTTAATTTTAAGTCGTCAATGAACTGTTGCCCCTGTGGCGTGACTCCATACAGTTTATAATGATTCTCCGCCCCCAGTCTACGTATATGGGGATGTTGTCCTCCATAGATGTCGTCCTTACACGGATCCAAAATTATTTCTATATTCTGATCGCTTTTTGTTCCATTACATTTACAACAGGAATAAACCATATTACCATAGCTGTCCAGATTCCAAGCCACATCTAACTGCCTGGATACAAAATGGTCTTTTTCAAACAGCCCTTCCCCCATCACATTATCTATTTCTTTCATTCCACAATATGCACACTCAAATTGAAAATCATTCCTGAGATACATTTTACATTTTTCAGAATAATAGGTAACCCAATGTCTTTTTCGTATATAATCCATTCATTTTTCCTTTTTTGTAACTTTACTTATTTGCTGCAGTAAAGAATTCAGTTCTTCATTCTTTTCCTTCATAAAAGACAATGTATTATTCTCTTTCCGCAAAGCACACGCACGCCTTATTTTGGCAATCAGTTCATTCATCTTTTTCGTATCTTTCAGTTCTGACTTATTTAACTGATAATCATATTCTCCCAGTTCATCCTTATAATCGTCCAGAGGATAATTCGTCAACAAGACCGCATAAATATTGCTGTCATGACTGCGAATCTCTCTCAACACCTCGATTCCCTTGTAATCAACCGAAGCCTTCTCCAATTCATGGTCTATCAGTAAAAAGTCCACATCATTCTCAACCACAAAATCATAAAATTCATTTAATGACTGAGGATACGTATCAATCCCTATCAATTTAATTCCAGGAGACAAACTGAATCGTCCCTGCATCAAAGTGACATTTTTCGGTTCATCCTCAATATACAATCCTGTCAAAGTCTGCATTAAGCGTCCTCCTTCATAAAATGAACAACTAATTTCGCTCCGCCAAGGTCTTTTGATTCTTCTGCATGTACCTTTCCACCATAGCTTGTCACAATATCTTTTACAATATTCAGCCCCAACCCGATTCCATCTTCTTTTGTAGTGATAAATGGCTTAAATATTTCTTCTCGCATATTTTCCGGCACCCCAGGCCCGCTATCTTCAAAATAGAGATAAATATCTTCACCCTTTTGTTCAAATATAATCTGTATCTTCTTTTTCTGCCTAGCCTTCACCTGCTCAAAAGCATTGGTAATCATATTGATAATAATGGATTCCAAATCAATCTGACGCATTGTAAGACCTATATCTTCCTCTGCTTTTAGCTGTAAGTCCACATGAAATGCCTCCAACATACCCTGATACAATCTGCAGATATCCCTCAGAACTCCGCCAAAATCCAAATTTGTATGGGGACTTCTCTTTTTCTTTCTCAGGAACTCCACAATCATCGAACTATATCCTGAAATTCTGGTAAAATCCGACTTAATATTATCCGTTATTTCACCAAAAAACGGGTTTTCAATCATTGGTGCAATCTCAGCATAAAAAGACAATGTGTTATCGATTCTGGATATGATATCCTGGGTCTCATGTCCGAAATTTCCTGTCAAAATGCCAAGCGTTGCCAGATTCTTATACATGGACAATTCAGTTTCCTGCATTTCCACATATTTTTCATAAGCTTTCTCTGTTTTTTCGTACTGCTCCTCTGCCTCCTTCTGTCTTTTATCTTCTTCAGACTTCCACTCTTTCAATGAACTTGCTACTGTCTCATAAGACGCGCCGCTTTTTAATAACTGCAGTGTATCCTCATATCGTTTTTCCTGAACATGTTTCAGTTTCTCTGCGGTTTGTTTTTGCTTCTGCCTCTGCTCTTTTTGCTTTTCCAGTTCGGATTTTGTCTTTTCGTACTCTTCTAACCTTATCTCTGTAATAATCTCTATACAGGTAAGAACAAATTTTTTCAAATCCTCATATGCTTCATTCTCAATAATCCCTTCCCGGTTCGTTGCATCAATCAGCAGCGGGTTCTTCTCATCTGATATTTTAATCACGCCAATGGTCTGATTATTGCCAACACGGTATCCATGTGTATTACTAACCTTTGACTTATCTAAGCCCAGCCAGTCATTATCTACATCCCCATATGGCTTTACCCGGAAATTGTCCCGATATATTTTTATTCCGCAATATATATTCAATATTCCGATTGCCAACCGGTAATTATATGTCTCATTCGTCATATGAATGGAATCCCGCAGAAAATAGTACAATTCAAATGTAATATCTCCGCAGAGCAGGGGCATTTCGTATTCCATACGCTTTTCTTCGTTTTTACCTGTTATATCCGCATATATAATTTCAGATTTTGTTCCATTTTCATAGATTCTGGCAGTAACCTTTGCATATCTTAAATCTAAAATAGAATTCACACTGATTTCTTCCGGAATCTTGAACTGATCTGCTATCAACTCAATATGAAACGGATCTTTTTCGATAAATTCCGGCGCTATAAGTAATCGGAGTTCTTTCTGGAGCTTCTCAATATCTTTTTGCCTCCAGTTATCTCTCAGGCCATCCAGCACCATAATCAAACCTGTATGCGCAGCCACGTTTTCTCTGCCTTCCATTGCATACATTTCTTTTAAAATATTGTATGTCTCCTCATATTTCCGATTTTCAATCTGCTCTAAGGGGTTGTCAATATTTTCCAGTTTCAGTTCTACTTCTTCCTGCTTTTTTACAATCGGAAGAATCTGCTCCTCGAATAAGTCCAAAAAGGCCGATTCATATGCGACTTCGTAGTCACTGATAATCCTTCCAACCTTTTTTCTCACACTTTCCTGCTCTATTCTGTCATTTGCTTCCAGCTTCAGAGACAAATAATATTCTAATTGATTCGCTATATATTTTGCTGCTGAAACATCATTCTTATTCCGTAAAATCTGAATTCTCTGTTGTAATCCGGCAACGGATATTTCTTCATAAAGATTCCAATTTAAAAAAACTTTAAATGCTTTTTTCTCTGTATAAGAGTAAATCACTGCACGTTCTGCCAGACGCTCTACAGAAAATCGTCCGATTCCTTTTTTGCCTGCCTTTTTTCTTCCTTTGGGCGTATATGGAAAACTCAATTTATTACTTGTCCCGATTACCATCCATCGTTTTTCAAACTCATCCTCTGTCATGCCGCAGCCTGTATCTGCCACAATAATGCGGCTATAAGGTGTATTTGCGTTTTCGATCAATATCCGTACACTTGGCGCATCTGCATCATAGGCATTCTTAACCAACTCTACCAGAGCTGTAACAAAGTCAGTGACCAGTTCACGCCCCAGCTGCCCAATATGTCTTGAATTTGTTTTAAACTGCAAATTTTTCGCCATATTACAGTACCTCACCTAAATTTATATTGCTTGATGTCATTAACAGAAATCCTATATGATGTCTCCGTTGTTGGCGTTCCTACTTGTTTTACATATTGATAAAACTCCGTACTCTGCAGAATTCTTTCTGCATCTTCTAAAGTATAACATGAATCTTCTTTCTGTGTTATAAAATATCCTGCATAAGGAACCGCACTTTCATCTCCCCAATATACCCTGGCCTGTTTTGTTATTACCATTGGAAGAACTAATTTTTCTCTCCACAATTTCTTAAGTGCCTGAGATCTGCCATATTCAAACCATTGTGCATTTTTGTCGCTTTTTCTGTCCTTTAATTTTTTTTCAAATTGCCTCATATACTGATAGGCATATGGATACAAACGTTCAAACTCTTGTTCTTTATATTTGCAAATGTTCTTTCCTTCCCTATTATAAGGAAAGATTATGTATTGTTTCTCTGCGGATTTCTTCTTTTCACTTTTTGTGCTAACTGCTTTCAAACATATCTTTTTTTCCACTTTCCGATCTTCCACGTAAAAAAAGTATTCGTCTTCTTTTATCGGCCTAATCAAAAATGCTTCATTTAACAATGTAGCCACACTGTTATGGACATTAAAATACTTACCAAACTGCTCTACACCATCAGCCTCCTCCTGAAAAACCCATTTTTGATTATTCTTGCATATCTGACTCTTTCGTATTCTCCTTTTTAAACCTGTTTCATTTTCCTCATACAGTATTTTATCGTTGTTGTTTCCCCTTTCATAAAGCAGGAAAGCAACGGAACAGGTAATGTCTGGGAATACTTTTTGTCCGCTAAAATCAACCACTCCTGTCATCCCATCAACAATAAAATTTCGTAATTCTCTGGCATATCGATTTCGAAAAATACTAAAAGGAATCAGATAAATCATCTTTCCATCAGATTTTAATGCATTTATACTTGCTTCTATAAAAGCATAGCAGCAATCAAATCTTCCTTTTTTGCAAACATCATAATGTTCCCTAAGATATAGCCTTTCTTCTTCCGTCATATCATGATATGTGATATAGGGAGGGTTTCCTACAATAAATGATGCTTTAATTTCACCTCCATTATATGTCAGAAAGTCCTCGTTTCGTATATTCCACAGCACATTCCTTATTCCATGGGAACTGCATGTTTTGTCAAGTTTCTCAATACATTTCTCCCTTTGTTCCCGGTCAACTTCAAAGCCTATGATATTTTGGGACAGACTTTCAGCAATATATTCGTTAGACAAGCCTTGTGCTTTAGCATCGTTAATATATCGATTAACAATCGGTACCAATATGTTTCCCTGACCACACGAATTTTCCAGAACAGTTTTACCTACCAGATTTTTTACATAGCCTATTCGATCCAACATATCTTCCACATATTTGTCAGGGGTGAAAATCTGATCATTCCTATTCTTTTTCGCCATGAATTAAACAGCCTTTCTACATATTTCAACGTAAATCATCCCTGCTTTATCACATTTATTGTATAAATGCTTTCATTGAGGCCTATTACATGTCAATACATTTTTCTGAACATTGACTTTTTTATTATATGCAATTTATACATAAAAAGCAATACGGACTTCCTCTCCTAATAAACATGGGGCAAAACCCATCTAGCCACATATGCTTTGACGAATTTTGCCCCGACTCCACGACACTCCTCACGTTCTTAAATCTACCCCTGCTCAAACTTCTCCCGCAGCTTCCCCAGCGCTTTCTTCTCAATCCGGCTCACATAGGACCGTGATATTCCCAATACAGACGCAATCTCTCTCTGTGTACGGGGCTCTCTCCCAAACAATCCGTACCGCATACCGATCACTTCCTTCTCCTGTCCCTTGAGACAAGACTGGTATGCCTCATAAAGCTCCTGGATGTCCTGATCTAAAATCAATTCCTCCAGCACTTCCTTATTTTCCATCTCAATCACATCCACCAGGCTGACTGCCTCCCCATCCTTATCCACTCCGATGGGTTCATAAAGAGATACCTCCCTGGTATACTTTTTGCTTGCCCGCAGCAGCATAAGGATTTCATTTTCTATACACTTTGCCGCATACGTAGCAAGACGCGATCCCCTGTCTGTATGAAAACTGTTTACTGCTTTAATCAATCCAATGGTTCCCACTGACAAAAGATCCTCCATGTCATAATCCGTATTCTGATATTTTTTTGCCACATGGGCCACCAGCCTCATATTCCGTTCGATCAGAATATTACGCGCTTCCTTATCGCCTTTTAAGCAGCGTTCCAGCCAAAGCTTCTCCTCCCCAGGCGACAGGGGCTTTGGAAATGTCTTCAAAGAAAGCCACCTCAAAGCTTACTTATTATCAATGTATGCTTTAGCTGCTTGCCCCGTGCTGTAGTGAAATTTGTACTATTTTCAACCTGCCAAAAAGCCTTTCCATAGCCCAGGCGCTGTATGCCTAAAGCCTTTCTTCTCTGCGTCTGGTATACCTGTCCTGAAAAAAGAAACTTTGTAAAAGTTAGAAGATTTTCCCAAAACAGTATTTCCTTTTTCGAAAAAAGGCCGATATATAATCTATACAATTCTTCACAAAATCCTCACATTTTCTCGCATAAGGAGGTTGAAACAATTTATGAAAGTCACAGCAAATGGCTGGCCGCAGGATACCAGCTCATACAAAACTACCCTCCGCCAAGAGGATGTCAAAAGTAATACGGAACATGTTAAAGAGGCTGACATGGATCTTTTTTCAGATCCTGATATGGATGCGCTGAGCGATTCATTGAAAGCTCTTTCCTCCCCCAATTCCGAAAAATCTGGTTCCGGCGGTTTTAAGGTAAAATCTTCTGCACCAGATGACTCTGTGGGGCAGCTTGCCGCCATGCTTGCCAGGGCAGAAACCCGGATTGACGTTCAGCAGGTGGCCTCCAGAGCCATACGGGCGCTGACTAATCTGAAGATGTCAGCAGCTGCCAGCGAAGGCAAGGATGCCAAGAAGATCGCTCAGATGATCAAAAGAATGGAAAAGCTAATCAAGCGAATCCAAAAAAAGCTGCAGCACCTGTCCAAAGAAGAACAATTAGAAATGCGGCAGAAAAAAGCAGAAAAAGAAATGCAGACACAGAAAGCCAAAGAGATTCAGGAAGAACTGACTGCCCGACGAAAAAAGCGGCGCAAGGATGAACAGAATTATGCCATGAAAGAAATAGCAGAAGACGGAAAAAATGCAGCCAGTGAGGCAGTATCTGATATGATCAGCTCCCTCTCCCCCACCTCGCCGTCCGTTCCTTCTGGCCCGGCTTTGGATTTTTCTTCTGGCTCAGCAGACATTGCAATGACAGACGCCATTTCTATTGACATTTCCGTATAATTTTTAAAGACACCTTTTCTGAGCAAAATATCCGGAAAACCATTCTCAATCGGTTTTCCGGATATTCCAAGAAACATCCCTATCCAAACTGAACCACATCTTCAATAGGCTGAGCAGGTTCCACATTCTCTGCGTAAAGCACAGGTCCTTCCCCATGATAATCCTTCCAAAACTCCAGCTCCACTCGGGCCCGTACTTTTACCCATTGCCTGGTCTCCAAATGCCGGGCTTCTTTTGCCTTGCAGATATATCCTAAAAAGGTCATATCCTCCGCACAGCAGGTCATTGCCATCCGTCCCGGAACAAAATAATTCTTTGGAAATTCCGGGGATTTTAGGACCATGGCTGTAAACTCTACTATCTTTCCCACATACCGCTCTGGCTTATCCATACAATCAATATACCAAATTCCATAGGCATCTGGTCCAATCTCTATCACATCGTCACTTAAATCATAGGGAAGATCCTCCTCGGACAGCTCGTCAATCTCCCCATTCTCATCCTCAAACACAATCTCACATTTAGTATTCATGGATTTGAGCATCCTCTTATACCGCTCCAAATCCTCGATCCCATCACACCGGTTGCAGATAACCAATTCTGAACCGCGAACCATGGCGGCAAGAAGGGATTTCATATTTTTCACATATAGCTCAAATGTGGACATATCTACAATGGTAATCTGCTGGTAAATCACCCAATCCTTTGGAAGCTTTAAATCATCCTGATTCCACATGCCATTCCACTCAATCAGAACCCGCTCCGGATTATATAAAAGCTCCAGCTCTGTCAGACGCTCCGGGGATATCTGCCCCAATTCATCCACATATACAACAGAAGTCCGGGAATCCTTCAAAAGCTCCTGCTCATATTCCGTATCCCCTTCCTCGCAGACAATCAAAAGGGTCTTTCCCTCTGTCTGAAAGTATTCCTGTTCCATGGTAAATGATAAAAATTCTGTTTTTCCAGCTTCCAAGAAACCATTAATCAGGAATACCGGCATAATCTCATCATCAATCATCGGCCCCATAAGATTTTCACGACCTTTCCTTCTGCTTTTTAATCACCAAAGGCTTCCTTAAGCCCGTCCTCATTTAATCCGGCGCCGATTACACATACCTTTCCTGTATAATCCGGCGCTCCTATGCGGATCTCATACTCCTCCGGCACAAGGTCAAAATAATACCATTCTCCCGGATTCTCACCAGGAAGCATACCCTTTGCCCGAAGCACGTCTCCATACTGGTTCCCATAGGCAAGTTCTTCCAGAATTTCCTCAAGCTTTTCCCTTCTGCACGGAGAAATCGTCTCCAATCCCCAACTGCTGAACACCTCGTCAGCATGATGATGGTGATCATGGCAGCCGCAGCCGCATTCCGTTCCATGGTTATGATGATGATCATGATCTTCATGACTATGGGTATGATCTTCATGGCTGTGATCATGAGCATGGGCATGGGCTTCATGGCTGTGATCATGGTCATGGACATGGTCTCCATGGCTGTGATCATGATCATGAATATGGTCTTCATGGCTGCAACAGGCTCCATCCGAATCATCCCCATGATGGTGGTGATGGGATCTTTCATATTCCTCCCTGGCCTGTTTCAAAAGCTCCTCCATCATGGTGTCCGGCTTCTCAATCAGCTCTAAAAGCTGCTCGCCGCCCAACTGGTCAATCGGCGTTGTCACAATCGTCGCCGCACGGTTATGCTCCCGAAGCATATCTACCGCCTTCTGCACCTTTCCGGATGCTGCCACATCGGTACGGCTCAATACAATGGTTCCTGCATTTTCCACCTGGTTATTGAAAAATTCCCCGAAATTCTTCATATACATACGGCACTTATTGGCATCCACCACTGTCACTGCACTGTTTAAGCGAACCTCCAAATTCTTGGCTGCATTGCGCACCGCATTCATCACATCTGACAGCTTTCCCACCCCTGAAGGTTCAATGATCACTCGATCCGGCTTGTATTTAGTCAGTACCTCCTCTAAAGACTTTCCGAAATCTCCTACCAGAGAACAGCAGATACACCCGGAATTCATTTCCCGGATCTCAATCCCTGCGTCCTTTAAAAATCCGCCGTCAATCCCGATCTCCCCAAATTCATTCTCGATCAGCACCACCTGCTCTCCCTCAATAGCTTCCTGTAAAAGCTTCTTGATAAATGTAGTCTTACCTGCTCCTAAAAATCCGGAAATAATATCAATCTTTGTCATAATTCCTGACCTCTTTTCTCCAAAATATCTAAAACAACATTCACATTAAAACGGCAGCATCTGAAACCCGTTCGAATGAACAATACTGCCATAAAAAGGTTTCAAATACACTCTAAAATTTTGTCACAAAATCACCAGAAAGTCAATCAAATTCCATTTTCATCCATCTATTTTTCTCCGCCAGAGCGCTCCTTATACCTTGTATTCGGACTCTGCAAAGCCTTTTCTCCTATCATATACGAAATTCCATCTTCCGTCCAGCCCTTTCTTCTATTACTTAGAGCAGCCATCTTTTTTGGTTACCAGCTTAAATCCATTAACAGAAAACCTGGAAACATGAATGAATGCCAATACACATCAAAAATGAGGAATGAAACTCCTAATCCGTTCCACTCCCCTTCTTTTGCCTTAAATCCTGCAGCCCGATTTAATCTATACCATGAAAACCGTATCTGCCATTCCTAAAATACCACATTTCCAATCAGATTTATCAGCATTGCCACCACATATGCTGTAACCATCTGAAATCCAACTGCACGTAAAGTCCATTTCCAGGAACCCATTTCCCGTTTAATCGCTCCGACTGCTGCAAAGCAAGGCATACACAATAGATTAAATGCCATATAGGAATATGCGGAAACCCGGTTAAACACTTCTCCAATCGCCGGCAGCGCTTCTTCTCCTGCCATTACAGCCTCTACCATCTCATCACTGACATTGCCGAACACCTGTCCAAAAGTGGCAACAATATTCTCCTTGGCAATCCATCCGGTGACAACTCCCACTGACGCTCTCCAATCCGCCCAGCCCAAAGGGGCAAAAATCCACTTGATTCCATTTCCTATAGAAGCAAGAAGGCTTTCCTCCATGCCGCACATTCCCCTCATGTTAAAATTGGACAAAAACCAAATTAAAACCGTGGAAGCAAAGATCACAGTCCCTGCTTTAACTGCAAATCCCTTCACTTTTTCCCATGCATGAATCAGCACACTTTTCAAGGTAGGCACCCGATACTGGGGCAGTTCCATAATAAAATTAGCTACATTGCCTTTAAAAGCAAATTTATTCAAAATCAACGCCCCAAAAACCGCCGTCACAATTCCCAGCATATAAATCGAAAATATAATGGCTGTCTGATTGCTGTCTGCAAACAGCGTTGCTGCAAACATTGCATAGATTGGAAGCTTTGCGCCGCAAGACATAAACGGAGTAATCATCATTGTGATTTTCCGATCCTTATCACTCTCTAATGTCCGGGATGCCATTAATGCCGGCACCGAACAGCCAAACCCCATCAGCATGGGAATAAAAGAGCGTCCGCTTAATCCGAAATGGCGAAAAATCCGGTCCATGACAAAAGCCACACGGGCCATATATCCGCTATCCTCCAAAAACGACAAAAGCAAAAACAGAACCAGCACCAAAGGGAGAAATCCAGCCACAGCCCCGATCCCGTCAAGGCAGCTTGATACCAAACCTACGGCCCATTCTGAGGCGCCCACTTCCTCCACAGCGCCCACCACAAACGCCGCCGCAGTCCCCCAGATATTTTCCACAATCCCAGCGAGCCATACTCCCGGGCTGGGAAGTCCTTCTATGAATAAAAAATTCTCGCTAAAGGTACAGGCAAACATCACATACATCACTGCCGCAAAAATCGGCAGAGCTAAAATCCGGTTTGTAAGAATCTTATCCATTTTATCGGATTTTGTCTCCACGTGTCCTCTTTTTGTCTTCTTAACACATTCACCTACGATCTTTCCTATGTATTGATATCGAACATCAGCAAGCCTTGCCTCTGCATCTCCATCCGCACTTTTATTTGCTTTATCTATCAATCCCTTTATGGCAGAAGCCTTTTCAGGGTCTAAAGACTCTGCCACCACCAGATCACTTTCCACCAGCTTAACGGCCTTCCACCAGTTCTCATCTTGTTCCCTTCCTCCTAACACGTCTGCAATCTCTGCAACGATATTTTCCAGTTCATTGCCAAACAGATGCATCCTCTCTGGCTTCTCATGGCTTTCGGCTGCCTTAAGCACAGCACACATCAGCTCTTTCAGCCCCTTACCGCTGCGGGCCACAATCGGAACTACCGGAATACCAAGTGCCCAAGAAAGCTTCTGACAGTCAATCTGATCCCCCTTTGCCTCCACCTCATCCATCATGTTCATGGCAATCACCATGGGAATACGAGTTTCCATAATCTGTAGAGACAGATATAAATTCCTCTCAATACTGGTACCGTCCACAATATTGATCACTGCATCCGGCTTATCCTTTACAATATAATCCCGAGCCACGATCTCCTCAGCCGAATAGGGGGACAGGGAATACGTGCCAGGTAAATCTAAAATGGTCACATCTTTATTCCCTTTATACACACCTTCTTTTTTGTCTACCGTAACCCCCGGCCAGTTTCCCACATGCTGCCTGGAACCAGTAAGCTCGTTAAATAATGTGGTTTTTCCGCAGTTAGGATTTCCTGCCAATGCAATTATCATACCCATCGCTTCTTAATTCTCCTCTTATTTTCTGCTGTTTTATTTTTCTCAATACGAAGTTTTGTGCACAAATCCTATCTCATTTCAATCCTCTGAGTCTCCTCCCTGCGAAGGCTTAACTCGTATCCTCTCACATTCACCTCCACCGGGTCCCCCAGAGGCGCTGCCTTAATCACCCGAATCTCCACTCCCGGAGTGATCCCCATATCCATTATCCTTCTTTTCATAGGACCTGTTGCGCCTATTGAAGCCACAACCCCTAGCTGTCCTGGCTTTAAATCCTTAAGTGTCATCTCTCATCCTCCTTTTAATTTGTGACCATAATCCGATGGGCCAGCGCTCGGTTTAATGCAATCTTTACTCCTTTTACCATCAAAATCATTCCTCCGTGATTTTCCCCCACTACATACACCCTATCACCCCGGATAAACCCCATATCCTGCAGATGCTGCCTCATCTCCTTCTGTCCGCAAAATCCCACGATTTTTCCGGTATCTCCCTGCTCCATCATTGATAACGGCATAATATATATTTCCTTTCTGCTCTTTTTGAAATCAATTATCATTTTCATAATTATCATATACGAACCACGCGAAAATGTCAAGATATTTATTGAGAAAAATTCTCATTTCCATTTTTCATTCCATAGATACCATATTTCCTACACTTCACGTTAAAAAAATAACCTATATTTTGTATTTTTTGTCATAATATATTAATATTTTTCATTAATATCAGCTATAATGTCAATGGATTTTTTTGTATAAGTTATCTATAATGATAATTAACTTGTCAACATTTTAACGCTCCCGTTATTTTGTTGACAACAAATTTTCTATTTAGGAGGTACACATGAGTAAAAAAGCTACAACCGTCAACACGGCCCCTGTCAATGATGATGTGGTGGTCGCAGAGAAATTCCAGATGTCAGATATGCTGCACAAGGAAGACTGGCTGTCCATCTGGGGCGCATTTATCATCATTGCCATTGCATCCTTGGGTGTCATTACCGGTGCTTTTGCTTTTAAAGCCGGAACCTTTGGAAAATGGGGGGATGCAGAACATGGTTCTGTCTTGAAATTTTTTAACGGAAGCGAAGCATGTATGACCGCATGGGGCGGAATCTTTTTAACCCTTGTTGCATTAATCATCATCTTTGCCGTATCCAATCATCTGATGGGAAAGAACATAACAAAATATGCGGTTGCTTTCCTTGCACTGTTCGCACTGACCTGTCTTGTACGTCTGATTTCTTCCCAGGTTGTCTTTAGCAAATATCTGGAATATGCTTTCTGGGCATTAATATTAGGATTGGTAATCTCCAATCTTTTAAAAGTACCAGAATGGTTAAAACCTGCCATTCAGACAGAATTTTACATAAAGACCGGACTGGTTCTTATGGGCGCTTCCGTGCTTTTCTCCAACATCCAGAAATTCGGCCTTTACGGGTTGGGGATTGCCTGGGCAGTAACTCCTGTGGTTATTATCTTTATGTGGATTCTGGGTACCAAGTATCTGAAAATGGAAAACAAGAGAATGGTTATGACCATTGCTGCTGCTACCTCTGTGTGCGGTACTTCCGCCGCCATTGCCACTGCTGCTGCCTGTAAGGCAAAGAAAACCGATTTAACCTTCGCCGTAGGTATTTCCTTGATCTTTACGGTACTTATGATGGTTGGAATGCCTTTGTTCTGCAAGGTTGTAGCCATTGATCCCATGGTAGGCGGCGCATGGATCGGCGGTACGGTTGACTCCACCGGAGCCGTGGTTTTGGCAGGAAATGCTTTGGGTGAGCTTGCCGGACAGGTAGCTGCCCTGGTTAAGATGATTCAGAATATCCTGATTGGCTTTGTGGCCTTTGCTGTTGCTGTATTCTTCACCACAAAAGTAGATAAGAGCGCAGACCAGACCGTAGGCGCTTCCGAGATTTGGCATCGTTTCCCCAAGTTTATCCTGGGCTTTTTAGGCGCTTCTCTGTTCTTCTCTTTTGTGTTCCAGAACACCATTGGTGTGGAATCTACAGCAAAGATCTTATCTGACATTAAAGAGTTCCAGACCTGGTGTTTTGCCCTTGCCTTCACCTGCATTGGACTTGAGACCAACTTTAAAGAGATGGCTGAACAGTTCCAGGGCGGCAAGCCGTTTGTACTTTACATTGTAGGACAGGTCTTCAACCTGGTACTGACCTTTGTTATTGCCTGGCTGCTGCTGTCCGGGCGGATTTTCCCGATTCCGAATATTACTGTATAAGCATGGAAAGGATACTCCCATGAAAATGAATAGCATAAAAACAACAAGATCCTGGACTCCCATGAAAATCGTTTGTACAGCAGGTATTCTAATCTTTGTATCTGCCATTGTCATTGCAGTCTACATGATGGCAAACAACATGGGACAGGCACCGGGAATAGACTTTGGCCCGGGACAATATTACTATACAGACATTCCCGGCTGGCAGAAATATTTTCTGCCTGACCACTATGATAATCCGGTTCCTTTAAGTGTCCTTCTTATTCTATTTTTTGCCTGGGGCTTTTTGATGTACCGGCTATGGGCGTATCTGGACCGGAAATTAAAGTAGTATCTAGTACATCGTTCTGAATCGTTTTAGAGCGTGTCTTAAAATAATGAAAAGCAGGGGGCTGACAAAAATTCCGTCTGCCTCCTGCTTTTTTCTTTAAATTTTTTATTTCAGCTCCTTCAAAATCTTATCTACATCCTCATTCTTCCCAATCACCATTAAATGCTCATCAGCCCGGATCACATAGTCTGCCGTGGGCATCAGCTTGGCCCGTTCTCCTTCCTTTGTGGCCAGAATGCTGATTCGGTATTTATTGCGGATACTCAGCTCAATGATACTTTTCCCCACCCATTCCGGCAAGGGCGGAATCTCATAGATGGAAAATTCCTCTGTCAGCTCAATATAGTCAAATACATGGTTTGCACTATAGCGCACCGCCATCTTTTCCGCAATGTCCCGATCCGGATAGATCACTTCGTCCGCGCCGTTCCGCAGAAGAAATTTGGCATGAATATCCCGGTTTGCCTTGCTGACCACATATCTTCCTCCTAATTCCTTTACCATACTGGTGATCTCTAAACTGCTCTGGAAATTGTTCCCGATACAAATAAAACAAATATCAAAATTATCAATACCCAGGCTTCTCAGTACCGCCTCATTAGTACAATCGCCAATCTTTGCGCTTACCACATACTCCAGCATATCTTCCAGTGTTTCTTCATTTTCATCCACTGCCATGATCTGGTTCCCAAGGCGGGCAAGATTCGTGCAGAGATGCTTTCCAAACCGCCCCATTCCAATGATCAATATAGATTTCATAGCTCAATTCCTCCTCTTATTCATTCTATCCGATTGTAATGCGCCCTACTGGCTGCTGTACCCGGGCTACCTTTTTATGCTGGGTAAAAGACAGGGCAAAGGACAAGCTGCCTACCCGTCCGCAATACATGAGAAATGCAATTACCAGCCGTGACCAGCTATTCAGATCCCTGGTAATTCCTGTGGTCATGCCCACGGTTCCACTGGCAGAAAAGCTCTCAAACAGCACATCCATAACCGGAAACTGCTGGGTAGCCATAATAAACAGGGATGCCCCTAATGCCAGGGTCAGATTCACCATAAAGATGGCGCTGGCTCTCTTTAACACGTCATCCTCCAGCCGCCGGCCAAATGCATTGACCCCATAGGTTCTCTGAATAGAAGACCACAGGTGCAGATACATCACAATGATCGTAGTGGTTTTTACTCCCCCGGCAGTGGATCCCGGACTGCCGCCGATAAACATCAGTATCACTGTAAGCATTTTGCTGGCATCCGTAAGAGCGCCTGTATCTACAGTATTAAATCCGGCTGTTCTGGCTGTAACCGAGGAAAACAAAGAGGTCAAAATTTTTCCACTTGTATCCATTCCCACTAACAGATGGTTCTTCTCAAACTGATAAAACAGCCACGCACTGCCAAAAAGCAGCACAAAGGTGGTCAAAAGCACGATCTTGGTGTGAAGCATATATCGGTGAAAATGCAGTCCATGCCTGTTCAAATCCTCCCACACAATAAATCCTATCCCGCCGATCACAATCAATGACATTACTACCAGGTTCACCAGCCAGTCATTATAATAATTGACTAAAGAGCTGTAAGGCCCCTGGCACCCCATCAGATCAAATCCTGCATTGCAGAATGCGGAAACCGAGTGAAAGATCCCATAATAGATTCCCCGGACCAATCCGAATTGAGGGATAAACCGTATTGCCAGCAGCACTGCCCCCGTCCCCTCAAATATTGCCGTACCGACAATAATCTTTTGGGCCAGCCGTACTACTCCTCCAATCTCAAGAGTATTGACGCTCTCCTGCATAAGCCCTCTCTCCTTAAGGCCAATCTTTCTGCGCAGCACAATAGAGAGAAACACACCAATGGTCACAAAACCCAGACCGCCGATCTGAATCATGGCCAAAATAACCAACTGTCCAAACAAAGACCAATGGCTCCAGGTATCATAGGCCACCAGCCCTGTTACACAGGATGCACTGGTTGCAGTAAAAAGACAATTCAAAAAACTGCTCGTCTCCCCTGTTTTGCTGGAAATCGGCAGCATCAGCAGCAAAGAGCCGATCAAGATAATACCTAAAAATCCATAAGCAATAAATTGGGTCTGCGTGAGATGGCTGCGCACCTGATATAACTTTTTCAAAAGCCCCTTTCCTGAAGCCGACATTTTCAAACACCTCCCTAATATATCATTGTGGAAATTTCACCAATGAAACGGCAGCAAACACGGCCAGATTCACCAACACGACACTGGCTCCTGCCGGCACTGACAGACCATAAGACACTATCATTCCGCCGCAAAAGCACAACACAGACAGAATCCCAGAACAGACTACCACGCTTCGGAAGCTTTTAAATATCTCCATGGCTGTCAATGCAGGAAAAATAATCAAGCTGGAGATCAGCATTGCCCCCATCATCCGCATTCCCAGCACAATCGTCACAGCCGTCAGCGCTGCAATCAGCACATTATAAATCTTTACCCTGACCCCTGTAGCCTTGGCAAAGCTTTCATCAAAGGTTACGGCAAAGATTTTGTGATAGCAAAATATAAACAAGCACAGCACCACCACCGACAAAACACCTGCCAGAATCACATCCTGCCGGCTCATAGCAAGAATACTGCCGAACATATAGCTGCTTACATCTGTAGTCATCCCTGTGGTAAGGGATGTAACCACAATCCCTGCTGCCAAGGAAGATGCCGAGATCATCGCTATGGCAGCATCACTCCTTATTCTGCTGTTCTCCGTAATACGTAAAAGGAAAAACGCTGCAACCGTCACTACGGGAATAGAAACTGCCAAAGGCGACCACCCCACGGCAACAGCAACAGACAACGCCCCGAATGATACATGAGACAGCCCATCTCCAATCATGGAATACCGTTTCAGCACCAGGCTCACCCCAAGAAGCGACGCACACAGCGACACCAGCGCTCCACCTAAAAGCGCCCGTACAAGAAAGGGATATGACAACATCTCCAAAATCATGTTTTTCCTCCTAAAAATTCTCTCCCTGCCCCACTTTCTGCATAATCCTCTGCTGTTCCAAAAAACAGCGCCCGCTGCTGCATATGGAGAATTTTGCCCGCCTCAGAAACCACATTGCGGATATCATGGGAAACCATAATAATAGTAATATGGTCCCTCTGGTTCAGTTCCCGTATAAGACCATAAAACTCCTGGATGGACGATGGATCCAGCCCGGTAACCGGCTCATCTAAGATCAGCATCTGCTCTGTGGCACAAAGCGCCCTTGCAATCAAAACCCGCTGCTGCTGTCCTCCGGACAGCTCTCTGTAGCATCTTTTCTTTAGATCTAAAATCCCCAGCCGCTCCATACTCCGCTGTGCCAGCTCCTTCTCTGCCCTGGAATAAAAGGGGCGGTTCCCTCGGCGGCTTAAGGTTCCTGACAGCACCACTTCAGAAACTGCAGCCGGAAAATCCCGCTGAGCCGCTGTCTGCTGAGGCAGATATCCGATTCCGCCTCTCTGCAGTTCTTCTGCCACTGTAAGCCTTCCCGCTGTAGGGGTAAGAAGCCCTAAAAGCCCTTTGATCAAAGTGCTCTTTCCGGATCCGTTTGCTCCCACAATGCACAGGTAATCTCCAGGCTTAATCTCCAGGCTTAGATCCATCACTGCATCCTGATTTTCATAACCAAAATCCACATGTTCACATACAATAAATGGCTTCATTCATCTAATCCTTTTCTCAGATTTTCAATGTTCTGTTCCATCAGTTCTACATAGGTCACTCCTGCCTCAAACTGAGCCCGGGTCACATTGTGGCAGGAATGAAGCAAAAGCGGCTGAGCGCCTGTCTCCTCCCCGATAATCTCCGCCACCCGGCTGCTGCAAAGCTCAGGATAATAAATCACCGGAATCTGCTCCTGCTTTACCTTATCAATCAGATAGGCAATAGTACGGGCGCTAGGTTCTGTATCTGTACTGCAGCCCGAAAAGGCCGCGCGGTAATCCAAATCATATTCTTCCGCCAAATACCGGAACGGAAACTTTTCCCCCACTACAATCAGATTCCTCCTTCTTTCTTTAGACACCTGGCTCAATTCCTGGTGAATCCTTTCCAGCTCCTTTATATATTTATCTGCCTGTCTCTCATATTCTTCCCTGTGTTTTGGGTCCTGCTGGCTGAGCACATCCCGAATTACCTCTGTCATCCTGACGGCATTAACCGGAGAAGTCCAAATATGTTCATCATACTCAATCTCCATCTCATGTCCGTCATGATCCACATGTTCTTCCTCCATTCCCTCCACATGTTCTTCCTCTGTTATATCCACATAATCCATCATGGTGACCACCGTCATTTGGGAAGTGTCAGATGCCTTCAAAACCTGTGTCAGCCAATGCTCCATGGCTCCGCCGTTGCAGATTAGGATATCTGCATTTTGGATTGTCCTCATGTCTGCCGGAGTCGGTTCAAATGAATGGCTGTCCATTCCTGCCGGTACCACCAGGGTCAATTCTGTCTGGCCTCCTGCCACCTGTCTCGCAAAATCATAATAAGGGAACAGAGTCGTCACAACCCTCAGCCTTTCTTCATTGACCTGGTTCTTCCTGCCCTCTGCGCCCATACCTCTGTCTTTTCCATCTCCACCTGTAAGGCCGCACCCTGTCAGACACATGGCCCACATAAGCCCGGATAAAAAAAGGCTTAAAATCCCAATCCGTCTCATATTTCCCTGCCTTCTGCCTATTCATTTTCTGCCTATTATATTCCATCAATTCCTGAATTTCAAGTCTTTCTTCATTTGTGCTTCTTGTCTCACCGCATCGTCTCCCTCCTCCGCCTTGCAGACTGGCAAAATATCCGGCACTGGCAGTGCAATTTTCAGACACGCTCCAGCCTTTTCGCAGCCAATCAGATCTCCTCTGAACGGCTTCCCCCTTTGTCCGCTGCCAGCAAAAAGATCGTAGACAAAATACAGGCAAACCCGACTAAATCCATGAAGCAAAATCCCTCCTTCATCCACACCACCGAAAAAAACGTGGCTGATACCGGTTCAATCGAAGCATAAAGACTGCCCTTTTTAGGCCCCACACACCGAATTCCCTCCATGTAGCAGGAAAATGCCAGCACAGTTCCCAGAATCACCACGGTTGCCATACCAAGCATTACCTGACCGTCAACTGAAACCGGAATCTGCCATGGCTGAAAAATTCCGCAGAGCATCCCCCCGCCCACCAACATCCCCCAGGCCGTGACCACTGCCGAGCCATAACGTTTCAGCATCTCCCCCGGCTGCACTGTGTAAACCGCCAGGGCTACTGCCGATAAAAGTCCCCAGAACAATGCTTTGTCAGACAGAACCATGGTTCCCGGATTCCCGTGGGTGGCAAGAAAAAAGGTTCCCAATACTGCAAGACAAATTGCCAAAAGCTCTGTCAGACTGGGCATTCTCTTATGGCGCAGAGACAGATAAATCAGAATCAGAACCGGACCAATGTACTGCATCACAGTGGCTGTCCCTGCATTGGAGGCGCCGATAGCCGTAAAATAAGTATATTGGCACATACTCATACCCAGGATCCCAAAAATTAAAATTCCGGCCTTATCCTGCTTCCAGATTTCAAAAATTCTCTTTCCCTCTTTAAAAAAACAGATCAAAAGCAGAAGAATTCCTGCTGTCAAAAGCCGGATGGGAACCAGCCAGTCTGAGGTTATCCCCTTTTCCTGCATTAAAAACTGTCCGCAGGTTCCGGAAAATCCCCACAGGCTCCCTCCTGTTAATGTCAGCAGGATTCCTCTTGCCGTGTCTTTCTTATCCATTTCTTGTTTCCTCCTCACCACATTCTATCACGAACCCTTCAGATTTACAAGAAAAGGAAAAAAAGAGCAGATCTTATCCATCCGCTCTTTTCCAATCTTTACTGCTTTTTATTTGTCAAATTTTTTATCCTCTACGCGATCTGCACGCTCCCGCCCTCTGCTGTCAAAAGCTCCTTCAAATCATCCAAGGACATGTTCTGAACCTCCAAGAGCTCATTGACCTCCTTAAATTTCTCAAGCATAATCTGCTCTTTCAGTCCCTTCTCCTTTTCCCGAAGGGTTTCCAGACAATCCTCATACTGCTCTATGCTGGCTTGTACCTCAAAAAGCTCCTCCTGATATTTTTCCAACGGCGTTCTTCTTGCTCTTCTCGCCATAGTTACACTCCCTCCTTAGGATCTTATTATATTTGGTAAGTTATCCCATTAGTAGAAGTATATGCCGTTTGACAGTTATTTATTCATTACTGTCCAAAATATAATCTGTAGTCTGATATACATAATAATTCAGCCAATTTGCATACAGGGTATTGCACACATTCCTCCAGCTAAGAATCGGTCTGCCGAAAGGATCATTATCCTCATAATAATTACACGGCACCTCCGGTGAAAGCCCCTTCTTCAGATCCCGGTGATACTCACTATTCAAAGTCATACGGTCATATTCCGGATGCCCCTGTACAAAGATCTGGCTCCCATCCCTTTTCATCACCAAAAACACTCCGGCCTCCCTGGATTCGGCCAGAATATTCAGCTCAGGATGCCGTTCAATATCCCTGCGCAGAACCTCTGTATACCGTGAATGAGGCGCCATCACAAAATCATCCATCCCCCTCACCAAAGGCACCTTGTGGTGCAGCACTTGATGTTCATAAATACCGGACAGCTTTTTGTCTCTCTTATATTTAGGGATCCCGTAGTGATAATAAAGCCCTGCCTGAGCTCCCCAGCAAATATAGAAAGTAGAATGGACATGAGTCTTTGTCCACTCCATAATCTGTTTCAGTTCCTCCCAGTAAGTGACTTCTTCATATTCCAAGTTCTCCACCGGAGCTCCTGTAATGATCATCCCGTCAAACTTCTGCCTGCGGATTTCCTCAAAAGACACATAAAACTGGTTTAAATGGCTTGCTGATGTATTCCGGGAGGTATGGGTGCTCAGCATCAAAAAAGTACAGTCCACCTGCAGCGGCGTATTAGACAATGCACGCAAGAGCTGGGTCTCTGTCTCCTCCTTAATAGGCATCAGATTTAAAATCAAAATCTGCAGCGGACGAATGTCCTGGCTTAAAGCACGCTTCTCATCCATCACAAATATATTCTCCGATTCCAGGATCGCCCTGGCCGGCAAATCATTCTGTACCTTGATCGGCATTCTCGTTCCCTCCCAGCATGTTCAGGAAATCCAGCTCCGAAATAATCGGGATTCCCAATTCTTTTGCTTTTTTATTTTTTGACGAATTTGATGTAACATCGTTATTGATAAGATAGCTGGTCTTTGCCGTCACAGAGCCTGTAGCCTTACCGCCCCGCTTCTCTATCTCCGCCTGCAGTGCCTTTCGGTTGGCAAAATGCTCCACTGAACCGGTAATCACGAAAACCTTTCCCGCAAAAACAGCATCTTCTTCACTTTCTGGCTCCTGTTCAATCGTCAGCTCTGCCAGAAGTCCATCCACCTGACGGTTATTCCTCTCTGATGCAAAATAGCCAGTCCAGGCATCTGCAAGAACCTCTCCAATCCCATCTGTCTCCATCAGCTCCTCTTTCTCAGCCCTTCTCATCGCATCAAAATCTAAATGGAAGGTGCGGCACAGCATCTTGGCATTGGCAAGACCGATTCCGGTAATCCCCAGCCCATAAATCATCCTGGGAAGGGTGGTATGGGAAGCAGCTTTTATAGCAGCCATAAGATTGTCATAAGATTTCTTTCCAAACCCTTCCATGGTAATGATTGCCTCCTCATGACAGTCCAGATGAAAAATGTCCGCATACTCATGAATAAATCCAGCCGCAATAAACTTCTCTAATGTTGCCTCTGAAAGCCCGTCAATATTCAGCGCATCCCGGCTGACCAGCAAGGTAAAACTCTTGATTTTCTTCGCCTGGCACTCCGGATTCATACAGTACAGAGAACGCACATCATTTACCTGGCGGATCTCCGTCTCCCCCTGACAGACCGGACACTTTTCCGGAATCCTGACAGTCCCGCTTCCTGTCAGGTTTTCAGCAATCTGGGGAATGATCATATTCGCCTTATAGACCGTGATCGTGTCTCCCTCCCCCAGCTTTAAGGCCTCCATAATGCTGATATTATGGACACTAGCCCGGCTGACAGTCGTTCCCTCCAGCTCCACCGGCTCAAAAATCGCCACCGGATTAATCAGCCCGGTCCGGGAAGCGCTCCACTCGATCTCCACAAGCTTAGTCTCCCGAACCTCGTCAGCCCACTTAAAAGCAATGGAATTCCGAGGAAATTTAGCAGTACGCCCCAAGGACTCTCCATATGCAATATCATCCAACAAGAGCACCAAACCGTCTGAAGGCATATCACTTGTCCCAACCGCCTCCGAAAAAGCAGCCACTGCATCAGGTAGGTTTTCCCTTGTGACCTCATGATATTCCACCACATCAAAGCCCTGGTCCTTTAGCCACTGAAACTGCTCCCTTCTGGAATTTTTGAAATCCACACCGTCTGCTTTTACCAGCATAAATGCTTCAAAATTTACGCTTCTCTTGGCAGTAATCTCATTGTTGAGCTGGCGCACCGAACCGCTGCACAGGTTCCTCGGGTTCTTGTACCTGGCATCCACATCCTGGATTTCCTCATTAATATGATTAAAATCTGAATACCGGATCACAGCCTCCCCCCGCAGAATCAGCTGCCCCTCATAGGCAATCCTTAAAGGCACATTGGCAAATACCCTGGCATTGTTGGTAATTACCTCTCCAATCTCCCCATTTCCCCTGGTAACAGCCTTCACCAAATTCCCGCCTTCATAGGTCAGTACAATAGTCAGGCCATCCAGCTTCCAGGACAGAATCCCTTTCTGTTCTCCCAGCCATTCCTGCAGTGCTTCAACCTCCTTGGTCTTATCAAGGGATAGCATAGGAGTTTCATGAGCTTCCTTCGGCAGCTCACTCAGCACCTCATACCCTACTTTTTGAGTAGGACTTCCTGCCAGTATAATCCCGGTACTTTTTTCCAACTCTAAAAGCTCATCGTACAACTGGTCATACTCCCGGTTGCTCATGATCTCCCGGCTTTCCTCATAGTAAGCCCTTGCTGCAGGCAAAAGCAAAGCTGACAAAGCTTTCATCCGCTTGATGATTTCTTCCCTGTTTTCCGTCATTTTCCTCTCCATCCTGATTTCTGCTCCCATTACTATTCACCATATTTCCGGCCAAACGCCGTCTTTTCCATACACACGGCGCACCAATTCCTTCCACTCATCCTTCGTAGCCTTCCGAAACTCCCCTGGCTGGAGTTTTCCCAAATGGATATTCATAATACGTACCCGCTTTAAAGTCACAACGCGAAATCCCAGGGCCTGACACATTCGCCGAATCTGACGGTTCAGCCCCTGAGTCAGCACAATCCGAAAGCGCCTTGCCCCCTCTTGCTTCACCAGGCAGGGCCGGGTTGTTTCTCCTAACTCCTTCAGCTCCACACCCTCCCGCATTTTTTTGAGAAATGTTTCCTGAAGCGGCCTGTCCACTGTAACCACATATTCCTTTTCATGAAGGCTTCCTGCATGCATGATCTTATTGGCAAGCTCCCCCTGGTTAGTCATAAGAAGAAGCCCTTCCGAATCCTTATCCAGCCTCCCCACAGGATAAATCCGGGACGGATATCCCACCATCTCTACCACATTAGGAGCCCGGTCTTTATCGGAAGCAGTGCAGACCACCCCGCAGGGCTTGTTGACCACCAAAAGAACAGGCTCTGTTTCCTGTCCTTTCTCCTCCTCTCCGATCAGCCTGTCAGAAAAACAGATCCGTTCCAATCCGGTAACCCGTTCTCCCACCATTGCTGTCCTGCCATCAATGGTAATCTCTCCTGCCGCGATTCTTCTGTCTGCCTCCCTGCGGGAACAGATCCCCCTCATACTTAAATATTTATTCAGACGAACTGATTCCATGATCATTCCTCGCTCCGCATTTTCAGGTCAGCCAAAAAACAGGCATCGCCAAAACTGAAAAATCTGTATTTTTCACGGATCGCCTCCTCGTAAGCATGAAGCACATGCTCCCTTCCAGCCAAAGCTGACACCAGCATCACCAAAGTAGACTCCGGAAGATGAAAATTCGTAATCAGGCAGTCCAAAATCTTAAACCTATACCCCGGATAAATAAAAATATCCGTCCAGCCGCTTCCTGCCCTCAAAATCCCGTCCTCCCCTGTGGCTGACTCCAGTGTCCGGCAGCTTGTGGTCCCCACACAGATAATTCTTCCTCCAGCCGCCTTTGCCCGGTTGATTTTTTCCGCTTCTGCCTCCTCCACCACATAAAACTCCGAATGCATGTGATGATCCAGCACATTCTCTACTTTAACCGGGCGAAACGTTCCCAATCCCACATGCAAGGTCACATGAGCAATGTCCACTCCCCTGTCCTGAATCTGTTTCAGCAAATTCTCCGTAAAATGCAGCCCTGCTGTGGGCGCAGCCGCCGATCCATCATGTCTGGCATACACCGTCTGATAACGATTCTTATCTTTCAGTTCGTGGGTAATATAAGGAGGCAGCGGCATCTTCCCCAGCCTGTCCAGCACTTCCTCAAAAATCCCCTCATACTCAAACTGAATCAACCGATTCCCTTCTTCCACCACATCCAGAACCGTGCCCTTAAGCAGTCCCTCCCCAAAAGAAAGCTTTGCACCTGGTCTGCACTTTTTGCCTGGCTTCACCAAAGCCTCCCATATATCCTTATCCTTCCTTATTAGAAGCAAAACCTCTATCCTTGCTTTTGTATCCTCCTTCACACCCATTAGCCGCGCCGGAATCACCTTGGTGTCATTGAGCAC
The DNA here is from genome assembly GCA_910586205.1 of uncultured Lachnospiraceae bacterium. Lineage (GTDB taxonomy): Bacteria > Bacillota > Clostridia > Lachnospirales > Lachnospiraceae > Brotaphodocola. The sequence continues at coordinate 54,644 of CAJUGD010000004.1, read as the reverse complement.
CAGACAATCTCCGGGATGCAGATATTCCGTAATATCCCGAAACCTTCGATGCCGAATTTCTCCTGTATTCTTGTCCATTACCAGAAGCCTGGACGCCGAACGATCCTCCAATGGATCCTGGGCAATCAGCTCCTGTGGCAGTTCAAAATAAAAATCCTTAACATTCATGCATTCTGTCATTCCTTTCCCATGTATCATTATCCATCCGTTTTTCCGCTTAATCACCCTTGTTTGTCGTTTTCAAATCTTGGCTGACAAACTTACTCTTTTTCAGTTCCGCTCTGATTCAGCTTTTCAAACTCATTTTCAGCTTAGCTGATTCCCATTTTTCAGTCTGTCTCCGGCTGCGGTTCACTGCCCGTTCCTTCCGCTGAAGTGCTGCCAGCTTCTCCTCCATCTTCTTCTGGGATCTGCTCTGAACTTTCCTCAAGATTAATCTCTGTTCCATCCCCTTGACCCTCCCCATAAGTTCCCCCTACAATGGAAACCTCTGGTTCTGTCTCCTTAGTTCCGTCCCATACCGGAGAGCCATCCCGCAGCACCCCATAGACCTGATTCAGCTTTTCATCCGATTGAAGCGCCTCTCTGAGCCTTCTGTTCACATCCGATGCCAGCTTCCTCACCTCATCCGAATGATTCGCTTCATCAATAAACTGCATGGCCTGCGCTGAAAAGTCACGATTATTTACAATAATATAATTTCCGTCACTGTTCTTTTTCACATAGCACCACATGACCATAGGCGCCCTGGTCTTGGAGGTATAAAAATTAATATCCGCTACAGCATACACCAGCCAGGAATCCGGCTCTGTACTTTCCATCACATAAGTGGCAATATTCTCAAAATCCTGCACATATTTGGCATTGCTCCTCATCCGCGCCCCTTGAGCTTCCAACTCCTGAGCAGAAACACCCTCAATCCCATAAAGACGATTCATCTCCTCTGCATCCGCCCAAACCCTTGCCTTAAAATAACTCTGCATCAATTCCAATATTTCCGGAACACCATCCCGCTGAAAACGCTCTGTGGCAAACTCATCCAGACTTTCTGGTTCCGTTTCACCCTCTGTTTCTGCAGGTGAAGTCTCATCCGGCTCGTCCCCCGGCTCCTCCGGCAGCCTTTCCTGCTCCAGATCAATCAAAACCGCCGCCGTGACCCCTGTCTCTAACTCCCCCACAGTAGGCGACGACGCTCCTATCGTTTCATCCGCTGTTTTTTCTTTTTCCGGCTGATCTGCAATCCGTATTATCACAATCAATATAATGACAATCAGCGGAATTATCATCACCTGTAAAAAATTCTTCTGTTCCTGATTCAGCCTTAATCCCTGTTGTCCTCCTGATTTCTTCTTCATCCAAACATCCTCCCAAAAAGCGATCCTATTCTATCACCATTATATTGTATCATATCCTTTTATCTTACATTGCTTCAGCCAGTTCATGAATCATATCCTTAGCTGCTACTTATAATAACAAAATAACCATAGAAAATCAATAAATCCACTTGCAATTCTAAAAAAATCGTGTATAATAAAAGAGATGCGTCTGTAGCTCAGTGGATAGAGCAATGGCCTCCGGAGCCATGTGCGGAGGTTCGATTCCTCTCAGACGCATTTTTTGTTATTTTCGGGAATAATTCTGATAGATGCCCGGTGTTTTATAAATACTTGGCATTCTCTTTAAACAACTTATGACCTTGTTCTATGGATTCTTATTATCCTTTCCAAACTCTAAAAAAGTTTTCCTTTTTACTCTGTAATATCCTCTGTAATATTATTAATATAATAAATTCATTACGTTCACAGGAATCCTGTAAACATAACTGCCCTTTGACAATTCAATAGACTTCACATTCTAATTGTGATATACTAAAAATACACTGATGTGCAGGCAAAGCAGTACTGACAAACGGTGACATGATATAATATAAACAATCCAAAATCCTTACATAATTTACCATAATAAAAAGGGGTGATAGAATGGCATTGACTAAAGAAGATTTGCAGGCCATTGCAGGTTTGATACAACCACTCAAAGATGATATGAATATCATGAAAAATGATATAAAGACTTTGAGAAATGATATCGATGTTATAAAGAAGGATATTGATGTCATGAAGAACGACATCGATGGCATGAAAAACGACATCGATGGCATGAAAAACGACATCGATGGCATGAAAAACGATATCGATGGCATGAAAAACGATATCGATGGCATGAAAAACGATATCGATGGCATGAAGAACGATATCGATGGCATGAAGAACGATATCGATGGCATGAAGAACGATATCAAGAATCTAGACAAGAGGGTGACAAGTCTTGAAGTTCATCTTGAGAATATAACAGATAAAAATATTCGAATTATAGCAGAAGGCCATCTTGATCTAAACCGCAAACTTGACGATGCACTAAAAGTCGAAAATGAAAAAGAGCTTCTCATCATTCGTGTCAGAATTTTAGAGGAAGAATTAAAAAAAGTTAAAGATCGCCTTAATCAAATAGCATGATGTAGGGGGCAAAAGGTATTTTTCGGATCAAAGGGTCATGTATAGACATGCAAAGCACGTCATACATGACCTTCTGATCCTGGTATCCCAGCCTAATGTTTCATAAGTATTTCGCAAAAATGTGAAGCCTATTGAATTATCAAAGGCTCACCATAATGCCTTTCTCAGTTCCTGGGCCACTACCTCGATCTCCCCTGCTTCTAAATAGGGATGAATTGGAAGACAAAGCACCTTATCACAAATATCCTCCGTCACAGGACAATCTGCCTCTCCAGATCTTGTACCGTAAAAAGCACCCTGCCTATGCATGGGCTTCTTGTAATAAACCATAGTGGGAATACCGGCTTCCTTCATCCTCCTCTGCACCGCATCCCGATCCGTACCATCAGGAATCTGGACCGTATATTGTGCCCATGAACTATAATAACCATCTGGCATCACAGGAAGCCTCAATCCCTCTATATCACTCAAAAGTTCCGTATACCTCTCTGCTGCCTGATTTACAGCCTCCAGCTCATACTCTCTGAAAGCTCTTAATTTTGGTATCAGGATCGCCGCCTGAAGCGTATCAAGCCTGCTGTTCATACCCAGACGCACATTGTCATACTTATCATCCGCATTCTTTCCGTGAACTGCTATAGACCGGCATAACGCAGCAATTTTGTCATCATCCGTAAAAACAGCGCCCCCATCTCCATAACACCCCAAAGGTTTTGCCGGAAAAAAAGATGTAGTAGAGATATCTCCAAAGCTGCAGCATTTCTGTTTTCCAATTCTTCCGCCGAAGCCTTGGGCTCCATCCTCTAGCAAAAGCAATCCATACCTGTCACAGACAGAACGAATGACATCATACTCTGCCGGCAAACCAAACAAATCTACTGTCACCACTGCCCGAGGCTTTAACCTTCCTTCTGCTTTTACATGCTCTATGGCTTTCTCTAACGATGATACATCCATATTATAAGTGTCACGCCGCACATCCACAAAAACGGGAACCGCTCCAACCCCGGCCGGGCATTCTCCAGAAGAAAAGAACGTAAAATCAGGCACAAACACAGCATCTCCCACTCCTACTCCGTAAGCCATCAGAGCGATAGTGATTGCGTCCGTGCCATTGCCGCAGGAAATGCAATGCCTTGTTCCCACATATTCAGCCAGAGCCTGTTCTAAAATTGTTACCGGTTCCCCGGATATAAAATGTGCAGAGGAAATAACCTCTGCAATTCTTTCATTAATTGATGTATGAAGTTTTCTATATTGTCGGTTTAAATCTCTAAATTCCATAAGCTTTTTCTCCTTCCTGTTCTATTCCCAGCCTGAATATCTTCGTTTCCTAAAATAATTCATCACAATCTCTCCTGACAATCTTTTCAAAAATTCTGATAAATAAACCCGCTAACATCATATCCAGGCCCATAAAATCCTAAAATGATTACAGAAAATATCAGCATATAATAAATGCCCCATCGAAACACCAAATTCTGTTTTGCAAGCATTTCTCTAACACCGCTGCCTTCTGCTCTAAATTTCTTCTGCTGTACTGAAACCAGAAATAAGATTCCAAAAGCCACCCCCCCTATTATGAAATCCGGAGCATCCAATCCCAGCTTTAAAAGAGAACCATCTGTAAAAATCCAAATATTAGGATAAAAAGAAGCTCTCAATATTCCTAATGCTTCTCGAAAACTCTCAGCACGGAAGAACACAAATCCTGTACAAACTAAAAAACCAGTACGCAGGCTTTGAAACAAATGATAACTAAAGCATTCTGTATTCACATGCATCCAGAAAATCATTTTTTGAAATAAGGGCTTCAGAACCTGACCGCCTACAATATAAAAACAATGAAGCAAGCCAGAACCCACAATATACTTCCACGAACCTCCATGCCACAATCCTACTGTAAACCATAAAATCACCATTCCTAAATAAGTAGGAACCTTCTTCCCCTTCTTTTTTCCCAATCGTCCTTTTGACCAATCTCCGATCTTTACAAAAAGATCTGATTTTAATATTGGGTAAAACACATAATCCTTCATCCAGCTTCCCAGAGTAATGTGCCATCGCCTCCAAAACTCGGAAAGTGAGTGTGAGAAAAACGGCTCAGCAAAATTTTCCGAGATCTGAATCCCTAAGATTTCCGATACTCCTGCTGCAAGATCGATTGCTCCTGAAAAATCTGTATACAACTGGCATGCAAAACACATTGTGGCGAATATAATATAACATCCCTGATATGTATAATAATCTCCATAAACCGTATCAACAATCACAGCCATCCGTTCTGCAATCACTAATTTTTTAAATAATCCCCATCCGATTCTCTGCAGACCAAATGCTGTCCTTTTATAATCAAAATACTTTTCCGCATATAAAGAATTCTTCATTTCTCCATACCGGTTAATAGGTCCGGTAAATAATTGCGGAAAATAGCAAGAAAAAGCTGCATAATGAATTAAATTCCTTTGAGCCAGACAAGTCCCCCGGGAAACATCAATCAAATATCCCAATACTTGCAATGTATAAAAAGACAATCCCAATGGAACTAAAAATGAAAATTCCTGTAAGTAAATCTCCCAATGCAGCACTTCTCCCACAAACCGGCTTGTATACACAAAAAAATTCAAATACTTGCAGATGATCAAAACTCCCATATTAAGCAGCAATACTGCATAAAACCACCGTTTTTTCTGTTTATTTGACATGGCATTCTCTATTCTTACTGCCCCATACCAGGTAGATACTGTTGCTGTCAAAATAGAAGAAACCATTAACCCTCCCCCTGCCAGACCACAAAAAACTATGCTGACTGCTGTCAGAAGATATACCTGGAAACGTTTCGGAACAGAATAATAAATCATCAAAAAAAGCACAAAAAACAGCACAATGCTCATTTTATTCGTTCCTCGATTATATCAGCCATTTCTCCTACATTTTTCATTCCTGTTACTTCACCCATAGTAAACTTAATTCCAAAACTTTTTTCAACTGCTACAATCAGATTAATATGTTCCAAACTGTCCCAATCTTCAATATCTTCTGCTGTTGTCGTATCTTTTAAAACAATACTTTCATCATCAAATATGTCATGAAATACTTCCTCTAGTTTTTCATATGTTTCTTTTTTTGTCATTTTACTTACGCCCCTTTAATTCAAATAAACAGCTTTTTCCTTCAGCTTATTCTTCCTATCTTAATCACATGATTTTTCTTCTCATATCCTTCGAAAATATCTAATTTCCAAGTGGTATTGCCAAGATCATCTTCTGAAACCTTTTCAAATCCCTGCAATTCATAAAATTCTTTTACCATCTTGTTCTTTACAGTTGGATAATAATACCCGAAAATCTCATGAACCATTCTCTCCTGGCATCGTTTCACCAAAGCATCCATCATGGCAAATTCCATATTCCGTTTTAGAACCCGACAGCTCATTAACCACAAATCAATATGAAAACGTTCTGGAAGGTCAGAATCTAAATGACCAAATATCACGGAAACAACCCCATTATCCCCAAACCGATCCTCCAGCCTTCCATAAAGGGTAATATTCCTTGAATCCTCTGCAATTCTTTCTATTTCTGCCAAACTACATCTTCTGGTAGTAAGGTTAAACTGATTGCTTTTTCCTGTAAGCTGAGCAATCCTGGACATATAAACCTGAGAAAATCCCCCTATTTCCGCCTTCATTTCCAACGAAAGAAGATAATCCTCATAATTCTCAAAGCCTGCCTCCTGTTTCCTCCTGGCCGCATTGGCCTGATACATTTGATTGCGTCTTAAGTCATCCGAAGACAAAGCCGTCACCTCAAAAAATCCGGATCGATCCAAAATCTCAATATACTGCTCTGGTTTTCCCATCTTAGGGACTGCTGCCTCTGGAACTTGAGAACTGACAATATGACGTTCTGCAGGATTATCATCCACGAAAACCATGCTCTCCACTCCAATATTTAATTCTTTTGCTATTTGAACCAAATTTTGATCCTTAGGCTCCCAATTTGCTTTTATAATCAAAAAATCATCCGGCTTTAAAATACTGCCCGGACGATTCAGCCCTGCCAACGCATTTTCTTCTTCATTTTTTGAATCAATCGTCAGCATCACACCAAGATCTTTGTGCTCCTTCACATATTGCTGAAATTCACTATACATCTGCCCGGCAGAAGTCTCCTGCCCAATCTCAATCCGATCCGGTCCATCATCTCCTACAATACCACCCCACAACGTATTATCCAAATCCAGCACAAAAGCCTTTTTATTGTTTCCATATATGGATTTGATTATAGCTGCCAGATTATAAGCCAGCTCCGGAATAGCCAAAACTGTCAAAGCATATTTATACATATGCCAATAGAATGGATCCGCCCATCTCTGAAGTCCATAACAAGAAGCCAGATAACTAATATCCTGAATATAAAAATTTTCATGGCTTTGAGCATATAGGCAAAACCGTTCATTTAAACGACTCACAAAATTTAACCTGCCATGAAAATCCCATATATCCCGATTTCCCAAAAGACGATAAAACGGAGGTTCAAAGTTATTTTGGATAACCGGGCAATGAAACGTCTCAAAAATTTTTTCCCACATTGCCTCAAACGGCTGATAAACTTCCTCGAGAAGATCTTCTGTCTCCTCCCTTGAACTTTTTATTGTTGGAAAATTTACTATGTTACGAGTGCTGGTATGAATATAAATTAAATCCGGACAAAACTTAGATAGTTCCAAATGATGAAACATAATTTCCTGCCAATACTGGCCATACTCCGACTCATAAAAAACCGGCTCTATGCCATAATTTAAAAGAAAAAGCTCTAAAATTTCTTTGACATCATGGGTAGTTGAACCACCAAGAATCGCAATTTTCTTTTTTGTATAAACCCGTTTTCTGGACTTTAACTGTCTTTTGATTGATTTTCTCTTTTTTAAAATATATTCCGAATCCAATGGATACTCCAATGGAGAAGCAGCCATTTGAATCTGTTCACTCATTTTCTTCCCTCGCCGATAAATAGTCTGCCAAATATCTGCTGATCCTCTCAGCGCCTTTTCCGTTAAGATGCATCTCATCCTGAAAGCTTTCTTTCGTCAAACCCAACTCACGCATTGAAATCTGGTTCAAATCCACATAATCAATACCATTTCTTTTGCCGAAATCATGAAAAAAATCATAAATATCCTGATATCCTGGTTCCCTCTCAAGATAACCAGGATATACTGGCAAAGAAATCAATAACAGGTCACAGTCATATTTTTTACATAAATAAACCATCTTTTGTAAATATTCTAATTGTAAAGGATACAAATCTTCCTTATTCCATGGAACCTGAACATAATCACCGGACTCATAAACCTGATTTGAATAGACAAAACCCTTTCCTGCATACCACTCGCTGTCAGAATATGCTGCAGGATACTCGCATTCTTTATAAGACTGATCCAATAAATGCATCTTTATATTTTGCAATACCTGTCTAGAATTTTTCCAAGCTTCCTTATAACGCACAATATTTGAGATGGTCGTAATCCCATACTCCGGCCTTTCTAAAACCTTGTAGGCATACAAAAGCTTATTTATGCCAAACGGCATATAGTCCAACAGAATATGGGTTCGAATAGTCGAATCTCCAGGATAATTTTGAAACATGACATAATTGATATCATAGACTACCTTTTCAACCTGATGATGTTTCAATATTTCTTTCAAAAGAAAATAACTGTCTTCTGGTCGTTGAGAAGACGAACCTGCATTAAATGTTATGGCATTTAAAGAACTGTCTAAAATCTTTGGATCTATTCCCCGATATACCCTGGAAGCCCCCAGCCACAAATATGTAATTTTATCTTCTTTCTCCAACTCATAGATGCTAATTCTTGTATAAGAATTTTTGTCATTTGTAAGGCCAAAAGATAATAATTTTAGAATAACAAAAAAATCACAAAAAAAATCGAGCTTTTTATAATATCTATTGTTTTCAAACTATTAATCCAATCTTTATTTATTATCTAATTCCTCATTTTCTGCTAACTTATCTTGCAAATGAAGAATTTAAGTCCTTTTATCATGACCTAAGTACATGAGTAAATATTTCTTTTATATTAGTTAGAAGCCTATATTTTCTGCTGTAATGTGAAATCAAATAATAAACTTCCCATTCGGGATTAAAGCTACTATTAAACTCACATACACCTTTTATCATACTACCCTCAAAATCATATATTTTTCCTTTTTTTAATGCATAGTTTATTGCTTCATAAATTGCATAAGAAGTTGCGTCTGTATCCTTTCCCTGCATTTGTGTTACAAATTGATTATAACATCTTTCATTATCTTCTAGAACTATGTTCACAGAAACCAGGTCTCCATCCTCATTTAATATACTGCGCACTGTACAGGAATTATAATCATTCAAAGCATTCCATAATTTAAAAAATTTATCGGAATCATAATCTAAAACTTTTCTTTTTGAATCATATGTTTTTACTAAGAAATCCCAATATTCTTCTTTTGATAATTGATTCTCTTGTATCCTATATCTTCTTTGAGATCTTCGAATCCTATTCCTTCTTGATTTTCCAATATAAGAAATATAATCATCCGTATTCTCTTTTATAATCATACTATATCTTGGCTCTGCTAGAAAGCCGTTCCAGTAAAATGGCTGCCAATTTTTAAAGTTCCCACTAAATGCAATCTTAAAAGAATCGTATGGTGGAAGATGATCAATAAAATATTGAATGTAATTATTTAATACTGATAATTCTTCTTCCTTACTTCGATAGGATCGCTTACGTATCCACAATCCCATTCTCGCACATTGCCATGGTGAATATATGTACCACAACCCATGTCTCTTTTGGTATCCAAACGGGAACGCTGACATAATCATCCCATTTTCCTCTATCAAAATAACTCTCCAATCATCCTCATTTTCTGTCACTGCATCTAAATACCAATCGAGCATATAAATATTAACAGATGATTCCGTCTTACAAAATTGACGATATTTTACTTTTGCTTCTTTAAAATCATATATGGGCATGCTTTTCCTCATTTTCTTCCTAAATTTAAAAAAATCACTGATTTTCTTTGAACATTTCAATCATATTCTGATAGACTTCCTTTAACCAATAATTTGGTCCTGGCATAAAAACACTATTATGAAATAATACACAGAAGTCTCCCCTTACAGACTCACAATTCTTGTACAACATCTTAATTTTTTCCATACATTCTTCTTGATTCATTCCCATATAGTTTTTAGCAGACAAACTACACTCCATTATTATAAGAGGATGTAATTTCAACTTCGTTAATTCCAAACGCTCTGGATCAATCCAACGAATACATTGCGCTGTTCCTAGTCGAAATCCTACCCGGTCTGCATATCCCATCGTATAATCATCTGTTATTCCTATGGATATCAAATCACGAAATGCGTCAGGTTTTTTTGATAACAAGTAATGATTACGACTTTGTTTCACAGGTTTCTCAAGAAACTTTTCTAATGTTGCTTTTTCTTGCTTCATATCCTCTATATTTAATGTTTTTCCTGCACTATAACTAATATGTAACCCAACAAAATCTGATTGTTTTTTCAATTTTTCAACAAGTTCTTTTGATTTTATATCTTCTATATAGCTTTCTGTATATTTATCTGATTTAGATGCCCCAATTATAAAGTAAATCGTTTCACATCTTTTGCCTTGAACCTGTTTTGCTATGGTATCCATTTGAATCATCCAATCAAAAGTATCAAAAGGATTATGACTATAATCACCAAAAAAATTTTGAAGCGGCCACAAAGCCAATTTGTGCGCTTGTCTTGTGTATCCAATACTGTTTCGTAAAGCAGATATTAAATTCCATTTCTTCCAAGGCACATCTACATCATGTGTCAAATAAATCTTCCCTTTCATATTAGGCTCTTTTACCATTATTCCTACTATTCGCAGAAGTTCTCGGAACTGTTTCCCATATTGATCCACAACTGGCTGTTCTAAGAATCCTTCCCTTCCCGGCAAACTACCTTGCCCCATAAATCGTCCATGATCATCACGATTCTCAGTCACCATAATTTCTTCATATCTGCTTATCAGAAAAAAAATCGATGCTATAATATCAGCATAAATAATCATATGTCCTTCTACTATTTCTTCCTTAGGTTCACCAAATAGCAGAGGAATACCATGCCATTTTGCAAGAGGAATATTGGGAAGACTTTTAGATGTCATATAAATATTATCATCAAAAAAACCTGAAGATTTTATTGTTACTAGGGTTTTCATATTTATCTCTTTTCCATAGGAAATTTTATCTATCCCTTCATTTCCTCCAAGTAGCAGAGAAAAAATATAATAAATAATTGGACCTAATTTAGAATATATTCTATCGTTCATCCCTCTATTTTCCTCACTAGCTATTAATAGTCTTTTCGTATCTTATAAATTCACTATTTAATTCATATTTGCCTAATCCTACGAAACAAAATAATGTCTCCCCATCCATATTCCGTTAAAATTCCCCAATATTTAAATCCTGCTTTTTCGATTCCTCGAATAGAAGAATAATTTTTATAATCCGCTCTAATATAGATCTTACTTCCATCTTCTTTTTGAAATAATTTTCTTGCCAAATAAACAAGCATATAAGGATAAATCCCCTTTCCTCGATACTCAGGATCCACATAACAATAATGAATATAATTTTTATTCATCCAAAAATCAGCTTGATATCCCTTTATACCCCATGGTTTTAAAACCGCATGTCCTACAATAGTATCACAATATTTTGCAATAATCGCTGTTGAATCACTGCACATTTCTTCGAAAGCATATTTCACACTATTATCACGAATCACAAGCACTCTGTCGCATATTTCCTTATATAATTCCTCAATGCTTATATTTCTTAAAGAAAATATATCCATATTTATTGTCTGTTCTGTCATAACAAAACAAATTGATTTATGAATTGTTGGCCCCATCAAAAGTCTTTTTATTATTGAATAAATTTTCATATTTCTACCACCTTTATTCAATAATAGAAAGAGGTAATTCTAATTCTTTTGTATAATAATCTTTGCCAAACGTTTGAAACTGAATATTTTTCTGTAAAACACCCCCCCGATTTACAAATTATAGTATTCCTTTTATTCAATATATCGCTTTCTTTTTCTGAGTAACCGACAATAAAAACTTTCCAAATTGATTGTTGATATTGGTTATCCAACATATCAGTTCCTCGTAAAAAGTGATAAGCGTGTCCTGCATCCCATTCTTTAAAATCTATTAATTTATCCTCAGGCTTCAAATTTCTAGCACGAAAGCTTTTTATTTCTTTTTGTTTTTCTCTTTTGACTATACCTTTTTCTAATTCTAATACTGATTGCTGCATCAATCTGGGAGAATGAGATAAAATATATGACCGGTATTCCCTTCTTGTCATACCAAATGGAATTTCAAATATTTCTTGATGTATAATATCTCCAGAATCTTCACCCTCATCGATAAAATGAATTGTAATGGCTCCTTCCTTTTCCTGAAAATAAAAAATCCAATAATCAGGATTAGGGCCTCTGTAGTATGGAAGTTTTGCCCCATGAGCATTAATCACACCAAATCTTGGTATATTTATAATATTCTTTTTTAAAAGCTGAGAACAAGAGGCTACGCAAATCAAATCGCATCGCATTTCTCTAATTACCGTTTCCATTTCTTCTGAAGATAGATTTTTTGCAAAATAGAATGGAATTTTTCTTTTTCTAGCATTTCTATAAAGTATATTTCTATGCGAAAATTCCTCATTTCCCTGATAATTACGAGAAGCTGCACATATAACACATACTACTTCAAACTTTTCTTCCAAGGCTTCCAAATGTCTAAGAGAATAAACAGCATCCATTCCTATAAAAGTGATTTTCACTTTAAAAACCTCCATTCAATCCATCTTCTAAATCCATATAGCAAATAAATAATAGCCGTACTTCCTATAATGTAATTCAAAAAAAACTTTAAACATTTCATCATCGGAAACCGGAGACAATACATACAAAGCAATAGATTCACTATTTCTTGAATTGAAGCAAAAACAGTATATAATATAATTGCACTTATCACATCAATCTGTACTTTATAGATAATAAATCCCCATACCCCATATAAGAATAAAGTAAATACAGAAAAAAACAGGCTAATCCTTTGTTTTCCTGCCGCCACAAAAGTTCCAGACATGCATGCACTGCAATACTTTAAAAGATACATCATTCCCATTATTAAAATATAGGTCCCAGAAATCCTCCAAGCTCTACCCAAAACAATACTAATAATCTTATCGCCAAATACCATCAACAATCCTATAGGAACAACTGCAATTAAAATATTATTTTTTAACAACGAAAAAGCAAATTTTCCTGCTTCTTCTCTGTTTTCTAATTTTTCCACCAGAGAACGATAATATACCCGATTTACAGGAGCTGCCAGCAGAGATACGGGAACTGTAAGTATTTTGCAGGCCATTGTATAACCACCCAAAACAGCCGCTGAAAATATTCTCCCCAAAAATTGAGCAGGTATCTGCAATGCTATAGTTGACACTAACGCTGCTGGAAGCTGAATCAAAGGATACTCCCGATATTTTGCCAATACCTCTTTTATCTCATAAATACGAACAGAATCCACAAAGGGCTGCACATGTCTTTTCATATGTAATATTGCAGCAATGTAGGAAATAATAGTTCCTAATAAATATCCAACGCTTCCTCCACCACAAAGACCAAATGCAATAGAAAAAAAACCATTTGCTGCCGCCATCAAAACAGGATTCCACAATAAAATTGAATATAACTTTTTCCTGTTTGTAAAAGAATAATAGATATTCTGCAAATTATAAAAAATCAAATACAAACCAAACAGCAGAATACCACCACTATATGATATATTAACATGAAAGAATTGAATATCTGGTGCTAATGCTAAAAGGACTGCAACAATCAATATGCTTCCAAACAATGTAAAATACAAAATAATCTTACTAATAATAACTGCCTCATGTTCCTCCTCTGGTATCATAATAACTAACATCATTGAAAGCTGCAGAATAGCAAGAAATATTCCTGCAGAGGAAAGAATCAGTTCATATTCTCCAAGCTCACTTTGTGTATAAATACGGCTAATAATTGGCAGAGTAATTAAGTTTATTCCATAACCAATAATATTGCCCGTAATCAACATCATAATATTTTTAATAAATTCTGAACCTGTAATATTTGTCAATCCTTTCTTCCATATCATACTATCTTCTTCCTCATATCCCCCATCTTTTTCTGATAAATAAGCATAATCATCACCATAACCCAATATTTTCCCAGTACTAAAGAATCCATCAAAAAACTATCTGTAAGCATGAGCATCGGATATACAAAAGCACTGACTGTCACCTCATAACCTGCGTATTTCTGCATTCGACTCATAATTTTAACAACCAATATATAAAAATACATTCCAGCAAAAATACCAATGTAACCAAATCGTGCATATCCTTCTGCTAGAAAACCTGTATTACAGTACATATCCGGCTTATTATAATAAGTTGCTGCAATTATCTTTTCTACAACTTGTCCGTTATATGGATCCGTAACTGGTAAAATCCAACGTGGAAAGATTCCATATAAGCCTAATTTTTTATTTAATGTAAAAAAATCATAAAACTTGAATTTGTTCACTGCTGAAAATAAAAGCACCCTTCTGCCTATTAAATAATAGATCTTAGAAAATAATTCTTTTAATATTGGAGAAAAACAAGCAAGTACAACTAAAACGGTAAATCCATACATAAATGATATATAAATTTCTTCATATGGATATTTTTTCTTCATCCAAAAAGAACATCCGATTACTAATGGAATAGAAAACAAATAGCTTTTATGCCCTGTATACAGATATAATATAAATACAGTTGCACAGAGTAATGCTGTTCTTATATAATTCTTTTCATTAACATATCTTGCGATTAAAAACGGTATAATGGCTCCTATCATCCAATTCAGCAAATAAGACCCATATTTTCCTAACTGGAATGATCCTGAGTCTCTTAGTTCATAAACCTTGTAAATATTAAGTGCAATTAATGTTGGGAAACCATTTCCTCTAAAAATTTTAATTAAAAGGAATACTAAAGCTATGATAAATACCCAAATCATATATTTTGAATAATTATTTTTCCATTTAAACTGTAGATCTTCTACCCATCCCAATATCAGTTCTGCATTTAGAATAGCAAAACAAGTAAGATTATAGTAAATTGCGCTTTCATTTCTTAAAGCATATACACAAGTAATTGGTATAACCTGTGAAACATAGAGCAGATAGAGCATAAACACAGATGCTTCTCTCTTTTCATGCCGTATTCCAAGGAACAGAATCAAGCACCACATCCACCCATTTATATATTTTCCAATACTAAAATTAACGGGATATGTCACTTTGTCTGCGGAAAGAATAAAATAATATCCCCATTCCGTTGCAAATTTATACACAATCATTCCCAAAAACAACATTATCCTTTTATAGTCATTATAAATTGCGACGTTCTGTTTCATTGAAATTATCCTCTGTTATTTCAACCTTCCATATTCTATTTTATTCTTATCTATACTTTAATTCCAAATTCTCTCATAAAAATTTCCATAGAAAATACCATATATCCCCGATCATCCATGCAGAAAATATGTGTTAATTGGATCTTATGTAAATATCCTTATAGAATCCTCTCATATGCTTCCTTTAATATTATCCGCTCTTTCTCCCAACAAAGTTCTTCCTTTGCAAGTAAAAGATGTTTTTTACAATTCCCATAAAATTCCTGATTAAACCAAAACTTATATATACACTGTATAATGTCATTCGGATCGTCTGGATTACAGAGAATCCCTACTTGATATTGATTTACTAATGCTTTGACAACAGGAAAATTCGAACATATTACAGGTGTTTCTGATTGTATATTTTCAAAAAATTTATTTGGAAGCATATAATAATAACTTTTCCATGAAGCTTTCACGGTTATCATCCCTGCATCTGCAGCCCCTGTATATTTCCACAGTTCACTATGCGGTACTGCATCATGGATCAATAACCTTTCCGCCACCCTTTTTTTCTTAGCAAAAGCTATCAATTCAGCAACATAATCTTCATTTCCGTTGCCAAGCAAAAATAAATATAATCTGGAATCTAATGATAGTACTTCAATTAATGTCTCAATTCCTCGTTCTGGCATTAGCCCTCCATGATACATCATTAAAAATGTATTTTTATTTTTACACATGGTAATCTCTCCTGATTAGCCAAGAAGCTCTGCATATGCCTTTTTTAATATCTTTTTTTCATTCTCCCAACAGAGAATCTCTTTGGCTATTTTTGTATTGGTTTTATACTTCTGGTACAATTTGGGATTTGTTCTAAGCTGTTCTACACAATGATTGATCTCAGAAAGTTTAATTGGATTACATACCACCCCATTCCCAAAATGTTTAATAATCTGCTTCATTGCAGGATAATTCGGACAAACAACAGGGGTTTCTGACTGAATATTTTCAAAAAATTTATTTGGAAGGGAATACAAATAATTCCTGTTAATTGATGATGCCAAAATCATTCCCAGATCTGCTGCTCCCACGTATTTCCAAAGCTCTGTCTGTGGTACTGCCCTGTAAAAACAAATCCTATCAGATACCAATAGCTTCTGAACCCTCTTTTTTAAACTTTTTATATAAGGTTCTTCTCCATCCCCTAAAATGATTGCCGCTAATTCAGGGTTTATAGAAACAAGGTAAATCAATCTTTCAATTCCTCGATCTGGCATTACTCCTCCATGGTACATCAAAAGGAAATACTCTTTACCCCCCCCCTCAAAGGAAGACATGATTTGCTTACGGACTTCTTGACAAACAACGGGATCAACTTCCCACTTTTCAGGAATATTACGAACCACAACTGGACGTATATTCAGTTTATGGATCCTCTGTACCTCATCAGCAATCAGATCATTTACTTCAATAGTAAAAGCGCACTTTCTGATAAGAAATCCCTCAAGGCATTTTGTAAAAAACATTTGTAATCTGGTCTTTTCTCCATCATAAATTGTAAATTCATGAGAATCATAAACCAATTTCGGCCGATTCTTTTCTTTCTGGAAGCAAAAGGATAACCAACCAATAAATAAAGGCACTAAATTATGTCCTGAAATCACATCCGGCTTAATTTTTTTCACCTGGTAAGCCCAGGTAAAAACAGATACGATTCTATTTATCCCTTTTGGAAAATATTTCCCCAATGGTCTTGTAGACATTCGATAAACCGAAAATCCCCTGACTTTTTCCTGAATCCCTGATTTATCTCCCTTTGCCATTACCAAAACATCTGCTCCTAATTCCTGTACAACTGATAACTCCCTGATGTCTCTGCTGGCATTTTCCCATGTATTTGCCGCAATTTTTAAAACGAGTTTTCTCTTCCGCTTTCTATTTTGCTTCATATTCCAACCTTTATATTTTTCTTTTTCTGCCTTTAAAGTTCCTGATATAAATTAATCAAATGTAAACTCTCGTTGTCCCAATTATACTGTTCAACTATAGCCTTCCGTCCTGCCATTCCCATTTGTTTCCCAACTTTTGTTTCTTTCAAAAAAAAATTACATGCTGTAATTATTTCACATACATTAGTTGGGTCTACACAAATCCCACAATGATTATTTTCAACAATCTCTTTCCATAATGGAAAGTTTGATGCTATTACTGGCAATCCTGCTGCCATGTATTCAAACAGTTTGATCGGTTGCGAGTCCAAATGATTGGCCGCTGGCTGATACAAAACAATTCCCGCCCGGCTTTTACCATATAACTCATTCACTTTTTTTCTTTTTATGCTACCTATGTATTTAATCATATTTTCCCCGGTCTAATTCTATTTCCGTTTGATCAAAAGTTCATACTTTCATAGAGTTCTATTAATTTCATGCTTTCTATTTTCCAATTATACAAGCGTTCAACTGCCCTGCGTCCATTCCTTCCCATCTTTTCAGCATCCTTTCTATTAGATAAAAGATAAGCTATATACTGCTGTATTTTCTCTTTATTATCCACCGGCACACAAAATCCGCATTGATAAGTACTTACAATCTCTCTCCACAAGGGAAAATCTGATGCTACAAACGGAATTCCTGCTGCCATGTATTCGAACATTTTAATTGGCAAAGAGTTCTTATAATTTGCTGTCGGCAATAGAAGCACCAGACCTGCTATTGCCTGTCCGTAAAGTTCATTTACAGCATTTCTATCAATATACCCCATATATTTTACCCCCCCCTGTATATTTTCCCCTTAACCTTCCCTGCTAAAACAAGGGTTCCATCCAAATCCTTCATTGCTTCTACCATTACTTTCTCGCCTCGAATTTCATCAATGCCGCCTGCATAACATATAATCGCCTCTCGTTGTTCAAACGGAGTATCATGAAAAACGATATCATCTAATTTAGGATAATTATTAATTACCACTATTTTGTTCGCGCGGTCTTTAAATTGTTCTCCAATATGTGGGGTTGCCGCAATCACAGCATCAATTCGCTTCACAACGTATGTTTCATAGATACGATAACAAGCAGAAAGCACCTTTCTAAAAATAAAAGGAATCCATCCTTTATCTAGTATTTGTGCCGGGACATCCTCATGGCTGTCAAATATTACTTTTTTACCACAACGTTTCAACTTTAAAGCGTAATGGAGCAATTCTGGATCATGAAAATGATAGATATCACAATCTAATTTTTTTGCCTCCTTGTATATCTTTCGTGAAAATAAAAGAACTCTTTCCGCTCTGTTTTTTGGTTTTCCGCATCCTATAATCTGTATTCCATTTTCCGCTTTGCTTTTTCCTTTTGCCACAATAAATACTTTATATCCTGCATCTTGCAAAGAAATACATTCTTTTAAATATATCCTATCGTCATGTGCATCATGCACACTTGTAAAGTGACAAATTCTTATATCTTTCTCCATTGTCTGATCCTTTTATATTTTATATCCTATTATTTTTTTGATTCTCATTTTTGCTTCCAATTCAATGTCCTTAATCAATCCATTCTTTCTAATCACATAGTAAGGAGTACAAACACTATTAAATTGTCTGAAAAAATTTTCTATACCCTCAATCATAGATCCCTCAAAATCAAATATACATGATTTTTGAGCTGCAAATTGTATTCCTTCCCAAAGAACCAGGCTTTGAGCCCCACTATTTCGGAAATCACTATCCGAAGCTCCTATCAAATAGTAGCAAACTTTCTCATCATAAACAAAATAGGCACAAGAATGTGTATTTCCTGCGCCGTCACGAGCCTCTATATATTTACCATGATCATTTTCATCACAATATTTTACTATTTTATAAATCAATTCTTTTGGCATAGGATTCTTTCTGTTTTGTGCCTGAAATGTTTTATCAAGAGTTTTCCACAACCGTTCCAAATCTGTTTCTGTATAAATTTTCACTTCCTTTTGAGCACACCGAATATTTCGTTTTGCTCTTTTATTAAATCTGCTGTATAGTTCATTACAATCGGATAGATTATTGATGCGGTATGTAAACTTAGGTTCCATCCTATACCCCATCCATCTAAAGGGAAGTACATACTCATTAGATGGATTTAAACATATTTCTACACTTTTGTTTTTATTTATTTCTTCAAATAATTTATAATAATTTCGCTTTCTTTCTCCATAATTACTCTTGATTTGAGAACTCTCCCATATCCCCATGCACTGAGTCATTTTAGGCATAAAAATACTTTTTTCCCCTTTTACATAGGCAATCCTGGCAATCACTTCATCTTTATTGTTTTTTATTATTTCTTCATTCCACTGTTTTGGAGCAACAAGATCAAGCCACCAGGGCTGTTCAAACAAACAATTACAATAATCTGTCCTATTCTCCACTTAATTTCATCTCCCTAATGCCACAACTACGTATGTTAACTTTTTATGCCTCACTACAAAAAATATTTCTTTTATTTCCCTTGTTGCGATAGCATAAATCTTCTCTTTTATTTTTTTCGATTTAGGCAAACATTTTGTGCGTATATTAAATACTAATATACTATTTTCCTTTGATACTCTAAACATATATTCCAAAAAGGTTGGGATTCCTGTTTCTTTTTCATATAGATCCAGGCAATCTGGCTGATCAGCAATTACAAGATCATATTTTTTATTGGTGTTTTTTATATATTCAATAGAATCTGCACAATAAAAATCCATATTTTCTTTACGAAAACTCTTTTTGGCATATTTAATAATATTTTTGTCTATTTCAAAAAAATCAATATGCTCCACAACTTTTACATAATCTTTGGTATGCCATAGTCCAAACATGCCAAACATCTCTAAAGCAGTACATCCCTTTGCAGGAAGCAACCGACTGTATCTGAGATATTTCATCACTTGTTCCATCGGTGTATGAAATCTATGCATTTTAGAACCAACAATTTGATAAATGTATGATTTTATAAGCTCTTTTAAATATAATATCATAGGTCTACCTTATTTCCTCTCTCATCGATCTTTCCAATAATCCGCATAGGAACCCCTGCAACAATACAATAATCCGGCACGTTCTTTGTCACAACCGTACCTGCTGCAATCATAGCATACATTCCAATCGTATTCCCACATAAAATAGTGGCATTAGCTCCAATGGTGGCGCCACGTTTTACTAAAGTTTTTTTGTACTTTTCTGAACCTTTTGGATATTCAGCCCGCGGTGTCAGATCATTTGTGAAAACACAAGATGGTCCGCAAAATACCCCGTCCTCTAATTCAACCCCTTCATAAATAGATACATTATTTTGTATTTTCACATTATGCCCAATCTTAACATTATTAGATATATTGACATTTTGTCCCAGTATGCAGTTCTTCCCTATCTTAGCACCTTTTTGAATATGACAAAAATGCCATATTTTTGTATCTTCTCCAATTTCCACTCCGTCATCTACATAGCTGCTTTCATGTACAAAGTACTTTTGTTTCATTTTGTATTCTCCATTGCTGCTATAATCTTTACTGCTGATTTTCCATTTCCAAAAGGCAGATAGTTTTCATCGATCCACTGTTTCTTTTCCATTTTATTCAAAATATCTTCAGCGTCTGGCTTTGCCAGTTCATTGCGTCCATCCACCATAGTCTCTGGCCAACAAACAAAATCGAGTATAGTAACACATTTTTTACAAGCAAAAAATGCTTCTCTTTGTAATCCTCCTGAATCTGTCACAATCTTTTTTGCATGGTTTACAAGCCAAAGGCTTTCTAAGTACCCTACCGGCTCAGTTAAGAGAATATTTTTAAAATGATAATCTGTCTGCAAACGCAACGCCCTTTCCTTGTTTCTGGGATGGACCGGGTATATGGTTGGAGCATCTAACTGTTCCATTGCTTTAAAAATTTCTAATAAATTGTTATCTTCATTGGTATTTTCCTCACGGTGACAAGTCAGATAATAATATTCTGGCGGAATTTTGTAGACTATCCCATCTGACAAAGAAACTATACTATTTCTCATTTCCTGATTCTGACTGTATTTCAAAAAAGCATCATACATAGGATCCCCTACCAGTTGACCTCTATCTGATAATCCTTCTGCTGCCATACTAACCATTCCGCTTTTTGTACTAGCCAACAAAAGTGTTGATATATGATCGGTACAAATACGGTTAATTTCTTCTGGATTTGTGAAACTATTCGTTCTGGCTCCTGCCTCTACATGGCAGATATTCATGTGCAATTTGGCCGCAGCTAATGCTGCAGCCAACGTAGAATTCGTATCTCCATAAACCAGAAGCCAATCTGGCATTTCTTTTTTTAATATAGTTTCTACTGCCATCATCATTTTTCCTGTCATTTGTGCATGGCTTCCGCCCGATATTCCCATATTATAATCGGGCCTTGGAATATCCAACTCCTCAAAAAACTGTTCTGACATATTGTAGTCATAATGCTGACCTGTATGTACCAAAACCTCTTTATGCTTCTTTCTAAGTTCACGCCCGACTACGGCTGCTTTAATAAATTGAGGTCTGGCTCCAATTACTGTAACAACTTTCATAAAGTGCCTCTATTTCACAAAATTTCGATGTTATCTCTGTTTTTCAAATTTTTCGTAACATTTTTCGTATCAAAAACTAGTTTGGCGCTTCTTTGAATCATTTCATAATCTACATTAGAATGAGCAGCAGTAATCATAATCAAATCATAGCCAGACACAATCTTCTCGTCTATCTGTGGTATACCCTTTACGATTCTTCCATTTTCTTGAAATTCCTGAATCCAAGGATCATGATAATCTACATCAGCGCCAACCTTTTCCAATTCTTGTATCACACGAATCGCCGGACTCTCTCTATAATCATCAATATCTTGTTTATATGCTATGCCCAATACCAAAATCCGGGCTCCGTTAATTGCTTTTTTTTGATGATTCAAAATATGCATAGCACGTTCTACACAATACATTGGCTGTCCATCATTAATAACCATACTGTTTTCTATCAAAGTTGTATGAAAACCATATTCTCGTGCCTTCCATGTCAAATAATATGGATCTAAAGGTATACAGTGTCCACCAAGCCCTGGCCCTGGATAAAACGGCTGAAATCCATAGGGTTTTGTCTTCGCTGCATCAATCACTTCCCATATGGAGATTCCCATCTCATGACAAAGCCTTCCTATTTCATTCACCAATCCTATATTAATATTACGATATGTATTTTCCAAAATCTTTTCCATCTCAGCTACAGCCGGTGAAGATACTTCACATACATCCCCCCTTAATACGGCACGATACATGGCCGCAATTACTTCCGTTGCGTCTCTGCCAACAGCCCCCACTACTTTGGGAGTATTTTTTGTTTTGTAAATCAAATTTCCTGGATCAACACGTTCTGGCGAAAAACCAAGATAAAAATCTTTTCCACACTTTAATCCTGAATTCTTTTCTAATATAGGTTTAATTAATTCCTCTGTTGTTCCCGGATAAGTCGTAGATTCCAATACAACCATGGTATCTTTTTTTAAGAATTGTGCCACTGCCTGAACTGAGTTTTTTACATAACTGATATCCGGTTCTTGATGCTTATCCAATGGAGTAGGAACACAAATTGCAATAAAATCAGCGTTTTTAATAAAAGAAAAATCCGTAGTTGCAGAAAGCATTTTTTTATCTACCAATTTTTTCAAATCAGAATCTACTACATCGCCGATATAATTCTTTCCTAAGTTTACCATCTCAACTTTTGATTCCTGTACATCAAAACCAATGGTTTTAAATCCTGCTTTTGCTTTCTCCACTGCCAAGGGTAGTCCCACATATCCAAGTCCTACTACACCTACAATAATACTTTTCTCTTTAATCTTATTTAGCAATCGTTCTTTCATTCGTTAAATTCTCCTGCCATATCATTACTAGAAAATTCCTCTAGTGGAAGCTTTACAGGTTTTCCTGTCTTTTGACTCTTATAAATTGCCAGCACCAATTCCAGTGCATTACGTCCGTCTACTCCATTTACATATGGTTCCCTATCTTTTTCAATCGCTTCCATCATGTCTCGAAATAGGCTTATATGCCCATTTCCATATACATTACATGTTTCCTCTTTCAAACCCTGCAAATCTTTATCCCCATCATTTTTATCGGAAAACTCCCATATATCAATATTGTTTGTAGATGTTCCTCCTAATTTCACGGTTCCCTTTTCTCCAAAAAGAAAAAGTGTTTCCTCAAGATTCTTAGGATACACATTTACGCTACCTTCAATCGTAGCCACAATTCCGCTTTTAAACTGTATCAGAGCCATTCCCACATCTTCCGCTTCCATGTACTCATGGTATCTCTGCCTTGTTGCGCCATAAACCTCTTGAATCTCATCCCCAATTATCCACCGAATCAGATCAATTCCATGAATGCATTGATTCATCAAAGCGCCTCCATCGGATCCCCACTTTCCTCTCCACTCTGCCTGTTTGTAGTATTCCCTGTTTCGATTCCAGCGGACATGGATACTTCCATGGGAAATCTTTCCGAAACGATCCTCATCCCGTGCGTGTTTCATTTTTTGTACTGCGAGATTAAACCTGTTTTGATGGCATGCACAAACTTTTACTTTATGCTCTTGTGCTTGTAAGATTATTTCCTTTGCATCCTCCATTGACATTGCTATTGGTTTTTCAATAATGACATGGATTCCATGTTTAATACAATACAAGGCTATCTTTGCATGAGATCCGCTTTCTGTTGCAATGCTTACAAGCTGCAATTCTGGATTTTCATCAATCAGCTTTTGATAATCTTCATATTTTTTGATAGATCCTCTATTTCCCAGTTCATATAAATCAAGAATGGCATTCATAGCATCCATCTTTACATCACACACAGCAATCATCTCCAGATTATTATGACAAGCCGCCTTCATGTGATTCTTTGCTATACGTCCACATCCAATCAATGCATATTTCATTGTGAATCATCCCCTTTTTTAATATCTATAACGCCTTTTCAATTCTAATCAATCTGTCAATCACATATTCCCGCTCCTCATCCCTCAGTTCCGGAAACACAGGAATCGCAAAAGTCGTTCTGACTAATTCTTCTGTTATAGGCAAATCTCCTTCCTGATATCCCAATTCTGCAAAAGCCCCCTGCAAATGTAGAGGAACTGGATAATATGTGCCGCATGACACTCCATCTTCTATAAGCTGCTTTTTTATTACATCCGCCTTTGGATGCTTTAATGCATAAATATAGTAGGAATGATCTGTGTCCAATTCTTCCACAGGTGTAAGATATCCCGTATCCTTTAATGCTTTCTGGTATATCCTGGCATTCCTTCGTCTTCCAGAAACAAACATTTCCATATGTTTTAATTTCTTTCGAAGAATTGCTGCCTGAACCGCATCCAACCGTGAATTATATCCAACCAAATAGTTATAATATTTAGACTCCCCAACTGGTATATGACTTGGAAACACTTTCTTTTCCATCTGATATTGCTGCCTTAATACATCTAAACCATTTTTCCCTGCTCCATGAATTTTTAATGCCCTGCAAGTCTGTGCAATCCTTTCATCATCTGTCAGGATCATTCCCCCGTCTCCGGCACCGCCAAGGTTCTTCGTTGGAAAAAATGAAAAGCAGGAAACATCACCAAGAGTTTTCCTGCGCTCTCCTTTATAACGTGTTCCTGCTGACTGTGCACAATCCGCAATGATTTTTATATGGTATCGATGGGCTATATCCCTAAGAGCTTCCATATTAGTACAGTTCCCATAAAAATGAACCGGGAGCAGCGCCTTTGTTTTCCTGGTTATCGCTGCTTCTGCCAGATTAGTATCCATACAATAGGTGACTGGATCCACATCAACAAATACCGGTACAGCACCAACCGCAGCAATACTTTCTGCTGTGGCAAAGAATGTCCAGGAAACTGTTATCACCTCATCTCCCCTTCCAATCCCTAGGGCACGCAATGCCAAAATAAGCGCATCGGTTCCATTTCCACATGATATCCCATACCTGGCTCCCTGGTATTCTGCAAATTCCCTCTCAAAAGCATCCACTTCCTCTCCACCAATATAGCATCCGCTCCGAAGAACATTTAATACAGCATCTTCATATTCTTTCGCGTATTCTTCGTGCTGTCTCTGCACATTCATTAGCTGAATTTTCATAAACCTATCTTCCTCTTAATATTATTCTTTTGTCCTCAATTATTTGATCTTCATAATTTTTATAAAAGCCCATTCCAGAATCAAAAAAACGGAAATCATTACAGAAAACCCTTCGTATTCCCGAAATACTTTCCATGAGTACTTTACCTTTTTCAATTTATTGTAGGAAATAGATTGAGGCCATATTCTATACTGCATTAAAGTCTCCTGCATTCCGTAAACATAAGGATATACTTTTAATATCCTCAGCCACAAAGAATAATCGTTATTTTTCCTGATAGTTGGTATCTCAACTTTTCTCAATAAATCCGACGTAATCATCACTGTAGAAGATCCCACAGGACAAGTTCTAAGCACTGCCTTATAATCTGCCTGTCCTTTGCAGTAAATTGTCCTTCCAATATGTTCACCTTTTTCATTAATCTGTTCATAGTCTGTGCAAGTAAATTCATAATGGTGGTCACCCATAAATTTTATCTGACGTTCAAGCTTAACCGGCATCCACAAATCATCACTATCGAGAAAAGCAATAATCTCTCCCTTTGCTTTTTCAAAACCATATTTTGTTGCCGCTCCTGGTCCGGAATTACAATCTAGTTTAAAAACTCTTATTCTCTGATCTTTCTTTGAAAATGTCATTGCATATTCATAAGATCCATCTGTAGAACAATCGTCAACAATAATCATTTCCCAATTTTTATAAGTTTGAGAAAAAACGGATTCTATCGTTTCTGACAACAAATTTTTTGTATTGTACATAGGAATAATAATTGATACTTTTACA
This sequence comes from uncultured Lachnospiraceae bacterium, assembly GCA_910586205.1. Classification (GTDB taxonomy): domain Bacteria; phylum Bacillota; class Clostridia; order Lachnospirales; family Lachnospiraceae; genus Brotaphodocola. The sequence continues at coordinate 28,573 of CAJUGD010000004.1, read as the reverse complement.
TTATCCTTTACAAAATCAAACATATTTATCAATCCTCAAATAAACTTTTTTCATATTTTTACCGTATCTTTCTATCAAATCTCTGATTCCTATTGAAAAAAATATCCAAAATTCTGCAACTCTTATTGCTGTCCCAGAAAGCATTAAAGATCCCACTCCAAAACTAATCAAGTACATATAAACCAGACATTTATCCCCATTGAATGTTCTAAATAAACCATTAAAGCAAATCAACAAAGTCAAAATAATCAAACCACCCCCTAATAGAATCCCTGTCTGTAATACAAACTCTATAAACAAATTATGAGCATAATATCCAGTAAACTCGTCTGCTGAAATCCCTAAAACTTTCACAATTTCAATACGTTCACCTATGAGTCCTGTGCCAAACAATGGATGTTCTAAAATCACCTGTTTTGCAGCATTATAAATATTCGTTCTGCCTTCTGACTTAAAAAATTTTCCGTTTGAGATGGTATATAAAATCCTTTCTCCTGGAGCCATTGTATCCATAGTTTTAGCTCTCATCATTATTATAAAAGCACTTCCTATTAGTAATATCATCATAAAAGCAAACACTAATTTCCAAGAATCATGCTTAATAATAATCCTTCCACTTTTTATATATTCTGCTACTATTTTCATAAAAAACATAAAAAACAAAAAAGCAACACATACTATTGGTGTACGTGTCCCATAAAGAATCATTAATCCTATAGACAATACAATAAATAATAGTACACGAAATTTTTTTGTATCAAAAAATTCTATACATTTAACTATAACACTTCTTCCAATTAGCAAACCATAAAACATAGAATATTTATCTGTATCATTGAAAATCCCCCCCCCAAATCTTTCTTTCATCAATGTCAATCCGCACATCAAAAGAATGCTAAGGGTCCCTGCTTTATAAAAATATTCTTTTACCATTTTCCAATTAGTTGTATTCTGTGCAATAAAATAGAACGGCACACATTTAACCAAAAAGTCAAGTAATATACTAACGTAGCTAACTGTGTAATCCGCATGAAACACCAAACTCCGAAGCCATTGAAAAAGAATAAACAAAAAAATAATCACATCCCATCTCTTGACTCGAACATAATTGCAAAACGGAATAAATGCATATATAAGAAAACACAAAATCATAATCTTACTTATTGGCCTGCCAATCCCTGAATACCATATATCCCCAACCTCTATAGCAAATGTGCGAAAAGGAGTAAACCATATTGTTGTTGAAAGAAAAAATGCAAAATAACTATCTCTTTCAATTTTTCTAATCTTAATTGTCATAGTTTCTTTCCTCCCCACCTGCCACTGCCGCCGCATCCTCCGCCCCAAATCCTTCTGTACTCTCTCTCATAAATAAAATCTTCACGGTCTTAAAAATAATCTGGACATCCAACAGCAGAGAATAATTCTGTATGTACATCAAATCCAGCTTCAGCTTATCATAAGCCGTAGTATTATACTTCCCATAGACCTGCGCGTACCCGGTCAGCCCACCTTTCACTTTCATCCGATAGGCAAACTCTGGTATCTGCCTAGTATATAGTTTTACATGCTCCACCCGCTCCGGCCTGGGTCCTACAATACTCATATCTCCTTTTATAATATTTAATATCTGAGGAAGCTCATCGATTCTTGTGGCACGGATTATTCTCCCCACTGGTGTGATCCTGGGATCCTGGTCTGTGGCCGGAACCGAGCGTCCATCCTTTTCCGCATCCACAACCATGCTGCGGAACTTATAGATCCGAAATACCTTCCCCCCTTTTGTGCACCGCTCCTGAACATAAAAAGCAGGACCTCCATCATACAGCTTGATGGCTATGGCTGTCACAAGAAAAACCGGACACAATAAAAGAAGCGCTGTCATGGACAACGCCAGATCCATCCCCCGTTTCACCACTCGCTGGTCAAAGGAAAGCCCGTTATTTCTGGACAGCAAAAGAGGGGTATCAAATAAATGCAGGCTTTCTGCGCTTCTTATAATCACATCGGATATTTTGGGAGTTGTGTAGGTACGAATCCCTTTCTCGTAGCAATATTTTAAAATCACATTCCTCATATGGGATGGAAGATCACAGATTACTACCCCTTCATATCCATGGATCTTTTCTTTAATCAGAGCAATTCCTTTTGATACATGAATCGTCTCCCCGATCACAAAACGATCATTTCTGGTATAAATCTTTCCCATCAGGCCCGCCACCGGATGCTCCCCATAGATCAGCAGCACACTCCGCGGCGGATAAAGAAAGCGATACATTCTGGTGGAGAGAAAGCTCCAAATACTGATCATCAAAAGTTCCGCGCCTGTCATGACTAACAAAGGCGCTATATTTTGAAATGATTTGGTCAATAATGTGATTTGGAGATAAGCCATAGCATTGGCACAGAGAACAGCAAGGAACTGGGAATAAATCATATTTCCGGTTCTCAGATAACCTACCTTCCAGCCGCCATAAAGAATATTAAACAATACAAGAAATATCCCGTACACTGCCACCATAAGCCAATGACCGCTCCGGTTATAGGGTGTCTCCATCTTTTCATTATAAAAATGGAGCCATACGTACCAGAATGCAGACATCTCTAAAGAAAGCATAATCACACTGAATATAAATTTGACCATTCGTTTATATTGTTCGTAGTTATTGTCCATAGCCTTTTCCATTAGAAAATAACTCCTCAAAATGTGCCGGCTTCTGATTTCACTTCCCATAGTTCAGACATCTTTGCCGTCTTTTCCAAAACCTCTGCATTATCTTTTATAAGCTTCTGCCCCCTGTCATCCTTCAGCATAATCCCCATCACAATAGCCTGTTCCTCCCCCCATAATCTGCGGCGTACCATAGCATACCGTTTTTTAAACTGATACCGCTCAACCTGACCAGCACATCTTTTTAAAGGGCCTAACACCTGGTCAATCTTTCCGTTTTTATCCTTCTCTACATAAGAAAGCCTTACCACATGATCCTCTCCCGATATTTTTTCTAAAAAATCCCCGTCTTCTTTCATCATAGGCAATAAGGAAAAACTGCCCCATGCCATTCCTTTTCCTCTATCCTCATTCAACTTTGCGCTAAGCGCAAGAAAACTCTCTCTGTCACAATCCTCACAGGTAAGAAACACACATCCTGGAAACAGCCGCTCCAAATGTATAATGCTTTTCTGCTGTCTCCTCCAGATTCTCTCCTGGTAAATCACAAAACAGTCTTTATATTGATATGACGGGATTTCTCTGCGAATATCTCTCACCAGTTCGTCTTCCCTTCCCTCCCATGTTTTTAATAAATACCATAACATGAACCTTTTCTCCTTTTAATGTATGGTTTTCTGATATTTCTGCAAAATCTCCTTTGTCATTTCAATCTCCATGTCCTGTCCAAAAAGACGGATTCCCAGCTTTACCATATGATTTTTCACCCTGTACACCATTCCGGTCATTCCCTGAAAACCTCCGCTTATCACGGTGACCATATCTCCCGGCAAAAACTCCTGCTGCATAAAAGCCCCATCTGCCTCTTTAATCTGATACCGCTCAGGAAGCCGAATCCCTGCTTCCACCTTTCCATACCGCAGCTCCTGGCAAATATCTTCCTTCAGAATAATTCCCAGCAGCACAGTCTTTTCCTCTCCAAGCAGCTTTAACCGCACCAGTACATGCCGCTTCCCATACCGGCACCGCACAATCTGCTGCACACAGCTTTTCAATGGCCCTGATACTTGATGAATCCTTCCTTTCTCATCGGTTGATAAATAAGAAAGACGGATTATATGATCCTCATTCATAATCTTTTTTAAAAACTCAGTTTCCTCTCTCTCCACAAAAAGAAAACACGATTCACCGTCTGCTATCAGCTTAGCCATAGCCGGAACCTTCTTCAGACAAAAAAATAGAGCCTCCGGCTCTTTAGAAGTAATAAATACATATCCAGGAAACACCCGTTTCACATGAACAAGGTTCTGCTGCTGCCTCCTCCAAAGTTGTTCCTGGTACACTACAAAGCACTCTCCATATAAATGTCCCGGAACCAGCCTTTGTATCAGCCCTGCCAGCTTTTCCTCCTCACCGGTTTTCGTCTGCAGCACATACCATAGCATAATTCCTCTCCTCTATCTTTAGAAAACAACTAGTTAAACTGTGAAAAGGGCAAGCTTCGCCATTTCCGGTCAAAAATATCAACGACCCGAACAGCAAATGCCATGACAATGCCACAGCTATTATGACCCCTTTCATAGAAAAGCAGCCTCAAGGCTCACTATTTCCCTTCCCGGTTTTGTATGAATACTCTGCCATAGATATAATTTTTACTGTTCCCCTTAAACGATTTATCTCTTTGGCAAATAATCTGTGAGTGCAACATAATATATAATTGTGTTGCACTCACTGCCTCTGTTAAAAACATGAGAAACGTTGAAAACACAAGGATTTTACCGCTCTGGACATTTTAGAGCACTGCATAGAAAACAAGACTGAAAACCCGCACAAACTTCTCTTGCAAAAACGGTCGAAATAATGATTTCTTAAGAAATTTCACCCCGTTTTTCCATAAAATCTTAACCTTTTTGGTCGAAAAAACCTTGCAATGTGGCAAAAAGAGTGTTATTATTACGGAGTAATCTGAGTGCAACACAATTATATATTGTGTTGCACTCAGTACTTATTCTAATCATCACACCTTCAGAAAAAACGCAAAAAAGCTGCGAATTAAAATATTAACCGCAGCATTTTAATAAACCTTCTAAAATACGGCACCTGTCTCCTTGTTTGCGGAAATAAACAGAATTTCCTGACCTCTTTAAAGAATCCTCTCAAATACATCCTGTGGATGGTCAATCACAAACTGTGGATGATACGCCTCCAACTCCTCTCTGCCCCGAAATCCCCAGGTCACGCCCACTGTAATCAGCCCAGCTCCCAGCCCGGTCTTCATGTCTGTATTCGTATCTCCAAAATACAAACTTTCCTCTGGTTCTATCCCAAGCTTTTCCAAAATCCTCATCACCCCTGCAGGATCCGGCTTTTTTGGTACTTCCGGCATTTCCCCTGCAATCACATCAAAATAATCCTTTCCAAACACAGACTCAATATTTTCCACAGTCCTGGCATGGGGCTTATTAGACAGCACGGCAAGCTTCATTCCCCTCTCTTTCAGCCCGGCAAGAAGCTCACGGATTCCATCATATGGCTCTACCTGATACAGACAATGCTTTGCAAACAACTCTGTATACACCGAAAGGCTCTCCTTATGGTGTTTTAAGGTCTCATCCCCTGCATGGCGCAAAGCCCGCTCTAACTGCATCTTATAGCCATCCCCTACAAACTTCTTCATATTTTCTTCGTCAACCGGACCATACCCAAAGTGCTCCAACACCAGATTGGTAGTGTAAGTAAGCGCTTTCAGGGTATTTAATAAGGTTCCGTCCAGATCAAATATACAGCACCGAATCATCCTTCCCTCCATTCCACACGACCTTTGTCATGAAATCTTTTGCATTATTGTAATGTAAGCCTCCCTTCTTGTCAACAGCAGAACTTCTTTTCCTTCTATTTATCCACCCGGACGTACCATAGGCAGTTCATTATTCACCCCTTTGGACATCAAAATCTGATGAAGATCCACCACTCCTTGATGAAATGCCGCTGCACAGGATGCAAGATACAGCTCCCACATTCTCACAAATTCTTCACCCCGTTCTGCTCCAATGGTCTCCTTATGCTTTCTGAAATTTTCCCTCCAGCACAATAACGTCTTTGTATAATGCCTGCGCAGGCTCTCCACATCTAAGGTTCGAAACTGATATTCCGGCATCAGATTGACAATCTCCCGAAGACTGGGTATCACACCGCCTGGAAAAATGTATTTTCTGATAAACGGATCCCCTGCATGTTCTTCCTGAGCACTGATAAAATGCAAGAGAAACAGACCTCCTGGCTTGAGTACCTGGGCAGCATTTTTTAAAAACAATTCATAATTTCCCCGCCCTACATGCTCAATCATGCCCACGCTGACTACCCGGTCAAATTCCAGTCCGCTTTGATCAAGCTCACGATAATCCATCAGCCGCACTTCCAGCCGATCCTCCAGATGCTGCTCCTTAATCTCCTTGGAAAACTGCTCATACTGTTCCTTGCTCAAGGTGATTCCCACACCCTTTACGCCATATCGCCGTGCAGCCCGCATTAATAGAAATCCCCAGCCGCATCCGATATCCAAAAGTGTCATTCCCATCTCCAGATTCAGTTTCTTTAAAATATAATCCACCTTTGCCACCTGAGCTTCAAACAGGGTATATCCTGGATTTTTAAAATATCCACAGGAATAGCTCATGGTTTCATCCAGCCAAAGCCGGTAAAAGTCATTTCCCAAGTCATAATGAAAGGAAATCTCCTGCTGTTGATTTTTCATTGCCAGCGAAGTATGCAGCAGGCCATGAAGGGCTGCCTGGTTTAACCGAAAATGATCCATATGTCCTAAGAACATATCTAAAACTTCATAAAGATCCCGATCCAATTCAAGATCTCCCCGGATATAAGCTTCTCCCAATGCCAAAGAAGTACTTTTCAGCAGATCCTTTTTAGGAATCTCCCGTTTCAGCTTAACCTTAAACTGGGCCGGCCCCCTGCCCATTATCTGAAACTCCTGGGCAGTCTCCAGCTCAAAAGCTACTGGAATCAAATCCTGCAGATATTGGCTGATAAAGCTGGGTCTGTGCATACTGTCACCTTCCTTTTCCAAACACTTTTCATGATTCTAAAAATGTATTTTATGACAGTATTGCCCTGCTGAAAGTCTCTTAAACATGACATCTCTCTAAAACAGCTTCCATCCTCTTGCCATTAACTCTCTGCACACCCGCCCCACCGGCATGCCAACCACATTGTTATAATCTCCTTCAATCCCTTTAATATAGACAGCAAAATATCCTTGTATTCCGTAAGCACCTGCCTTATCCATGGGCTCTCCGGTCGCCACATAAGCCTTTCTCTGCTCCTGATTCATAGCACATACATGGACATTCGTCCGTTCCGCAAAGGTAATCTGTTCCCCGCTGTGTACAAATATCATAGTCACCCCTGTATAGACCTGATGCTCCCTGCCCTGCAAAAGCTCCAGCATTTCCAAAGCTTCCTTCTCAGAGCCTGGCTTTCCCAAAATCCTCCCATCCACCGCTACTACTGTATCTGCACCGATTACCACAGACATATCCTTTCTGTCTGTGCACAATGCAGCTACATCTTCCGCCTTTTGCCTGGACAGCTCCTTAACTGTCTGCTCTGGATCCCTGCTGATAATCTTTTCCTCCCTCTGACTTGGTATGATATCTGGTGATAATCCTACCTGGTGCAGAAGCTCTTTACGTCTGGGAGATGCGGAAGCCAGTATAATCTGTCCATTTATTCTATTCATTTTTTCTCTCCTTCTGCGATATTTGTCCATTTCCTTTAAAATGCAGCACACGGATGCCAAAATGCCTGTATTTACATTATATGTATGTCCGTCAAAGGCCCAAGAAAAATCCACTTTCATCCATGACGATATTTACATGGCTAATATAAGGGTTTCCTGTGAATAATTTCGCCATCCCTGGCAAAACTAAGAAAATCAGTAATAAATACAGTAGATCTGGAGGTTTTCTCTATGTGGGGATTTCTCATTGCACTTCTCTCCGGCGCTCTTATGAGCATACAGGGTGTCTTGAACACAGAGGCCACCAAGCAGACCGGCATCTGGGTGGCTGCCGGCTGGGTCCAGCTCACAGCTTTTTTAACTTGTATCCTTCTCTGGTTCATAGCCGATAAAAGCCCCATCGGCGCTATTTTCCAGGTACGTCCCTGGTATATGCTGTTAGGTGGTCTTATTGGCGCCTTCATTACTTTTACGGTTATCAAAAGCATGGATGGACTGGGACCTGCCAAGGCAACCCTTCTGATTGTGGTGACTCAGATCATTGTTGCCTATGCAATCGAGCTGTTTGGAATGTTCGGCGTAGAAAAGTCACCGTTCGAATGGAAGAAGCTAATTGGCGCAGGGATTGCCATTGCAGGAATCATTGTATTCCGCTGGGGTTCTTGATACTGTCTGCGTCAGGTCTGCACCTGCAAAGCGCCGTTTTATGCTCTGCTTTGATCCGCGCGAAGCAAATGCTGCCGGCACTTAGCAACGAGCGGATCTTATAGCAAGCTTTACAGACGTGCTCCTGACGCAGAAAACTTTTTTATGCTCTATTTTCCGAAAAAATCACACTATGATTCTTTTCTTCCGGCTCCTCATCCCTGCTGCCCTCTGGCAGACTGCCCGGATTCCATCTGTATACTGGCTAAAAACCTTTCTCCATACTTATCATACTTAAACTCACCTACTCCTGACACAGACAGCATCTGAGACTTGTCCTGCGGCGCTGCCTTGCTCATAGCAATCAGAGTCTTATCCGAGAACACAATATAAGGCGGCACTTTCTCCTCGCGGGCAATCTCCGTCCGCAGCGCCCGCAGTCTTTGAAACAGCCTCTCCTCCTGCTCCGTAAGGACCACTCCGGAAGCTTGTCCTTTCCTGGCCTTTTTCTCTCCTTTTTCCCGATTCTCCTGCTCCTTAGCCATCCGCATGGTGATTTGTTCCGTGTTCTCCAAAACCTGCCGTGAATTGGCAGTCAGTTTCACAATCGCATACTCATCATTGGTAACAGCCAAAAACTCTTTTAATTGAAGATAATTCATCACCTGGCGCAAGCGGTACATAGGAACCTTAGACAATTCCCCATAATGAGGATTCCTATCCATCTGATACTGACGGATCTTAGCCGTGTTTGCCCCATGCACTGTATCCAGAATCACATTTACTCCATAACGCTGGCAGCAGGACTGCACACATCCCACAATCCCCCTTGCAATCTCAGTCACATCCACTGTTTCAAACTGAGTCAAACAGTTCTGGCAGTTGCCGCAGTAATTAGAGCCATATTCCCCAAAATACCGCAAAATATAATCCCGCAGGCATTCATTCGTAAAACAGTAAAAAGTCATCTTGCGCAGCCGTTCCCGATCCCGCTCCTGCACTAAAGCACGAGTCAATTCATCCAGCTCCTGATTGTCCTGGTTATGGTCAATGAAAAACTGATTGGTAATCACATCCTGCCCGGCGTAGTAGAGAATACATTCTGCAGGCTCCCCATCACGTCCGGCACGCCCGGCCTCCTGGTAATAAGATTCCATATTCTTCGGCATCCCATAGTGAAGAACAAACCGCACATTGGATTTGTCAATACCCATGCCAAAGGCATTGGTAGCCACCATAATGGAAGATCTATCATAAATAAAGTCATCCTGACTCTTTTTCCGCTCCTGATCGCTAAGGCCGGCATGATATCTGACCACCCCAAATCCATCTTGTCTCAGCCGCTCGCAAACCTCCTCCACCACCTTTCTTGTCAGACAGTAAATAATACCACTATCTTCTGAATGACACTCCAGATAATTGCGGATTGCCCCATACCGGTCCTTTGGCGCCATGACTCCAAAATAGAGATTGCTCCGATCAAAGCCAGTTGTCATCACCATAGGCTCCCTAAGCTGCAGGATGTCCAGAATATCATCCCTTACCTCCTTTGTGGCTGTAGCCGTAAAAGCGCTGACCACAGGACGCTTAGGCAGACGGCCAATAAATTCCACAATTTTTAAATAGCTGGGCCGAAAGTCCTGCCCCCACTGGGACACACAGTGAGCCTCGTCCACTGCCACCATAGCAATCTTTGTATGTAAAGCAAAATCCAGAAATTCTTCTGTTAACAGCCGTTCCGGCGCCACATAAATAATCGGATATCGCCCCTGCCTGGCAAATTCCAGCGCCTTATAATACTGATTCATAGTCAGGGAGCTGTTAAGATAAGCCGCATGGATCCCTGCCTGATTCAAGCTGCCCACCTGATCCTTCATCAAAGAGATAAGCGGTGAAATCACCAGCGTAATTCCGTCCATCATCAGCGCCGGAATCTGAAAACACAGTGACTTTCCTGCTCCGGTAGGCATAATGCCTACCGTATCCCGCCCTGACAAAATACTGCCGATCAAGGTCTCCTGAGCCTCTCGAAAACTATCATATCCAAAATACTTTTTTAAAATCTCATATTGGTTCATGTGCAAGACCTCTTTTGTCTTATTTTCAACTTATCTTACCATACAAATGTTTCACAGTAAACCCCCATGCCGTTTGTCGGCGCCACTATGAATGAAAAGGATACGTTTCATAAAATTCTTTACAGTATTTTAAAACAGATGTATAATCATAATACTTCCGTCACCAAAATTGTTGTATATTGACATACAAAAACCTGTTGGAAAACCAAACCAAATCATACAAAGCAAGGGATTTCGTTGCGGAAAAACAGATTAAAAAGAATGATCAGCAAAGGAATATTTTCATGCTCTATCCAATAATCGGTACTCCCTTAATGGGAAAAGGGATCTTTTGGCGCTATATGCAGTATCCATACACCCATTGCCTGCGGCGGGCCGGGGCATCCATACAGATTCTTCCATGGCAAACCACCCCGGAATCCATATCTGCTGCAGTAAACCAGTGCGCCGGCTTTCTTTTCCCCGGCGGACCGGATATCCGACCGGCGCTGTATGGACAGTCCTCCCAGCCAGGCTGCGGCATCTCCAATCCTGTGCGGGATGATTATGAAATCTCCCTGCTTCGTGCTGCCATAGAAGCGCAAAAACCCCTGCTCTGCATTGGACGGGGAATGCAGCTTCTCAATATAGCCTTTGGCGGTACATTGCTCCAGGATCTAAAATCCCAGCAGGAATATCCCCATTCTGATTTTCTGCATCGGGCCTATGCCACTCATCCCATTGAGATTGATCCGGACAGCCTTTTAGGCCAGCTTTTCATGACAGATACGATGACCGTAAACAGCCTTCATCATCAGGCGGCAGATACTATAGGAGAAGGATTGTGGATCGCCGCTGACAGCCCGGAAGGCTTCCCGGAGGCTCTGCAGATAGAGGATTATCCTTTCTGCCTGGCTATCCAGTGGCATCCTGAGCACATGGCTTTCCACACTCCCATCCAGCAACGGCTTTTTCAAAGCTTTGTGGATCATTGCCGGAAAGGGACTGTGCAAAAATAGCTTTATTTTTCTTCTGCCAGATTTACCCCGGCAATTTTAATATTCACATCCAACACAACCAGCCCGGTCATATTTTCAATGGCAGATTTTACTTTTTCCTGGACCTTCTCGCTGACTTCCGGGATATTATACCCATACTTAATATTTAAGGACAGATCTACGGATACATGCTCCTCGGTCACATCTACCTTAACGCCCTTGGAAAGATTCTTCATCCCCAGCTTGCCAACCAGCTCATTGGTGATATTGCCTGCCATGGAATCTACACCGCTCACCTCCGTAGCCGCCAGACCTGCGATCATGGCCACCACCTCGTCCGCAATCTTTACCTCTCCTATCATACCCTTGTCTGATGCCTTCTGGGTGTTTTTCTCTTCTTTGTTTTTTACCTCAGCCACAGCGCTACCTCCTAACGTCTTCCAGATTTGCTGCAAACAGCAGTGTTCCCTTTTGCTGTCTTCTCAGTTTAAAGAAAAGCAGCTATACTTCATAGTGCGGCACACTGCCGAATGCATATTATTATTATAACAAATCAGGTCGTTTTTGCATAGGGAATCTTTGGTTTTTAATTTTCCTGCAGATTTAACAGCGTAATCACGATTCCGTCTGCCGAAACCTCTGTTTTCCGTTTTACAATATCCTCAATCTGAGCCCGCTGCTGGTCCGTGATAGACACTGCATTAATCACTACATCCACCTTTCCGTCTGTAAGGCTGACCACTGGATCCGCAAATCCTTTTGCCTGCAAAAGAGTCTCTGCTGCATTTTCCTTTTCCGCAACAGCAGTCATGGCAATCATGCTCTGGATGGCCTCTTGCTTTGCAGCCTCCTCCAGATTGGCATTATTAATAATATTGTTGAGAGTTTCCTTGTTCCTGGCCCGAATCTGTTCCCGGTTCAGTTGAACATTGGCTATGTAATCTGCTACTGTCAATCCATTGGTCAGCACCGCTTCCCCAGGATTTTCCATTCCTGCATCCTCTCCTTCATCCCAACTGTCAATCTCCGCATATTGCTGCTCGGCTACCCATTCCTCCTCACTCCCGGCCATGGTCTCCGCTTCCTCTATGACTCCAGTCATGCTGCTTCCTGCGGCCTGATTCTCCCGCAAAAGATCTTCATCTGAAATCTCCATCATTCCAGCTTCATAGATCATATCATCGCTGCTCGCCTCCAACTCCTTCTTTCCGGCATAATTCAGATATCCTGCCGCTGCGATCATAATGGCCAGCGTTGTGATAATAATCTGATTTCTGCGGAAAAGCTTCTTCATGTTGCCATCCTTTAACTTCATTCCTAGTTTTCTTTCTCTCATAACCTGACACTCCTTTACTCCACCCGCTTTAGTACTTTTATCTTATGAGCCGGAAGCCCAAATAATGCTTCCATTGCAGCAGAAATTTCTGCCTTCACACTCAGTTTTCCTCCTCCCTCTGCACTGATAATAATTCCGGAAATTTCCGGACGCAGTTCCTTTTCAATAATCGGCATATTTCCCCCTCCATTTGACATCATAATGGTGCTTTGCCCCTGTTCCTCACTTTCTATTCTTCGGGTTCCACCGCTTCCGTCCTGTTCCTCTGTCATAGATCGAGAACTGCTTCCGTCTACATGCACTATTTTTTCAGAAGATGATTTCAGCACAATCATCACATCTACCTGTCCCACTCCATCCACATTTTTCAGTATTTCCTTTACCCTCCGCTCCAGTTCAGCCTCATAGCTGTCTTTTACATCAGCCGCTGCCATAACCGCGTCCTTTTGCAAAGAATCTCCGGCCGCCAAATCCATTGCCCCTGCCATAGCGCTGTCAGCCCCTTTTGTCCCGCTTGTCTTGGCTGCCAAATCTCCTGTTCTGTCTTCTGCCATATGTCCCGTCTTTCCATCCGCAAAAGTCTTTTGAGACAGCTTGTCTGCCGGAAAAGCCAAAATGCAAAAAATGACACCGATTATCAGCAGAAACAGCCATTTATCCTTACCCTTCCATGACTTGAATTTCCACATATGCTTCCTCCAGATCATAATAGGACAAAATTTTCCTGCGCAGTTTTCCTATAATAAAATCCTCTCTTTCTCCATTATTCTCTTTTTTGGTATCCAACGAATCCCCGGCCTCCTCTCCATATTCTACTTTTCTTATTACAACTGGCTCTATCTCAGCCTTCTCCCATGCGCCTATGTCTCTCGTTTCCCCTGAATCATTTTCTTCTCCCAGATCATTTTCCCCGCCATTTTTTAAACAAACCTTCATCCTGACTCTCTCCACCATGCCAAACTGTCTGCTCCCTTCCTCCCTGCCGATTTCCACCTGACAGTCCAGAACAGTCAGCCCCATGTCCTCTGCAATCATTTTCACATCCTCTGCTGCTGCATTTTCATACTCATGGATCATTTGCTGCAAACGCTTTTCTCCTATTTCCCATATTTCTTTCTTTAAATCCTCTGACTGATACTGAAACACCAACGCCTCATAAAAATGCGCCAGCCTTTCCTCCAGCCTCAATCTGCCGGTCAAAGGCTGTATAATCAGTAAAATTGCCACCATTCCGGTAAACAGACGAATATATTTTTCATATTTTTTTCCTGGAATCAGGTTGTGCATTACTGCCAGAAATATACAATATCCGGCAATGCTTCCAACCCAAATATACAGTTCCTCCAACCAACTCTCCTCCTAAAGCTTTTCTCCTGCCGTTTGCTGGATATGGATATTCCAATCCTCCCTATTTACGTCCCCATATAAACCCCATTTGTACCCACACAGATCAGAGCAATCGTAACCGCAAACAAAAGAAGTCCTGAACCTGCCAGCCCAAGGAGCATTTTCTGTCCTTCTGCCATCTCACTGATACAGGAGGTAAAGCGTTTGTCTCCTACTGGCTGCAGCACCCCTGCCACGGATTGATACAAAAACAAAAGAACCGCCAGCTTCAATAAAGGCACAGCGCTCAGCACGGCCAATACCACCACTGCTGCTGCCCCCATGGTGTTCTTCACCAGAGTTCCGACTCCCAGAACCATTTTCGTCACAGCTCCCGCGCTGTCTCCCACCCCGGGAATGGCCTGAAGAAGCTTGTTTACACCTGCTGCCTGCACAGAATCTGCATAGGGCAGCACCATACCCTGCACTAGCTGAAATCCCAGCACTAATCCCACAAGAGAGCGCCTTCCCCATCCGATCACTGACTTTAAAAGCCCTGTTATTTTAGAGAGCATATCCGGCTGCGCCAGATTACCTGCCATTACAAGCATCATATAAACCTTGGTCAATGGCAGAAGAATACTTAAATACAACCGTTGAACCACAGCAATCAAAAATATCAGAAATTCCATCCACGCTGCTGAAGAAACACTTCCGCCGGCCCAGGCTGCCACCGGAAAATAACATGGAATAAGGACTCTCATAAATTCTGTCTGCCTTGCCAGCACTCTCCCCACAATCTCCATGCTGTCTGTAAAAGCTGTTGTCAATACAGTAAAGGCCAACAGATATACCATAAAAAAGGCAGTTTCTGATATCTGGCTTCCTGTAAAAATACTGGAAAAATTAGCAAAGACTGCTCCCACCAGCCCCAGGGCCAAAAGCTCCCCGGCCAGACGCCATCCATGAGAAATCTCATCTATCAAGCTTCCCCGCAGCCCTGAAAGAATCATCCTTCCTGCCTCTTTCCCATTTCCATCCATTAGCGCCTGTATTAATCCTGTAAAGGTAATCTCTGTGTTCCCTGCCTCCTGCTGTAAAAAACCCTCCACTCCGCTTAAATCTCTGCCTAAAAGTTCTTCGATCACTCCATCTTCCCAACCATTATATTCATCTTTTTCCTGCCCGGCCGCCAAAACCTGTCTGGGATACAGCCAACAAAACAAACTTAAGCAGAGCAAAACCACTGCCCATGCACCCCGCTGCCTGCTCCTTTCAGCCATACTTTCTCCCCTTTCCACATCCTTCCAATCATCTTCCCTTCTGCATACTTTCAAAAGCTATTTTAAAAAACTCTGCATGGTTTCCAACAAAGCCAACACAATCGGCATGCTCACTGCCAATATAGACAATTTTCCGAAAATCTCTATCTGGCTTCCGATAGCTCCATAGCCTGCATCCCTGCAGATACCCGATGCAAACTCCGCAATATATGTAATTCCTGCAATTTTTAACAGAATTGTCAGATAAACCCGGTTCATGTGAATCATATCTTGGATTCGTTTTAGAGCATCCAGGACCACCTCCAGCTTCATAACTCCATAAAAAAAGATAAAGCAGCCTGCCGCTGCAGCCAGGTAAGTCCCGTATTCTCCTTTTACCCCTTTTAACTGTACAGCCAGCAACGCCGCTGTAATGCCTACAACACTAATGGTAATCATTGTCATGACTCTTTCCCCTACAGCGCAAACAGATTTTTAATGGTTTCAAACAATTCATAAATATAAGGCACCATCCAGAACAATACCAAAATCAGCCCTGCCAGGCTGGTCAGAAATGCCTGCTCCTCCCGGCCGCTGTGCTTTAAGACCTGGCAGATCACGGACACCAAGATTCCTACTGCCGCAATTTTAAAGATTAAGTTGACTCCCATTTTCTCCCCCTTTCCGGAATCATACCAACAAAACTGCCAGGAATAATCCTCCCATGACCCCAAGGCTTCCATAAAGCCGGCACCGCTCTTTTTGACAGCTCCTCATCTCCTCAATGGTCATATCTAGCTGCTCCAGGTAAAGGAGCAAGTTCTTTTCCTGCATCTCCTTGTCCAAAAAGCCCAGATGTTCCCCCAGTGATTCAAGAGACTGCCTGTCCGCTTTTGTCATCAGTCCCACACCGGCAAACTTTTTTGTTTCTTCTTTCCAGATCTGACAAAAAGGCTCTCCCTGTTGTCTTTCCATCCGTTCCGCCACCTGCAAAAACAGCTCTGAAAGCGAACCCTCTGTACGTCTTCCCACCACGTCAAACGCCTCTAAAAGAGTAGCATTTGCATAAAGAATCTGACCTTTCAGCAAAAATATCATCTGGCGAAGCTGTTCTAACAGCAAAAGCCGTTCTTTATAGTTTGACACCATCCAAAACCCATAGCCAGAGGATCCTGATATAATCAGCACACATCCTGTTATTTTCATAAAAAGGCTGACCATCATAGAAGACTCCTCCCCTGAGAATCATAAATATCCTCCACAGTTCCCGGCCTTCCCTGGTTTTTCAGCACCACATACCGTCCAAACACCCTGTCCTGCAAAAGCCTGCCAAACACTGGCTTTGAACGAATATCTTCCAAAGAACTTCCGTGCACGGTGGCAATCAGCCTGCATCCGCAGTTCATCACATACTCTATGGCATTCAAATCCTCTCTGCTGCCGATCTCATCCACTGCTATAACCTGAGGAGACATGGTACGGATCAGCATCATCATACCTACTGCCTTTGGACAGCAGTCCAGAATATCCGTGCGGATTCCCAAATCATTCTGCGGGATTCCCTGATAGCAGGCGCCGATTTCCGACCGTTCATCTACCACCCCTACGGTCATTCCCGGCACCTTTTCTGTACCGTCTGAAATCTGGCGGATCACATCCCGCAGAAGAGTCGTTTTTCCGCATCGGGGAGGTGAAACGATCAGGGTATGGAAAACTTCTCCATGCTCATACAGATATGGCATCACCTTATTTCCGCAGCCACGTATCTGATGAGAAAGCCTTATATTGATAAAAGAGATATACTTCATACTGCGGATTTTATCTCTGTCTGTAACGGCTTTCCCCGCAAGGCCAATTCGATGTCCGCCCTGAATGGTAATAAAGCCCTGTCTGATTTCTTCTTCAAATGCATAAAGGGAATAGTCACTGATGTATTCTAAGGTTTCCTTTAGATCCTTTTGGCTGACCCAAAAGGCATCTTCCCTTTTTTTGCTCAATTTTCCTTCTGGAGTAATAAAAAATTCTTGATTGTTATGAATCATTAGAAACGGCCCCTGTACCCGCATCCGGATTTCTTGCATCTGCTCAAAATCCATGGGTAAGTACCTAAGAATATTTCGGATATCTTTAGAAAAAATTCGAATCAACTCGTCCCATTTGTCGATAAAACAATCCCTCCCTCCATACATCCGGCTGTCACACCGTTTTGCTTTTCTGCAACACTTCAGATACCCCCTGAACTGTTACGCTTTTCTATCAATATATGAAGGGAATGGGACAAAATATGCTTTTAATTCCCGAGTGTCACCAGTTCAGACATCCAGAGTGTGTATGAACTGTCTGGCACGCACCATTGCGTTGTTAAAATTTCTAGCCGATGGTCCACTGAACCGTTTAGCGGGAATCTGAATTGTTATAGTCAGGCAAAATTGTATCCTGCGCTGCAGCACCCGTATCATCAAAATGATATGCTACGCCGTCAATGGTCACATCTCCCGTAACCATAGCCCCCATAGGGCTTCCGTTGGGATCACAATAATAATGCCTGTTCTCCCAGCCAATCCAGCCGGTCATCATATATCCCCTGCCGTCAAACATATAATACCTGCCATCTGCCGGATCCTGAAACCACTGGTTCACTGGATAAGTGCCGTCTGCACGGCGGTACCACCAGCCGATGCTGTCTTCCACCCATGCCCCCGCAGCGCTGGAAGAAGGGCTTGAAGACGGGGAAGTGCTGACTGCGCTTGTGCTCCCGGAGGCGTCACTGCCTGACATGCCCGGACCCTCCTGACTGGTATCCTTCTTTTTGCCGTTCTTATTATAATCGGCGCGAAACTCATTAATGTAGATAGCATCCGACTCCTCTGACCAGGATCCATTGCTGAACTTTTTATTCTTTGCCTTGGCCATTGCCCGCACTTTAAATGTATAGTCTCCTTCCTTATCCATATACTTCTTAAAATTAAATTTGGTCTTCTTTGTGGGAATAGTCTTAACCCGCTTCCCGTCACGGTACAGAGCTGCCTCATACTCGTATGCGTTTTCAACTTCCTCCCATATGGCCTCTGTCATCTTCTCATCATTGTCATCATCCTCATTCCAATACAGTCCTGTGACTCTGTCCAGCTTTTCCGCTGCCCAGACATTCATCACCACTGCAGCAGACATAAGCAATACTGCCGAGACAACTGCCATTCGCTTTCCTATCTTTCCCAGTCTCATCTCAATTCCTCCTTACCTTGTGTCAAACAATCCTGAAACCTTCCGGAATGTGTCTGAAAACCACTTTTCCAAACTCTGGTATTCTTTAGTATAAGACAGAGTGCTGTGAGATGCAATTATTTTTTCAGGAATAATTATTACATTTTTATAAATCACCAAAATTTCCATAAATTTTTTATGCATTATTTCTGTCAGTTTTCCTGTTAGAATCAATGTAGCTTCATCCGGAAAAGCTTTACAAAATTAATTCTATATAGTATAATCCTAAGAAGGAGGAATTTGTCATGAAGATTGAGATCGGCAATCTGGTTTCTCAGATCAAACGGATCAGTGACAGAATCTTTGAAAGGATTTTATCAGAAAAGAAGATTGATGCGTTTAATGGAGCCCAAGGAAGAATCCTTTATGTCCTCTGGCAAGAAGAACATATCCCATTAAAAAATATTGCTGACAGAACTGGTCTGGCTGCCACTACTCTTACCAGTATGATCGACCGCATGGAAGATGCCGGTTTAGTCAGCCGCATCCCTGACAAAAGTGACCGCAGGAAAACCCTTCTTTCACTGACCAGCAAAGCAAGATCCCTGCAGCAAGACTATACTGCTGTCTCTGATCAGATGTCTTCCATCGTATATGCAGGTTTTTCTAAAGAGGAGATTGCACTATGTGAATCCATGCTCCGCCGGATTCATGACAATCTGAAGCAATACGACTAATCCATTATAGAAAGGACAAATATTATGAACCAGAATGTAAAAGATTATGTTACAGAAAAGGTAAAAGAATTGATGAACGCACCTTCCTGCTGTGCAGAAGCCAAAGCTGCCGCACAGGCTTGGTTGGATGCATCCGGAACCGCTCAGGAGGCAGAACAGACAGAAAATCTGATCAAAGAACTGGAGATGGATCTCGTGCCCATCGACGGATTGATTGCTTTTGCAAATTCAGAAGCAGGTGCAAAGGTATTTGGAGAAGATACAGCAAAGAATGTGGCTGCCCACGCAATAGAAATCAAATCCGCCGGCGCCAAATATTGTGACTGCCCGGCATGCGCTGCCGTTGCTGCGATTCTTGAAAAAAAGGATGAGCTTTTATAATCCCACATAAAAATTATGTCTGCCTGGTACAATATCAGAGAACCGTTTTCCGTCAGGAAAATTGGTTCTCTTTTTTATGCACAATCCACAAATGTATCTTGCTTAAATTTACATATAATTTGAGTAAAATGCTGGTAATATAAAGAAATGGCACATATTGCCAAATACCAGTATGGAGGTACAAAAGATGCAAAAGACACAGCCCATTAAAAATGTAAAAGACATTCAGAGGTTCAAACAGTACTACCTTGACAAGCAGCAAATCCGCAATTATGCCCTGGTTACTCTCGGTATGAATACCTCTTTGCGAATCGGTGATCTTCTGCTCTTAAAATGGGGAAGTGTTTATGATTCTCACAGAAAAACTTACCGTAAACACCTAAAGGTTCTCGAACAAAAAACAGGGAAACAAAACCTGATTGCCCTAAACAAAGAAGCTGTCAACGCCCTGAAAACATTGAGAAAATTAATGAGTCCTGTTGCCAGTGATGACTACATCTTTCAAAGCCGGGAAGGTGAAAACCGTCCCCTTAACCGTTCACAGGCATTCCGCATTATCAAAGCTGCTGCCATGGATCTTCATATCGACGGAATCATCAGTTGTCACTCCCTTCGAAAAACGTTTGGCTATCATGCATGGAAAAAAGGAACACCTCCTGCTGTAATTATGACCATCTTCAATCATTCTTCCATTGATGTAACAAAGCGTTACCTGTCCATTGATCAGGATGATCGGGATAAGGTCTTTTTAGAAATCAATCTGTAAAGGAGTTAAAAGGCCCCTGGAATCACCTCCAGAGGCTTTGTGAATGTACTGCCGCATTTTTCAGATAATTCTTTATTTCCGGCAAATCTTCTGAAAATAACATCCTGAAGATTCTCTCATAAGAATCTTTGCTTTTTTCCAGAAGCTGCCTGAGTGCCGCTTCAAAAACAATCACACAGATATTCTCTGTCATTTCCTTATGATAGAAGCTATATGCCGATATGGCATCCATACAAAAATCCCTGGAAAATTTTTTCAGGAAACGCTGCTCTAGTTGAATGCAGCACAAAAATTCAAAAATCTTATCAATGCCTGTTAATCCGGAAATATCTTTTTCCACAGGATAATCCAGAGAAAGGATCGTGTCCTGCGGTGCAAACCGCACATCATATCTTTTAAAAAATTCCGGCATTTCTTTTGTGAAAACATGGTACAGGCACTTATTCCCATAATGATCAAATTCTAAAAGAAGCTCATGGTACAGTTTTAGTGCCTGCCTGGTTTTTTTCTCCACACAGTCTGCTCCCAAATCATATGCCTTCTGTGCCGGCATTTTTTCTGCCAATGTCAAAGAATCCTGACAGTTCTGCTCCAGCTCATGAATACAATACAAAACTGCCTCCATAAGCAGCTCGGCCCTTTCATAAGAAATGGATGTACTTTCCCCTGATGTATATTTCTCTGCTAGTTTCCCAACAACAGGTATTAATTCTTCTATTTCATAATGCATCCTTATTACCTCCAGCAAAGCTCCTTCAAGGTTTCCAAATACAGATCATAATCCCATCGTTTTACCTCATCAAATACAGCATATTCTCCAAAACCATCAGAACCCTTATAGCCCTCATAACCGGCTCGGATTGCCTGTGCAAATCCACTTAAGCACGTTCCTTCCAGATAGTCCAAATCCCCAAAACACAGGTTTTCAAACTGCTCCTTCATAAGATGAAGAAGTTCATCATCCGTGATCTCATCCTGCATCTCATTTTTATACAGATAGAAGATTTCCTGCAGCCGGATGATGGTTTGTACATAATTTTCCTGATTGATAAAATCCGAATCACAAAATTCGCAAATGATCCTTTCTGCAATCCCTGCGCCAAATTCTATTCTTTGCTGTTCCTGCAATGCGCGGCTCCTTTCCTCTAAAATCAATTCTGCATCCTGTGTGTTCAGAACAAGTCCCTTGTGTTTTGCTATCTGATTTGTTTCCATTAACCCCGCCAGCTGATTCTGCTTTTGTAATAAAATCATCCAGTTTTTCTCCACCCATGTACCTCCTTAGCCTGTAATGTACTCTTGGAGATTTCGAGAGTACATTGTAAAATATTTTGTGACAAGAAACGGGCGGCTGTATTACACAAAGAAAATTTCTCTGCCTGAAAGCTGCCCTATAAACAAAAGAAATTATAGCATTGCAGCAGGATAAATGGCAGTCTTGTTTCTGCTCTTTTTTTATAGTATAATTATAGTGGATAAATAAACCATATTATTTTATAAGTCTGCCGCCCAATAGGCGGCACAAATTCAGGTATGCCTTATGTGCCCGCCAGACTTTTATGTGCGGTGGTGTGCTGCTGCCGGGCACATGCAGGTTTACTTTGACATATTAGGAAAAGAGGTTGTAATCATGGACAAACAACGCCCTCGAAGCCGGGAAAAACACATAACCGGCTCTAAAAAAACGGTTCAAAAGCGGGGAAACGGCCTTGGTACCGGGCCAGTAGGATATGGTCATGCCGAACGCCAGCCAGGTGAGAAAAATCCTTCCGGCTCCTTTATCCCTTCTCCCAAAAGAAGCAATGCACCCTCAGGCGGCCTATCCAAGCTGCTTTTTCTTCTGCTTGCTTTAGTTCTGGGAGGCGGAGGAGCTTTGCTGGGGCTTCCTTCTGCTCAATCGCCCTCCGGCACGAATCAAACATTGCCTCAAGCCCAGCAGACATCCCCACAAGCAGGGCAAAATGCCCAAGGAAACGCAGCCTTTTGGGAAACCCTTCTGGGAAGTTTAGGCGGCGGCAGCGTTTCAAGCGGCTGGCTGGAGCCTGCCAACACGGGAAAACTAAACACCAGCGTATCCCCTTTGGCACGGGATAAAAGGGTTAAGCTTTTGGGCGACGGCAGGGATACAGCAACCATTATGGTATACATGTGCGGCACAGACTTAGAATCCCGCAGCGGTATGGGAACCGCTGACATCCAGGAAATGCTGGCCGCTGACTTGGGAGAAAATATCAATCTGTTGGTTTACACAGGCGGCTGCACTGACTGGCACAGCAGTCCGATCAGTAATTCTGTCAACCAGATCTGGCAAATTAAAAACAAGAAGCTCCTCTGTCTTGAGTCAGATCTTGGCAATGTCTCCATGACAAATCCAGCCACTCTGACCGGGTTCATACAATGGTGTGCCAGAAGATTTCCTGCTTCCCGATATCAATTGATCTTCTGGGATCATGGCGGCGGATCTATCTCTGGTTATGGATATGACCAGAAATTCCCCTCCTCCGGCTCTATGGGATTATCCGGCATCCATACAGCCTTGACAAACGCAGAAGTGGAATTTGACTTTATTGGCTTTGACGCCTGTCTGATGGCTACGGCAGAGAATGCCTTGATGTTGACACAGCATGCAGATTATTTGATCGCTTCCGAAGAAACAGAGCCTGGCGTCGGCTGGTATTATACTAACTGGCTCACTGCCTTCGGCGCAGATCCGTCCATGCCTACTCTAAAGCTGGGCCAACGGATTGCAGATGATTTTGTAGATGTATGCTCTCAAAAATGTCCTGGTCAGATGACCACCCTATCAGTAGTAGATTTAGCAGAGCTGGAAGCTACCATTCCCTCCGGGCTGAATGATTTTTCCCAGGCTGCCAGCAATCTGATTTCTTCCAAACAGTACCAGACCCTTTCCGATGCACGGAGCCACACCCGCGAATTTGCCAAATCCAGCCGTATTGACCATGTAGATTTGGTGCATTTGGCCCGGAATCTGGGAAACTCTGAGAGCAATGCCCTGGCCGATGCCCTTTTAAGCGCAGTAAAATACAACCGCACCTCCTCCAACATGACTAATGCCTACGGCCTTTCCATCTATTTTCCTTATCAGAATGTTTCCAAGGTGGACAAGGCTGTGGCTTCCTACAGACAAATCGGAATGGATGAAGCCTATGTCCGCTGCATTGAGCAGTTTGCCAGCATGGAAGCCAGCGGACAGGCCGTTTCCGGAGGATCCACTTCCCCGCTTCCTTCTCTGTTAGGCAGCTTAAGCAGCGGAACGGACAGCTCTGAAATGATCTCCCAGCTATTAGGAAATTTTCTGGGAGGAAACTTTGAAGGAATGTCCGGCTTCAGCAGCGCCAATACAGGCTTTTTAAGCAATAAAGGGCTGGATGGAGAGGATGCTGTCCAATATTTTACAGACCATCATTTTGATTCTGACGCGCTGACATGGAATACTGGTACTGACAATCTCCCTGTGATTCACCTGGACGAAGATCAATGGAAGCTGGTGCAATCGCTGGAATTAAATCTTTTCTATGATGATGGAGAAGGTTTTATTGATATGGGACTAGACAATGTTTTTGAATTTAATGATTCCGGAGAGCTTATAGGAGCCCATGACAGCACCTGGCTGGCCATTGAGGGACAGCCTGTGGCCTATTACCATACTGCTACTATAGATGACGGAGAAAGCTACAATATTACCGGACGAGTTCCTGTACTCTGCAACGGCGTGCGCTCAGAGCTTTTGCTGGCCTTTGACAATGAACATCCCTATGGCTATATCACAGGCGTCCGAACCGTCTATTCGGAAGATGAAACGGAGACTGTGGCAAAAAGCGATTTTGGTCTTCAGCCTGGAGATACTTTGGAATTTTTATGTGACTATTATGGTTATAACGGAAGCTATTTAGACAGCTACCTTCTCGGCGATCCTTTAACTGTAACCAGCAGCCAGCCTGCCATCAGCAATGTTCCCTTAGAAGGAAATATACGGGCTACTTACCGTTTCACGGATTTGTATAACCAGCATTATTGGACTCCTGCCATACCCTGAAGAAACATTAACGTTGTCATATTATAAATAAGGGGCAGCAGCAATTTTCCACTTTCCTGTAACAGTTCAGCGCTCCGGCGCTGAACTGTGCGAAAACGGGGTTGCTGTGATTATTTTCCTGCTGCTCCTACATTTTTATTGATCAGTCTTCTGAATCTGTGTAATCAAAATCCAGCCTCTCCAATGCAGTCTGAGCGCTCCTACTCCCCTGCTCGGCCGCCCTCTCATACCATTCTACAGCCTCATCAATATCCTGCTCCACTCCTCGGCCGGTTTCATAACATAGCCCCAGGTTATACTGGGCAGTTCCAGAGCCTTGACTGGCGGCTTTAAAAAACCACATAGCAGCCTTTTCATCATCCTGTTCCACACCAGCACCTGTGATATAGCTAATCCCCATATTAAGCTGTGCCGCCATATGTCCCTGTATGGCGGCCTTCTCATACCACTTGACAGCCTCCTCATAATCCTGTTCTACACCCGCACCCTTTTTGTATAAAAAACCAAGATCATTCTGTGCGTCAGCCTGTCCTTGCACAGCAGCTTTTTCATACCATTCGGCTGCTTTTCTGAAGTCTTGCTCCACGCCCTCTCCGTTTTTGTAGATAAACCCAAGATTAAACTGGGCATCCTCTGAGCCCTGCCTGGCCGCCTTCTCATACCATTTGAAAGCCTCCCTGTAATCCTGTCTTACACCCTCTCCCTTTTTATAGCAGCAAGCCAGGTTGTATTGTGCATCCATATGGCCCTGTATGGCTGCTTTCTCATACCATTTGACAGCCTCCTCATAATCCGGTCCTATGCCCCTGCCCCAATTGCAGCAGAGCGCTAATCTGTATTGAGCTTCCCCATCTCCTTGCTCCGCTGCTTTCCTGTACCACTGTACAGACTGTACATAATCCTGCTCTACCCCACTCCCTTTTTCATAACAAAGCCCTAAGCGAAACTGAGCATCTGCATCTCCTTGATCCGCTGCCTTTCTAAACCACTCTGCTGCCTTGGCATAATCCTTCTCAACCCCTTCCCCGCTCTGATAGCAGAAAGCCAGATTGTACTGAGCTTCCTCATGGCCCTGGGCAGCTGCTTTCGCATACCATGCAGCAGCCTGAACACTATCCTGGCTCACACCGATTCCACGCTCATAATAAATGGCAAGATTATACTGAGCCTGCGCTTCCCCTTGATCTGCTGCTTTCCTGCACCACTCTGCTGCCAGAAAATCATCCTGCTCTACCCCTTTTCCCTTTTCATAGCACCATCCCAGATCATTCTGTGCACTGGCATCGCCTTGCTCTGCTGCCTTTTTATACCACTCTGCAGCCTTTTTGTAATCCTGCTCTGCCCCAATTCCATCTTTATAGCATCTTGCCAGATGATACTGAGCATCTATATGTCCCTTTATGGCTGCTTTTTCATACCACTTCACCGCCTGGATGTAATCCTGCTCTACACCTACCCCTTTCTCATAGTAATATGCCAGCACATACTCGCTTCCAGCATCTCCCTGCAAAGCCGCCTTTTCCATCCATACGGCTGCCTTTGACTCATCCTTTTCTGTTCCTCTGCCCTCCTCATAGCAGATTGCTAACTGATACTGCGCATCATCAACTCCTTGCTCCGCTGCCTTCTTGAACCACTCAAAAGCAATATGATAATCCTGTTCTGCCCCTTCCCCAAAATAATAACATGCTCCTAAATTATACTGTGCTGTAGGATTACCTTGCTCCGCTGACTCCCTGTACAAATCAAAAGCCATATCCTGATTCTGTTCCACACCTTCTCCATTGTTATAACACACTCCCAGTTGGCACATTGCCATAATATCTCCCTGTGCCGCTGCTTCCTCAAGCCATTCCACAGCTTTCTCAAAATCCTGTGAAACACCCCACCCGTGATAATAACAATTTCCCAAATTGAATTGTGCGTCAGAGAAGCCTTGAATGGCTGACTTTAAATACCATTCTGCTGCTGTCTTAAAGTCCTGCTCCACACCATATCCCTTTTCATAACAGACTCCCAGATTAAACTGAGCCCATTCATGATCCTGTTCTGCTGCCTTTTTATACCACATTGCTGCCTTGGCACGATCCTGTTTTACACCGCGTCCATAATCATAGCAGACTCCCAGATTATGCTGTGCATCAGCGTCACCGCCTTCTGCACCTTTTGTATACCAATATACGGCTTTTTCATAACTTGGCCCCACGCCTTTTCCTTTTTCCCAGCACCAGCCAAGACTGCGCTGTGCAGAAGCATTTCCCTGCACTGACGCTTTCTCATACCACTCCACGGCAGCAGCATAATCTTTTTTCACATACCATCCGTACTGATAACAGTCGCCCATTAAGCCCTGAGCGCTGGCATCCCCTTCCTCTGCAGCAGTGCGACATTGTTCCAGGCTAAAATCACCTTTCAAAATAGTTTCCCTGCTGAACCTTTCTCTTACACCTGTTATTTCACCTGCAGCTTGTTCGTTATTTGTCATTCCTTTATTCTCTCCTTCCATTTTTTCCATTCTGTACACACATCACAGCATTGCATGTCCCGCTTTATCAGGTACATTCGTTGATCTGCCGGCGCATGACGATTACCCAGTTTCCATTCCGTCACTGTCCGATAGGGGACATTAAAATACTTGCAAAAGTTCTTGCGGTTCATACCAGTCATTTCCCGCAGTTCTTTTATCTTGGTTTTGCAATCCATCGCATCATCAATTGTCAATACGACAAAAACTGAAATTCCCAAAATCTATATTTTATGATAATTCATACAAACAAGTCACCATATTTTTAAGTCTTCCTCCCTGCAGTTTTCCGTAAAATACAATTAAATTTATGAGCCAAAATTCTGGACAAGCCACTGAGCTACGCCATCTTTCTCGTTCGATAAAATAATATCTGTTGCATATTTTTTTAAATCTTTATGAGCATTTTCAACTGCATAACTTTCATCAGCCAACTCAAACATGTCTACATCATTTTTTCCATCTCCAAAAGCAACTATTTTTTCACATCCCAATAATGCCTTTAATTGCCTTATGGCATTTGCTTTTGAAGCATTAAGAGGCATAATCTCCAGCCATTGTTCGTTTGTATACATTTCCGTGTGATACACACAATGAAACACATTCTTATATTTTTCATACAATGGTTTAAGTTTGTACTGCTTATCTATACAAGTAATATAGAAAAGATCGCCTGATTTTAAATCATTAACTACGTTCACCGCATTAGTACGAATGTCTCCTTTTCTACTGGCAAGAAATGTCCGCATTCCCTTTGTACACAATTCAGGCACAAATGAAAACTTCTCTTTTCCGTCAATATATGCATACACTATGGGATAAACTTTATTTTCAAATAAATCATCCAACACTTCCTCTATGGAAGTCTCAAAATAATTTGCAATCAGGATATCTTCCGTAACATTATCAACCACAAATGCTCCATTGTATACAATTAACGGAATTTTGCAGACAACTCCTTCCGTAGCTTTTTTAGCAGTTACCAGAGACCGGGCAGTTGCATAGGAAAAAATCATCCCTCGTTCCGTCAAATCATTTATCACAGTATTTGTAAAATCTGAAGTTCTCTCATTATTTCTTAATAAGGTTCCGTCCAAATCGGATACATATAAAGTTTTCATACTTTTTCTCCTGCTGCTCCTGCATTATTAATTTCTGCACCATATATGGTAGCTCTTAATACTTTCTGTCTTCCTCAAAACTAACCCTTACTTGTGATATGCCCCTATAACATGCCCAAGTGCGAAAAATCTCGTAATATTATTAAGGACAGAAAATCTTTAAAATTTTCTGCCCTGTGATGCCCTGCTTTTAAATGATATGATACTCCAAATAAAGTTTCTGACGATAACCATTATCCGCCTTTATTCTGGCAATATCATCAAAACGCTTATCTTCTATCAGCCTTTCCATTAACATAAGCATTTTTTCTTCTCCACGTTTTTCGCCAATTTTCACATTCTCCTGATCTCTCATCAACAATGTCATATACTCATGCCTCCATTCTCTATTCTTCTTGGCCTCTTTTACCGCTTCTTCCAGCCTCTCCACATAAGCATCCTTCGGCTTCTTCCCTGCCACATAATCAAGGAACGCCTTTAATTCATCACTCACATCATCCAGAGTTCCTTTTGCATTGAAAAATATCTTTACCGCCTCATCACCCATAAAAATGCTGCCGTCTTCTTTACAGATATTTTCAAAGGTATAAATATGCCGCCCTTTCCCATATAAATCAAATGGACAGATAAATATAACATAGCTTCGCTTTAACTCATCATAAAGCTGCCCTTTGTCGATAAGCTGCAGGTCTATCATACTCTGATAATACCGGCTTCTCTTAGCAAGTTCCT
>CAJUGD010000003.1:19384-220441 GCA_910586205.1 uncultured Lachnospiraceae bacterium | reverse complement strand
GATAGGGGCAGTCTGCGCTTTTTTGGCTACCCGGAAGATTATGTTTCACAGTAAAATAATATTACTGTTCATGATAAGCATCTTTTTATCCGGCTTTGCCGAACAAATAGCATTGGACATTCACCCAATACGGCTTGTTCCTTACAAGCGAAAAGGGGCCTGCAATCTTGAAAGCACATCCCTTTTTCAAGATTCCAACCCCTTTTTATCCCTGTTCAATATCCAAACTTAAAATTTGTTGCTGTTCACTTTGGCTTCTTCTTATCCGACCGCAAGAGAATCCAACGCTTCTGCCGCCAATACACCATTGCCTGCAGAAATAAACCGCTCATCATCAAATGATTTATTCACTGAATTTTGACAATGCACACCTAGTACTCCATCCGGCCAGTAACTGCACTTTCAGCACCGTCTATTTTGCCATCTGCTGCGTTGTCGTTAGTCAACGATGCCACCGCATCGTCTCCCTCCTCCGCCTTGCAGACTGACAAAATATCCGGCACTGGCAGTGCAATTTCTGGCCGGATGGAGCACTAGCTCTTTGAACTATTAATCCGGCACTACCGGCACCGCATCCTCCGGAATCGGACACACATACCCGCTTTCTGTACGCTTCTCAAATTCTGCCCTTGCCTCTTTCAAAAGCTCCGGCCTTGCGAACAGATCTATCGCTGCTGCTGCCAGTACCTTTCCTGCATGAACAGCCGCCTTATGTCCAATCTCTGTCCGATCACAGGATACATTCTGCCAGCTATGCCCCGGACACCCGTTGGGCCAAGATGCCACATGAATCTGGGCCGTAGGAGTCAGCCAGCTCACATCCCCTACATCTGTAGAGCCTGCATGAAATGCATCTCCTTTATATAAAGGAGCCAGAAATGCATTCATGGCATGTCCGTTCTTCTTTTGCATTTCCTCCACCTGCTCCTTCATTTCCCTGTCATATCTTGCCCCGATTCCAGGCACATTGTCACTGCCAGGATAAGTCTTTGCCAGGGCATCTCCATAGGCAAATTCTTCTTGTGTATAAGAAGGCACTCCCAGCTCCAGGTAATTATCATAAAGCACTTGCTCCAAAACGAAATTGCTTACAGTATCTGCTGCTCCGTCAATAAACTGCTGCTCAAACACCGTATCCGTCATCAAAGCCGCTCCCTGGGCAATTTTGTCCACCCGCGCCTTCAGCTCCACAGCCTCTGCCACCCTGTTGGAACGCACCATATACAACACACTGGCCTTAGGCTGCACCACATTGGGACTGCATCCCCCTGCGTCTGTAATAGCATAATGGATCCGTGCCTTGTCACTCATGTGCTCCCGCAGAAACTGCACGCCGATATTCATCAGCTCCACTGCATCCAAAGCGCTGCGTCCCCGCTCCGGCGCTCCTGCCGCATGAGAAGCCACCCCCGTAAACTTATACTGTACTTGAATGCAGGAATTGGAAGATCCGGTTCTCACCTCATTTACATCTTCCGGATGCCAGGTCAGAGCCGCATCCAGCTTCTTCCACAATCCGTCTCTGGCCATAAATGCCTTTGCGGCTCCCCCTTCCTCCCCGGGACAGCCATACAGCACTACTGTACCAGCACAGCCTGTGGACTCTAAATACGCCTTTACTCCAAGCGCTGCTGCCAATGCACCTGCCCCCAAAAGATTATGCCCGCAGCCATGTCCTGTGCCGCCTGAAACCAGTTCCTCCCGAACCAGGCTTCCCGCCCTTTGTGACAGTCCTGACAAAGCATCATATTCTGCCAAAAGCCCGATAACGGGCTTTCCGCTTCCATAACTTGCAGAAAACGCCGTTTCAATTCCGCAGATTCCTTTTTCAACCTGAAACCCTTCCTCCCTCAGCACTTCACAATAAAGACTCGCGGATTTTTCTTCCATCAATGACAGCTCTGCGTACTCCCAAATCCGGTCCGCCACATCCACAATCCGATCCCTTTTTTCATCAATCACGCGAATCGCTGCCTGCTTCTCACTGTTCATCCCCATACTCTCCTTTTCCTGATGTCACATTTCCTTCTACAGCACCTTAGCCAGAAAATCCTTCAGCCTGGGATGCTCCGGCTCCCCGAATATCTTGTCCGGCGTCCCCTGCTCTAGCAGCATCCCGTCCGCCATAAACAAAACCCGGTTTCCCACTTCTCTGGCAAATCCCATCTCGTGAGTTACCACCACCATGGTCATGCCTTCCTTTGCCAGCCCCTTCATAACATCCAGCACCTCACCCACCATTTCCGGGTCAAGAGCTGACGTGGGTTCGTCAAACAACATAACCTCCGGCTCCATGGCAAGTGCGCGCACAATAGCCACACGCTGCTTCTGCCCTCCGGAAAGCTGAATCGGGTAAGCGTTGGCTCGATCCTTCAGTCCCACCCGATCTAAAAGAACCAAAGCTTTTTCCTCTGCCTCTGCTTTTCCCATTCCCTTTACCTTTATGGGAGCCAGAGCCATGTTCTCTAAGATTGTCATATGAGGAAACAGATTAAAATGCTGAAACACCATTCCCATCTTCTGACGAAGCTTATCAATATCCAGTTTCACCATATTCCCCTGAGCATCTCTATACTTTTTCTTGGTAATATCCACTCCGTCAAACACAATGGCTCCGCCTGTAGGCTCCTCCAAAAGATTTAAGCTCCGCAGAAACGTAGATTTTCCGGACCCGGACGGCCCGATCACCACCATCACATCTCCTCGGTAAATGTCCACGGTTACACCATCCAAAGCCCTGATGGCTCCCATATGATAATGCTTTTTCAAATCTGTCACCTGAATCAGACTATCTCTTGTCTCCATGGCTCATTCTCCTTTCAAAATAGGCAATCAACTTGGAGGTCGGGAAACACAGACAGAAATACACTGCTGTTGCCACTAAAAGCGGCTCCACGATCACAAAGGTCGCTCCCTTAACCGCATTCACTGCTGACATAATATCCTGCACGCCGATGGTATAAGTAATGGCTGACTCCTTAATGATTACCACAAATTCATTGGCAATGGCAGGCAGGATATTTTTAAGAGCCTGAGGCAAAATTATGTAGCGCAGGTTCTGAGCCTGGGAAAGCCCCAAAGACCGGGCCGCCTCTGTCTGCCCTCCGTCAATGGACTGGATTCCTGCCCGGATGATCTCACACAAGTACGCCCCTGAGTTCATGCCAAGAGCCACTACCCCAGGAAAAAAACGGTCAAACTTAATAAATCCAAACATCTGAAAAGACGGCAGTTTTATCAGGCCGAACACCCCATAATAGATGATAAAAATCTGAACAATTACTGGTGTTGAACGCAGAATTTCCACATACGCAGTAGCCAGAAAACTTAATGGATTAAACTTGCTGACCAATGCCAGAAATCCGCCCTCCCGCAGATGCCCATTCTGATCAAGACCCAGACTGCGCAGCGGGCGAACATTGGACATACGCATCAGGGCCAGGATAAGGGCAATACAAAAACCAATTACCACCGTAAACAGCGACAGCAAAACCGTAACCAGCATTCCCTGCCTGAAAAGCTGCGCATAGGGTAGAATTTTCGTAAAATTCTCTAACTGAATAAATTGCTCCATGAGGTGTTCCTCCTATTTTGTAAATCATTTATAATACACCGATTCCTCCCAAAGAGTACCCTTCGAAACTCCCGGGAGGAACCATGCAGATTATGAATCTATTCCATTATATCCAACAATACACAGCCGTAAAATACTCTGTCTTACTGCTGAACCTGACCGCTTTCATCCAACAGTCCCTCATACTTCTCACCAGATGCCAGTTCATTCGCCTCTGTAATAAACTTCTCCATGGATCCATCCTCAATAGCCTTGGCAATGGATCCATTCACTGCTGCAAGCAGAGCTTCATTGCCCTTGCACACACCAATGGAAGATCCCTCCTGGTCATAAGGAACATCCATAATAATCTCCAGCTCCGGATAATTCTTCTGATAGCTCTTTGCCACATCTGTCTCAATATATGCTGCATCCATCTTGCCAGCCAAAAGCTCTGCAATAATATCCGTTACCTTGGGAAGCGGCACAATATCCGCCGCCGGAGAATTGGCATGAGCCAGATCCATCTGGATGGATCCGATCTGAGCGCCTACGGAAACCTCCGGTTTATTGACAGCCTCAAAGGAATTGTACATATCCGCTTTATCCTTCACAGTAACCAGAGACTGTCCTCCCATATAATAAAGATCGGAAAATGCCATAATCGACTCCCTCTTTGGATCTGGAGAAAGCCCTGCCATGCCAAGATCCACAGACTTAGTCTGAAGCTCACTGAGCACTCCGTCAAAATCTACCGTAACCACCTCAAGCTCTAATCCCAGGTCATCTGCAATATACTGGGCAAGGGCTATATCAAA
Source organism: uncultured Lachnospiraceae bacterium (assembly GCA_910586205.1). Classification (GTDB taxonomy): domain Bacteria; phylum Bacillota; class Clostridia; order Lachnospirales; family Lachnospiraceae; genus Brotaphodocola. The sequence continues at coordinate 216,070 of CAJUGD010000003.1, read as the reverse complement.
CCCTGCCAAAGTCGGAGTCCCATCCTCCCCGATTGCATAAAACTCATATGGGGCAAAATCCGGGCTGGTAGCCACAGTCAGCTTTCCGGGCGTAACAGTCTGAAGCTCTCCAGATGCAGCAGCATCTTCCTCAGCCTTGCTCTCTGTCTCACCTTCCGAGCTTTCTTCACTCTTACTGTCATCAGCCGGAGCCTCTGTGCTGGCTGCTGCAGTATCAGTCCCTGTTGTAGTCTCTGCTGTGCTGCCGCCTCCGCATGCTGCCAGGGAAGCTGCCATGCATACTGCCAATCCCAATGCAAAAATCTTCTTTTTCATAAATTATCCTCCTCGTTTTTAAAGTAACACCTGTAAAGAACTGCATAATTATAATAATAAAAAAATCCATATCGACTTTATCCATTATACATGCTTTTCAAAAAATATCAAGCATAAATGTATAAAAATACAGATCATACCAGCTCATACCAGCTTTTCCTGGTTGTAAATACCAGGGAAATCATGTATAATTAATCCTGTTCTAAATATCAAAAAACTCAGGAGGTTTTCCCCTATGTACTGCCCTAATTGCGGAAAGGAAAATGACGGTAATTGGAAATTTTGCAGATGGTGCGGCAGCCCGTTAACCAATGCATCTTCTGTTTCCCAATCTCCCAAAAACAATATTCTCTTTAAAATCATACTGGCCGGAATCATTGTAACCGCTTCTTTTGCCCTTACCGTAATCCTTTTATCAGGGAAAAAGGATAGGGACTCTAACAGAGAAATCCTGGCAGAAGCCTCATCCGAAGACATCTCCGGCTCCCATAATTATACATCTTCCCAAGAAAGCGAACCTCCCTCCGAGGCATCAGATACAGACCAGGATTCCTCTCAAATCCAGGAAACGGTCTCCTTGTATCCTGCAGAATACGGGCAGATCTTAAGAGAATATTTAAACGGACAGCGGGGAGTTTCCTATGGAATGAACATGGAAATTAACGGTTTTCACCTGAACTATAGTGCTAAGGTAGGGTTAAATCCTCAGACTGGTCGGTTTGAATACTACTTTGCTTTATACGACGGCAATCAGGACGGCCAAGACGAGCTTTATGTATCCTCCCACCCGACCTGGTGGACCAACACCATTACCGCAGAAGGCATTTATTCCTATATACAATCATCCCTGATTACTTCTTTAGACAGAAGTGAAATGTCAGAATACAACAACTACTATACCTTTGTAAAAGACATGAATCTGAAAATAGAAGAACGCGCAGGCGGAAGCTATCACTCCTATCAAAAGCTTAACAATCAGGGAAACCTTGAAGAAATTATGTACATATGGTGGAGCGCTGACGGACACTTTCAGATCAATGATCAGGAAGTATCGGAAAATGACGCCAACTCCCAAGATGCTCTTTACAACCAGCCGCCTCAAATCCAATGGACGCTTGTGACAGAAGATACCATCCATCAATATTTTGCTGCCCCCCAAGATATCCAGCAGACATCTGCCTGGCCTGAAGCTCCCTCCAAGGCTGCCGTAGCGCCATACACAGAAAACATGGACCGGCTCAGCTTCTGGGGCAGTAATTGGGATGGAAATAGATTCACCATAGAAGATAGAGGAAATTATTATGAATTATCCGGCATTTCCATCTATCGGAAGCTTTACTTAGATGCAGAACAGGTAAACAGCCTTCAGCCGGGAGACACCCTGGTTCTCCGCGGCCAGACCTACACCCTTAACTCCATTGAAGCACAGGAAAATTCCTACTATTCAGCGCCCTACTATGGCATTTCCCTGTCTGGGCCATCTAATGAGATCCACTCTCTGTGCCCGACAGAAGACGGAAATCACTATATTGTTTATGAAAGCTCGGATGACCCTCTGCAGGAAGAAATTTATACAGGCCCTGTGTGGGTCCGAAAGGATGCCAGCATTATGGGTCTGGATCCCTTTACCTATGAGGTAGGAACCTACAATGCCGCCGACTACCTGACTGCTATGAAAAATGCCGGCGAAGGAAGCATGTATTTGTCTATCATGCGGTTTAGAACGGATAAGGATGGATATGTTATTCTTATGGAAGGACAGATTGCCGGATAAAATATGAAATCTTTATAGGAGCGCTGAGCTGTCACAGTAACCCCTCATGCTGCGTTTTCGCGGCACCACTATAAATGAAAGAGGGGTTACTGTGAACCCTCCGGGGGATGCACACAAAATGCCAAAAAGCAGGCATTTTGGCGCTGATACGGTCAGCGCAGCAAGTGCGCAGTCCTACAGCGAGAATTCGAGACTTTCACAGTAATATAACAACCTCATGTCAACTCATATCATGGAATTTTCCTTTTCCTGATTCCATACAAAAAAAGGGCTGTCACAAAATGACCGTTATATACAAAATATGGACGAAATCACAAGTGTTTCATCCATATATTGTACATAAGCTGCATTTTGCAGACAGCCCTATTCTCTGATCTATATATGTGGATTTACAAGATACATCCATATTTTCAGAATGAACAGAATAAAAATTTATCACATTCTCCTCATGTGTGCTTCCCCATTCCATTCTTCCCAAGATAGTACTCTACCAGCCAAAGATCACTCTCCTCGTCTACATCCACAGAATGGCTTCTCTCCATTACAAATCCAATAGGATTATCATTAAAGCTAAGCCCTTCCTTAATCTCTGAAACCAGATTAATATAAATGCTTCCATTTATCCTATATGTCTTCGGCATATCCTGCCTTCGGATGGTACTGCTTTGCTTCAGCCATTTCGACAGCCTGCCTCCTTCCTCCAATGTCCTCATTAAAACCGGAGGATCCGTTACCTCTGACACTGCCGCCACACCCTGCCCATTTTTCTCCACAAACAGCTCTATGGCCTGATCCATATCTTCGCTGGTTCTTAAAGGGCTGGTTGCCTGCAGCAAGACCACAATATCATAGCTCTGCCCCATACTTTCCAAGCTGCGCACTGCATGAAGAACCGCTTCCAGCGTAGTAGAGCTGTCTCCTGCCAGCTCTATTGGCCTTAAAAACGGCGCTTGTGCCCCATACGATTCTGATATACTCTTAATTCTTTGGGAATCCGTTGTAACCACCACATCATCCAGGTAACGGCTCTTTCCCGCCTCGATTACGGTATACGCAATCAGCGGCACACCGTTCACTTCTATAATGTTCTTATTTTTTATTCCCTTACTTCCTCCCCTGGCCGGAATCAGCCCTAGGATCCTTTTTCCATCAATCATTGTTTCCCCATCCCTTTTTCCATACACAAGCAAGCTGCAAAACCCTTGTGGGAGCCTTTCCTTGTTCCCTGCCTTTTAAATAGTAGAATTTAAATCCACAAACTTCTTCTGAATCTCAAAATCCCAGATCCTGCTGTCCGTCAGAATCTCTTTAAACCGTTTAGTACTATTCCCCTTCCCATATGCATAACTGACAATCCGATGGCTCTCACAAAGACGAATTGCCTTTAAAATATCTTCTTTCTCCTCCCCCACATGCTGCATATTGTCTTTCACCTCATATCTTCCCCTTTGCCGCGTTCCAATATCAATAGCCGGGATGCCATACACCCCTGCCTCCCGCACACCTGCACTGGAATTGCCAATAATAAATTCCGCATGTTTCAATAAAGTAAGAAAATATTCAAACCTCAGAGAAGGATAAAGCTTAAAGTGTTTGTTTTGATGCAGCCCCCTGTATTCATTTAAAATGATTTCTGAACCCAGATCATTGTTTGGGTATACCAGAACATAATTCCTTCCCGATTCCACCAGCGCAGATACCACATTTTTTATCTTATCCGAAAGCTGCTCATACTCTGTAGTAACCGGATGATACATAAAAATAGCATACCGCTCATACAAAATTCCATATCGTTCCTTCACCTTTTTAAGAGACGGCAGATCTTGGGAAAGCATGATATCTATATCTGGAGATCCTAAAATATAAATCCGATCATCCTCCTCTCCAAGTTGAATCAGCCTTTGCTTCGCCTCCGCATTACAGGTAAAATGTACATGGGCAAATTTGCTGACAGCATGACGGATAGACTCATCAATGGTTCCTGACAACTCTCCTCCCTCAATGTGTGCCACCTTCCGATTGTTTAAAGCCCCCACAATCGCCCCTGCCAGGGCATCAATACGGTCCCCATGGACCACAATCAAATCCGGCATAACCCTGCGCACATATCCGGTTAAATTGCAGATCACATTTCCTAAGTCATAGCTCATGGTTCCGCTGTTGATCTGGGAGAAATCCACATATACGTTTTGGTATTGATCCTTTAAAATCTCCGAGTAGGTATTTCCCAAATGTTCAATCAGATGCATTCCTGACACAAAAATATATGCTTCAAATTCCTTGCTGCTCTCAACCCATTGAATGAGAGGCTTTATCTTTCCATAATCCGCTCTTGTACCTGTTACAAATAGTATTTTCTTCATTTTCACCCATTTCTTTTCTCTTATGATTTCATCGATTCCCTTACCATTTTTCGGGAAAGGGCAGCATCCTTTTCGATATCACACCCTGCATGCTTTCCCAAAAGCTCCTCATATGCCTCTGCTGATATTTCTCCGGTTCCCGGACGCTTAACCCAAAGGTTTTCCCTGGTAAAAACCTCACCTTCTTTGATAGGTTTTATTGAAACCACGGTTGCAAATGCAAAATCAATCGTTACCTGTTCTTCCTTTGCAGCCTCCTTTTTTCCTCCAAGCATCTGCTTTACGTCACGGGCTGCCCCTAACAGCTCTCCAAGCTCTCTTTCATCCATAGAGCAGACCAGATCCGGTCCTGTGCGCTCCCTGGTATCCGTAAAATGGCGTTCCACAATACAAGCTCCAAGAGCCATAGCTGCAATACATGCCGTGTTGGTAGTGGTATGATCCGAAAGCCCCACCGGCACCCCTGGAAATCTGTCCATCATTTCCTGCATAGCCCCAAGTCTTACAAGCATAGGATCCGTAGGGTAGAGATTGGTCGTATGTAACAATGCATAAGGCACATGACCCTGCTCCAAAATCTGCACTGCTTTTGCTATGGATTCCATACCATTCATCCCTGTAGACACAATCATAGGTTTCCCAAAAGAAACCACATGCTTTAGCAGAGGATAATTATTCATCTCGCCTGAACCGATCTTGTAAGCCAGCACTCCAAACCGCTCCAGCCGATCTGCCGCTGCCCGGGAAAAAGGAGTGCTCAAAAACACCATTCCCTTTTCCTGGACATACTGCATTAATTCATACTCCTCCTGCTCCGATAAGGCACATCTGGCCATAATATCATAAATAGAATCCGTGCTGTTCCCTGGTATCACCTTTTTGGCAGCAGCACTCATCTCATCTTCCACAATATGTGTCTGGTGCTTTACAATCCTTGCTCCGGCACGATAGGCAGCATCTACCATCAATTTCGCCACCTTTAGGCTCCCTTCATGATTAATCCCGATTTCCGGTATCACCAGAGGAATTTCTCTCTGGCCAATTTGAATATCTCCGATTTTAAAAGAAGTGTTCATCTTTATTTTTCTCCTTATGTTCCTTAATTTGTAGCCTTATTGCGAAGCGGAACCATTACCTATCGCTTCTTAGCCACAAGCAAAATCTGATCCGCTAAGCCATTTCTGTCAAAAACAGGCTGTATGGTATTACTTAAATCCATAAGCCTGTGATATAATTCATTTTCTTTCTCTCCAGATAATAACATTGCATTATTAATCAGATCTGAATACCCTTGCCCAAATAACCATTTTCCTTGTATATCAAACAAATCCTCCAACAGCCATACTAAAGAATCCTCACTAAAGATCTGCACATGAATCGGCGGATCTATGTGTCTGTAAACCTGATTTTTGCAGGTCAGATTGGTAAAGGACGCCGCTGAAGGATGTCTTGGAACCTCTAATGCCAGTATTGCTCCTGGACGCATTCTCTTACCAATATAGTCTAAAAATCCCTTTGGATTCACCATATGCTCTAAGACATTAAAAAAGGAAACTATATCGCTTTCTTCCAACAGTCTCCTTATCTTCTTATCCTCTTTTTCTATATCAATAAACAGGTTATATACCTCCAGACCCTTTTCTTTCACAAATCGGCATTCCCGGCGATCCGACTCTATCCCGATACCCTTTATCGCTGTATTCCTTTTCAGGTAAAAAATGATTTCCCCCCCCCCACATCCGATATCCAGCCATTGTGATGGTTTGACAGCATTTTCCTCACATAGCTCCAGCACAAACTCTACTTTAGGCGCTGATATCATCTCAACCCGTGTCTCATATACAGAATCATCCATATAAATATCTCCGTTTACCTCATTATCCTCTTGATACATATTCTGAAAATCCGGTAGATTATCCAAAAAGACTGACCCACAGACTTCACACTCATGATAATGATATAAACCATATATTGTTACAAATAAATTGAGAAGAAACAGAACCACAAACTCTGCATTGTCCGCCTGATTTATTTCTGTGATATTTTACAGCATTTGCCTGACAAGTCTCGATTTGTTGTTTAATCCCATCTATAGTTCGGTTAATTCGTTTCATTTTAACGGACTTTCCGTATTTTTCAATCATTATGATTACCCTTTTCTTTCTCTATTTATTTTTATCCATTAAAAAGCATTAATATTTCCCATTGTTCCTGCATATTATTCCATTACAACTACCTCATAAAAATTTCATAAATCCTCCTTTTATTTTTGCAGATTAATACACATCCAACCACAATAATTCCTATCATCAAGCAATATCTTACCATAGCCAACGGATATATACATAAAGTAAGTAAACAGGCTGCAAACGTTACAATCAAAGCTGCAAAATTATATTTATTATCAAATATCCTAAGCATTTTCTGCTTTTTTATTTTATATAAATGAAAGATCAATGTCAAAACTGAAGAAAATAATGTTGTATATGCTGCTGCACCATATCCAAAACCACGGATAAAAATCCAGTTTAGCAGCAGATTAATAACAGACGATATGACGGTAATAACAGAAATACCAAATGTCTTTTTGGTATAAAATTCAATGTTAATATATAGAGTACTGACAAAATTACAAACACAATGCAAAATCAAAGGGGGAATTAATTGAACCGCTTCCAAATAATTCTTTCCACCCAGGATCCATACAATTTCCGGTGCTGTTAAACAAATCAAAAAAGCAGAAATAGAAAGTAAAGGAAATATTTTCCTTACAGCGTTTTTAATTGAAATATCATCTCCATTCGACAAACGGTCAAAAAACCATGGAACCCAAGCTTTATTTATGGAAGAAGCAAACATGGTAATAATCATTGCAATAGTAAAAACCAAGCTATATAATGCTGTTTTTTCACTACCACACATTTTTGTGATCATAACTTTGTCTGAAGATCCCAGTATAGTTCCTGCAAGAATATGTGGTATTAGAGGAATTGATATCAGTAATCCATAGCGAGCATATTTCCATCTAATTACCATTGTTTTCTTTAAGATAGCTCTTAAAATTCCTATGTTTACAACAACATTAAATAATATATTTCCTAAAATAATTCCCATCAAGTTGTCTTGCAGACACAAAACCAATATTAAAGTTAATGCCACACCTCCACAGGATACAAGTAAAGTCAATGTAGAAGAAAGCTTGTACCTTATCTTTGATCGCTGTTCTGCCTGATAGATCTGTAAAGTATTACAACAACATAAATAAAACAGTAATATGAATAAATGTGTCTTATCTAAATCAAAAATTGTTACAAACTCATCTAAGTATAATAAGACCGGCAGACTAAACAACATGGGAATAAGTACACTGCAAACGGATATTGTAGATATAAATTCATGAAATTCCAAGTCACTTTTAAAATCTATGTATGCAATCCCTACAGATGAGCTTAGATCAAAGGTAACAAATGCAGCCAGCATGGACTGCCATGATATAAAATTGCTATATTGTCCGTATTCTGCAGTTGTTAGCAGTCTGGTATACAAGGGTGTGCATATGTATAAAATACTTTTAGAAATAAAATTGCTGATTATATACCAAACTCCTGCCTTTAGCGCATTACCAGTCTTTCTCAATATTTTGTATTTCTCCTTTTAACATCTTTAATCCTCAATTTTTCTAAAAACATCAGTTTCAACTGATATAATCCGCATAGCCTCATATCTCACCCTATTTATAGACTTTTCTCTTTTCTCATTTGATGATTTTCTAAAAATGTAAGAATCATATAGTTTAATAAAATAGCAATGGGTCTATACATATTACTTTTTGATATCCCTGCTTGCCCTAAAAAATACGTTATTGAGAAAAAAGTCCATAATTGATATTTTGTTGCAACTTTATGATGATCTAATTTATTTGATATAGCAAAAAGAAAAGATAATATAAAAATATATAACACTAAAGCCATACCCATCCCATATTTTATAATTAAATCACCTATAAAGTAAGTTGGCGCACTTCCGTTATCCATATCATAAACAAACATGTAAACATCTTTAGCAGGGTAATCGCTAAACACATAACCTTGCCTTAACATAGCAAATCTATTTATTAACATTGCAGCTTGAGTAACTATAAAGCGCCGCACACCAGAACTTATAAGATCAGCTAATTGCAAAGATCCGGATAATCCCCCTTTCATTATGAAATAAACTGCAAACGAAACACATCCCATAAACATCAATCTAAAATCCACCTTCATTCTCAAACAAAAAATCCAAAAAAATATAAAAAAATAAACAAGAGTGCTTTTATTTCCTCCAATAGTAAAAAATATTCCTAAACTCAATAATAGAAAAATATTCATTAATTTTGTTATAGAATAATGTTCAAGGATATAAAAATAAAAGCATGGAACTATCCAACAAGCAAAAACGGAAAACGTAAAATAATGAGGTATATTTCCGCTGACATCAGGCCTTTCAACGATTATTCTATTATAGATAGCTTTAACTAATGGAAATTCAAAGAAATGCCTTGTTGTATATGCCAAAACTCCAAATAAAATTATCAGCATATATATGAATACTAATTGATTTGATTTTTTACTTTTTATTATAATCTTTTTATGAATAGGGAATCGCACCTTCAATAAAAGGCTAATGATAAATATACTATATGATATAATACTGATATTCATATACAAGGATAGATCTATATCATTAAACTTTTTATAACTATTACCTTTCAGTAAACAATAATAAAAAGCCGGAACATATAAATGTATAAAAGTTAATATCCAAAATGGTGTTAATGAAGATATTATTTTATTCTTATAGATTAGAAGTAATCCAAAACAAAAGACCAATATCGTTAAGACAATAAATCGAATCTCCATTTTCTTCCTTTCATTTTAAAACATTTGATAACAAACCATGCGGCTTATTTAAACAATAAAATCTTAATGCTTTTAACTTCATAAATTTATCAGGATTAACTAGATCATCAATTATAATATTTATATTATTGTATAACGCTTGAATTAAAACTGTTGAGTATAAAGAAATCACATTTTTCGTTTCCATGAGAGAGGTTTCTATAGGCATTTCATTATCTTCAAATTCATAATCAACGAAAATACTTTTCATTGCTTTTATATTTGTATATCTAGGATGTGGTCTGATCCTGATATGGAAATTTTTACCCTTTAAAATATCGAGATTTCTTTTAATTATTTTTAACTCATCTGAACTTTCATTCCCTAAGTAATATTTATAATCATAGTGATAAGCTCCTTTAATATCCTCTGAAAATTTCAATGAATCTGGGACTGCAATTCTAAATTGTCCAGGATCAGCCCGCAGTGAGATAAACAAATCTTTATAATATTGTTCCCAAACATAACATTCATCGTACTTAAAAAAAGCATCTCTAATATAATATAATTTATCTCCATGCATTATATTTATGTGAACAACCCCATGTAAATGGCAATAGTCTGTTAATATAGAAGATGTAAAGGAATATTCATTACAAACAATTATTGCTTTAGGATGATACATTTTGATTAAAGCGCTATATTCTGAGATTTTTATCACTATCTTTAGTATAAAATACCAGGAAAAAGGATACCTTTTTATAATTGATAAAAGATAAGCTTTATCTTTTGATGTAAGTACTGATTTTTGCAAATGATCTATAATCTTCAATGAACAAAATCTATTTTTTACTTCTGCTGGAACAATATTAAATGGCTTTCCATCTGCAATAAAAATCGCCTCACAATATAGTTGTTTTCCCAAAACAGCATTTTTCTTTAACATAAAGTAAAAAATCAAAAAAAAGCTGCTAAATGTAATCAAAGATTTCATCACTTTTCCAAATACAACTTCAAATTGACACTTATATTGAAAAAATCCTCTCTCTATGTAATCTGATGGTTCTTTAAAACTATTTAAGTATTTTATCTGTTTCTTCACATCCAAATAAAACAAAGGATCCTTATGGTATCTGATTTTTTTCTGTAATACAACTAAAGTGTCAATAATGCTCATATTTTTCATGATTATACCCAATTATGTCGTGTTCCTGCTGACTATGTGCAATCCGCAATGCTTTTAAGATGGCATCGATTATCGATTGGTGACATCCCCAAGCACTTTCATTATTTGATCTTCATTATTTTTATAAAAGCCCATTCCAGAATCAAAAACAAGGAAGTTATTACAGAAAACCCTTCGTATTCCCGAAATACTTTCCATGAATACTTTACTTTCTTGAATTTATTATAGGAAATAGACTGAGGCCATTTTCTGTACAGCATTAAAGTCTCCTGTATTCCGTATACATAAGGATATATTTTTAATATTCTGAGCCATAAAGAATAATCGTTATTTTTCCTGATAGTTGGCATCTCAACTTTTCTCAACAAATCTGACGTAATCATCACAGTAGATGAACCTACAGGACAGGTTCTGAGCACTGTCTTATAATCTGCCTGCTCTTTACAGTATATCGTCCTTCCGATACGTTTGCTCTGTTCATTGATCTGTTCATAATCAGTGCAGGTAAATTCATAATGGCAATCATACATAAACTTTATCTGCCGCTCAAGCTTAACTGGCATCCACAAATCATCACTGTCAAGAAAAGCAATAATCTCCCCTGTTGCTTTTTCGAATGCATATTTTCTTGCTGCTCCTGGCCCGGAATTGCAGTCCAGTTGAAAAACTTTAATCCTCTGATCTTTTTCTGAAAGTGTCATTGCATATTCATAAGATCCGTCTGTAGAGCAATCGTCAACAATAATCATCTCCCAATTTCTATAAGTTTGAGAAAGGACAGATTCTATGGTTTCTAACAGCACTTTTTTTGTATTATATTGGGGAACAAGAATTGATACCTTTGGATTTTTGTTAATAAAATCAGACATGTTTCTTACCATTCCTTTCGCTTTGCTCAAAGTACAAACAAGTTATGAAAAAAGTTGTGTCATTCCACTGTTTGAATCTGAGCAGTTATTTCTAAACCAGTAAATTATTTTTCACTCCTATCCTCTCTTTTTACTGTCACTGATGGTTTGCTTTTCTCCTCCCCACCTGCCATGGCCGCCGCATCCTCTGCCCCAAACCCTTCTGTGCTCTCCTTCATAAATAAAATCTTCACTGTCTTAAAAATAATCTGGACATCCAGCATCAAAGAATAATTTTGTATGTACATCAAATCCAGTTTCAGCTTATCATAAGCCGTAGTATTATACTTTCCGTACACCTGCGCATACCCGGTCAGTCCGCCTTTCACCTTCAAACGGTAAGTAAACTCTGGTATCTGCCTTGTATATAGTTCCACATGCTCCACCCGCTCCGGCCTAGGACCCACAATGCTCATATCCCCTTTTATAATATTTAATATTTGAGGCAGCTCATCGATTCTTGTAGCACGGATAATTCTGCCCACTGGTGTAATTCTGGGATCCCGGTCTGCGGCCGGAACCGAGTACCCGTCCTTTTCCGCATCCACAATCATACTGCGAAACTTATAGATCCGAAAAACTCTCCCGTCCTTTGTACACCGCTCTTGCACATAAAAAACAGGGCCCCCGTCATACAGGCGAATAGCAATGGCTGTCACTATAAAAATCGGACATAAGAACATAAGCGCTGTCAGAGACAATGCTAAATCCATTCCACGTTTTATCACCCGCTGGTCAATAGACAGCCCATTATTTCTGGACAGAAGAAGCGGTGTATCAAATAAATGTAGGCTTTCTGAGCTTCTTATAATCACATCCGATATTTTTGGAGTTGTATACGTCCGAATCTTCTTCTCGTAGCAATACTTTAAAATCACATTCCTTATATGGGATGGAATATCACAGATCACCACTCCTTCATATCCATGAATCTTTTCTTTGATTACAGAAATCCCTTTCGAAATATGGACAGTCTCTCCGATTACAAAACGGTCATTTCTGCTATGAATCTTACCCATTAAGCCAGCTACCGGATGCTCCCCATAGATCAGAAGTACATTTCGTGGTGGGTAAATCTGGCGATACAGCCTGTTAAAAAGAAAACTCCAGATACTGATTACCAGAAATTCTTCACCTGTCATGACTAACAGGGGCACTAAATTTTGAAAGGATTTGGTCAGCAGTGTAATCTGAAGATACGCCATGGCATTTGCACAAAAAGCAGCCAGGAGCTGGGAATAAATCATGTTTCCGGTTCTCAGATACCCTACCTTCCAGCCACCGTAAAGAATATTAAACAATACAAGAAATATCCCGTACACTGCCACCATAAGCCAATGACCGCTTCGATTATAGGGTATCTCCATCTTCTGATTGTAAAAATGGATCCATACATACCAGAATGCGGACATCTCCAGAGAAAGCACAATCATACTGAATATAAATTTGACCATCCGTTTATATTGTTCATAGTTTTGATCCATACCCTTTTTCATTAAAAAATAACTCCTTAAAATGAGCTGATCCCTGATTGAAAAGCCTTTGTTCTCTGTCTTCCCTTAACATAATTCCTAACACCATGGCCTGATCCTTTCCCCATAATCGGCAGCGCACCATAGCATATCGCTTTTTAAACTGATACCTCTCGATCTGCCCTGCACATTTTGTCAAGGGACCTGACACCGGATTTACCTTCCCGTCTTCATTCTTTCTCACATAGGATAGCCTTATCACATGATCCTCACCTGACAATTTTTCCAAAAAATCACCGTCTTCCTTCCTCATTGGAAAAACCGTAAAACCATTGTCTGCCATCCCTTTTACCACATCCAGACTTTTATCCAGATAACAATAAAGCGGGCTTTCCCGTCCATTGTCCTCACAGGTAAGAAACACATATCCAGGAAATAGCTGCTCCCTATGAACAATACTCCTTTGCTGTCTCCTCCAGATCCGTTCCTGATACATCACAAAACAGTCTTTATACCAATATGGCGGGATTATTCTGTGAATTTCCTTTACTAAAGCTTCTTCCTTTCCTGCCCAGGTGTTTAAAAAATACCATGACATGAATAATTACCCCTGTTCCTTTTTTGTCTCATTCTCTGCAACCTTTTTTCCTTTCACTTGATATTGTTCCGGCACCTGGATCCCTGCTTCTACCTTTCCATATCGTAGTTCCTCACAAACATCCTCTTTCAGAATAATGCCCAACAATATCGTCTTTTCCTCTCCAAGAAGGTTCAGCCGCACCAAGACATGACGTTTCCCGTACCGGCACCGCACAATTTGCTGTACACAGTTTTTTAATGGCCCTGACACCTTGCGGATATTTCCCTTTCCATCTGTCAGCAAATAAGAAAGAACAATCACATGGTCTGGATTCATGATTTTTTTTAAAAATGCTGCCTCCTCCTTCTCTACAGAAAGAAAACAACAGTCTCCGTCTGCCATCAGTTTCGCCATAGCCGGAACTTTTTTTAGGCAAAAAAATAAAGCCTCTGGCTCTTTGGAAGTGATAAATACATACCCGGGAAACACTCGTTTAACATGAACAAAGTTCTGCTGCTGCCTTCTCCAAAGCTGTTCCTGGTACATCACAAAACATTCTCCATATAGATTTCCCGGAACCAACGCCCGTATCATCCCTGCCAGCTTCTCCTCCTCCCCTGTCCTTGTCTGCAGTACATACCACAACATAATCTCTCTCCTATCATACAAAACAATTGGTAAAAGACACAAAAACCCTGCTTCTGAACTGAAAAATGTATCTATATTCTCTTTCGCATTAAGAAACTGTTCCTAATCAGTTTAAAAATGGGTAGGCTTCGCCATTTCCAGCCAAAAGGTCAATGACCAGAATTCCATAATACTATGGCAGTGCCACAGTCAGTATGACCCCTATCAGAGAAATGCAGTCTCAAGGCTCACAACTTCCCTTCATGGTTTTGTACAAAAACTTTGCCGCATATACATTTTTATTATTTTCTGGTTATCGTCCGTTAGAAACTGACAAACAACCATGCAGCCTGAGTTTTCCTGAAACAATTTAACCTTTCACACATGGTCTGTGAGTGCAACATAATATAGAATTGTGTTGCACTCAATTCTGCCTTCAAAACCAGGGAAAACATTGAAAACATAAGGATTTTACTGCTTCAGGCAAATAAGAATACTGTATAAGAAAACATCCAAAATGCCGCACAAAAAAGTACGTTAGAATTACAGAAAAAAACATTTCTTAAGAAATTCCGCCCAATTTTTCTATAAAATCTTAACCTTTTAAATCGAAAAAACCTTGCAATATGGCAAAAAGAGTGTTATTATTACGGGGTAATCTGAGTGCAACACAATTCTATATTGTGTTGCACTCAGATTATTTATCACCTTTTTCTAAACTATATTCATTCAAACCCATCATAATTTAAAACATCAAAAAATAAAAAAGCTATTGACTTAGAGCTACTCCAAGCTGTTATACTATTACCATACGAAAATTCCCTTCGTACAAATATCACTGCAATACATAATAAAAGGTCAAGGAGATGGCAAATATGGGTTATTTAGGTGAAGAAATCAAAAAACTTGGTTTTGGTTTAATGCGTCTTCCCCAAAAGGATGGGATAATCGATGTAGATCAGGTAAAAGAAATGGTAGACTTATTCCTGGATAATGGTTTTACCTATTTTGATACAGCCTGGGCATATGCCGGAAGTGAGGATGCCATTCGTCAGGCGCTTGTAGAACGTTATCCAAGAGATCGCTATCAGCTTGCCACTAAAAACGCGGCATGGATCAACTGTAAAACCAAAGAAGAAGCATATGCCCAGTTTGACACATCGCTGGCACAGACAGGAGCCGGTTATTTTGACTTTTATCTTCTGCATAATTTGGGGGAACACAGAACCCATTATTTTGATGATTTCGATATGTGGAATTGGGTGCAGGAGAAAAAGAAGGCAGGCTTGATCCGGCATATAGGCTTTTCCTTCCATTCCACACCAGAAGAATTGGATGCGCTCTTAAACGCTCACCCTGAAATGGAATTTGTCCAGCTTCAGATCAATTATGCAGATTGGGATAATCCTTCCGTACAGTCCCGCCGCTGCTATGAGGTGGCCAAAAAGCACAACAAACCGATTATTATCATGGAGCCGGTTAAAGGAGGCATGTTAGCCACACCTCCGGAAAGTATTGAGAAAATCTTCAAAGCATCTGAACCGGAAAGTTCCGTGGCGTCTTGGGCTGTCCGTTTCGCAGCCGGTTTGGAAGGGGTCATTACTGTTCTTTCCGGAATGAGCAATGTGGAGCAGATGAAGGATAATCTGTCCTACATGAAATCTTTTAAAGGACTTACTGACACTCAAAAAGATATTTTAAAACAGGCACAAGAAGAATTAAAGAAAATCCCTTTGATTCCCTGTACATCCTGTAATTACTGTGCCAAGGTTTGTCCCATGAACATCGGAATCTCCGGCTCATTTACAGCAATGAACTACCTGACACTCTATCGAGACAAAGGCGCTGCAAAGAATCAAGAGAACTGGCTTGTAGATCGCCATGGCTTAAAGCATGCAAACGAATGTATTCAATGCGGAAAATGCGAAGAAGCATGTCCACAGCACATTGCAATCCGGGATAATCTGGTGAAAGTCAGTGAAGCTTTACTGAATTAAAATCAGAATAATAGATAAAACATATGGCTCCTTCCGAATCATAAAATTACTCATCGGAAGCGAGCCTGTTTTGCCTTTCCTATAACAAATCGTTTTCTATTAAAAATATTTTCTCAAGTCTATTGTATATCCTTACAATGCTAGTTATAATAAATATATTACTGTACTTTGGCTGAAAACCTTATTTTTGGCAAAAATCATAGTATAAAAATATATAACTTCATCTTCAGTCAAAGATCCTGCAGCAAGCAATGGGACATTGAATTTGCTACGCAGCCAGTGGACGCGGCATTCGCCAAATACCCGTGCAAGTACGACGCTTGGTTCATTGATCGCGGAAATAAACAATAGAAGGAGGTAAACTAAAATGCCGGATAATTATCAAGATACGGCTTACCGCATGTATGATTCTTCTCATTTATTATTTCAAAAGAAACAATGGTTTAATGCAAACTATCTGTCAGGATATATATTAGAATGTTATTGCAAGCTGGTACTAACACTATATTCCCAACACGGCTATTCATTTTCCCGTGGCCATTCAACTTTAAGGAGCTTCGGACACAAGCTCTCTGATTTAAAGAACGAAATTGATTTAATCAGCCTTAGCGGATGTGCTGCTTCCAGCTATTGCCTCGATATCCTGTCTACCTGCCCGAATACCTTAAATGAGTGGGATCCCAAAAGAAGATACGAACCTGACAGCAGCACATTAAACACAAAAACCTTAGCCGAAAAAATACATATGGAGACAGAATCTTTGATTGATATGATAATGAAAATGGACATTGACGGGGTGATAATATGATTCATTTTGATGAAATAAAGGATAAAGTAATTGAATATCTTAAATCTTATACAAAGAGCACTGCAGAAACAAACCGATTATATGTGATCAGAGATGTATATGGAAGAATTTCTATTTTTATTATAGGGACAGTTAATTTAGAAAAACTAAAAAACGATCTCACAAAAATCACAGGAGAAAACTGGATAGGGCAAATACGCAGTATCAGTGAAAACCACATTTTGTATGAAGAAGTCTCAAAAAACGTCGAAAAAATTGAATATAATATTTATTATGGCGAGCGTCCTCTTGTAAAGAAAAATTGGAATTATACATTTAATGACAAAATAAAAGAGAATGCCAAGATCATTACCTTCTATTCCTATAAGGGAGGCGTTGGAAGAACTACCGCATTAGCCATGGTTGCCTTGCAGATGGCCCGCAAGGGAAAAAAAGTTTTTGCAATCGATATGGATCTAGAAGCTCCAGGATTATCTACTATTTTAAGACAAGAAACCGGAATAGAATACCCTCAATATGGTGTAGTAGACTTTCTCGTAGAATGTGAGAAGGAAACAGATCCCATAAATATGGATGAATATGTTTATTCTGTCACTTCAAAAGAACTTCTGGGAATGAACGGAGGCGAATTGCTTGTCATGCAGGCAGCGAATCTTTCTGTGGATAATTATGACAACTATTACAATAAACTTTCCCGCATTGATTTTAATATGCCAAAGTTTTATGACCAGAAAAATCCCATCCGTTATTTATTTGAAAGAATCAATACCCAGTACCAGCCCGATTATATTTTGATTGATTCCAGAGCAGGATTACATGATATTGGAGGCTTGACTCTGTTTAGCTGTTCTCATGAAGTTGTAATGCTGTTCTATGGAAATGAACAAAACATGATTGGCCTGAATTATGTCCTTCCTAAATTATGCAATGGAAACATACCCTTTTATCTGATCAATACCCCTGTTCCTGTTCTGGAAGATGCGGCAAGGGAAGAAGTGGAGTATTATATCAGAAACAGTTTTCTTGCCCTGGAGAAATCCGGTTATTTTGACGAGCTGCCTGATCTATACGATGAATCTTCCGTGCATTATCCATTGAACATCCATTATGATGTGATCGCCACGAACATTAATTCAGATTCAAGGCTTTTACGACTTTTGACACAAAACGGAGATAAGAATATATACAAACAAATCGCAGACAAGCTGGAAAAATTGCAAAATGAAAATGAATACACTATTACTCTTACAAAAAATGACAGAAAAACCATATTACAATCCATTGAGGGAATCATTCATTCAGAAACCCCTTCTGCGGAAAATGAATTTATTTCTTACGAAAGCCTCAAAAAATACTTTTATCCATTGAAAGAGTATAAATACATTTTTGATAACAGCAAATTTATTATTACTGGTTCTAAAGGCAGTGGGAAAACAGCTTTGTTCAAAGTCCTTAACTGTGACAAATATGCCAAAGCAATGGCTGAATATATTGGTATTCCTACAAATGAAACCTCTAATGTTACATGGCTTGCAGGGTTAGATGCGTCAGATGCTTTTCCGGATAAATCTAATTTCAGGGCTATTGGAAAAACACTAAATACAGAATACTATACAATCTATTGGAAAATACTTGCCGTCAGAACATTAAAAGAAATCATAAAACGATATAACATTAACAGTTATGAATATTTGAAAGGCATAATTTCCTGCAAATACAGCTACATTATTGAGTACATGAAAAAATACAACAATATGGATGAAGAATTATCTGAGCTTTTAAGTGAAATTAACCATTGCCTTGAAAAAGATAACCAGATCGTTATCATAACCTATGATTCCCTTGATTTTTGCATTGATAAAGACTTTAGAGGCAGCCTGATCTCTCAGCTTATTGCTTTTTGGGCTGAAAGCACTCTGAGATATAAAAGCCTTCGCGCAAAAATCTTTTTGCGCAACGATATTTATAAAAAAGAAATTCTACTTACAGATAAGATTAAATTAAACAATTACAGAAGCAATATTGAATGGACTTACGATTATCTGCTGGCTATGCTTTGGAAACGAATGATGGAGGCAAGCTTTGAGCTGAAATCACTGATAAAAACTACATTAGAAAAGGAAGGATACTCCTTGGCAGAATCTGATTTAGTAGGAATCATGCCAAAACCAATGGAAAATATTAATAGAATTATTCTAAATGTATTAGTTGGTGAAAAAATGGGAAAAGGAAATAAGGCTTATACCTATAATTGGATTGTTTACCGGCTTGGCGATACCAATAATAAAATTGTTCCTCGAAGTATCATCAAACTATTTTCTGTTGCAGCTCGACATGAGCTTGACGAGATGGAAGGTGAAAATAAAGAAGGAAGGAAAATATTCAAACCCAGGTCTTTGGAAAATTCCATTGAAGAGGTTTCTGAAGACAGAATTACTGATATGAGCGAAGAATATGCCGAATACCAGACAATCTTTTCCCAATTAAAAAATTATTGCAGCACATTCCCTGCAGATGAGCAGACATTATATTCTGCATTGAAAAAATGCGGTATGAAAGAGGAAAACTTAAAAACAGTGATTGACCATTTCATTGAAATCGGTGTCTTGAAAGAATACCAAAGAAAGAAAGGCGATGCAATTCGCTATCATATTCCGGATATTTACCTGAAGGGGATGAAATTGAAACGAAAAGGATATCGATAATCTCTGGCACAAACAGCAATTAACCTTCCAACAAAAAAGTGTAAAGCCCCGCCGCAAGGCACTTTACACTTTTTTGTTCCCATCTTAAAGCACATCAGAAAAATGCGGCCTCAGCCTTTTAAACACCTTCAGTCCCACAAGCCCCATCACCAGTGTCACTGCCCAGAAATAAAGAGTCAGTTTGGGTCTCATCCAAAACCAATCCCCTGTCAGCATACTGTCCCGATATCCTGTGGAAATATAATAAAAGGGATTCAGCTTTAAAAGAGTCACAGCCCAGGGGGCCTCATCTGCAAATAAGCTCTCATGATACATAATCGGTGTCAGCCACATTCCGAACTGAAGGCAGATACTGACAATCTGCGCCATATCTTTAAAAAACACATTTACTGCTGAGGTAAAATAACCAATGCCTAAAGCCAGCAAAGAGGCGGCAAAAGAATAGTACACAAGCTGCACCCAAGTAAAGAATACACTCCACCGATAAATCCCAAACATCAATAACATGATCAAAACAAAAAAGCTGTGAACCAGCAGGCAGGAAAGCAGCTTGATAATCGGCAGAATCTCTACCTGAAAAACCACCTTTTTCACTAGATAATGATATTCCTGCAGGCAGCTGGTAATGCAGTTCAAAGTTTCGCTGAAAAAAAACCATGGCACAATACCCGGCACCAGCCACAGCACATATGGAGCTCCCGGAATCGGAGGCTCGCTTTTGAGCCCAATCTGGAAAACCAGAAAATAGATCAACACTGTCACCATGGGCTGAACAAACATCCAGACAATGCCAAAGTAGGAACCTACAAACCGCTTTCTGAAATCTGCCTTGGACAAATCCCATACCAGCCTTCGCTTTCTGATGATCTCCTTCAGCAGTGAAATCACATATGCCATTGTCCTTTCTTCCTTTCCTGTTCTATTCCCTGTTCTTTTGTTGCTGAAAAATATTTATCTGTGGTCTGTCAACGGGTTATGATAGTGTGCTGGCCGGATGGAGCTCTAGAGCGTGTCTTAAAACCGAAAGGTATCTGCCAATCCGCCCCACTTTGTATCCTTTTCAGAAATAATCAGCTCCACTCCGTCCTCAAACGGCCATTTGATTCCAATCTCCGGGTCATCCCATGCCAAGCCGCCCTCGTCTCCCGGGCGGTAAAAATCCGTACACTTATAGGCAAACTCCGCCTCGTCAGAAAGCACCAAAAAGCCATGGGCAAAGCCCTGTGAGATATAAAACATCTTCTTATTCTCCCCGCTGAGCCGCACGCCGAACCATTTTCCAAAAGTTTTAGAATCCTTCCGAAGATCCACCGCCACGTCAAATACCTCTCCCCGCAGCACCCTTACCAGCTTTCCCTGAGGAAACTGTTTCTGGTAATGAAGCCCTCGCAGCACCCCCCGCACAGACATCGACTGGTTGTCCTGCACAAATTCCATATCCAGCCCTGCTTCCCTGAAATCATTCTGATTATAGGTTTCCACAAAATAACCGCGCTCATCTTTAAATACTGTCGGCTCAATCACATACAGCCCTTCGATTTCACAAGCTGTTACCTTAATCTTTCCCATTGTTCACTCCTCTTTTCCTTCGCCTCTGTATCAGGCAGTTCCGTCATTCACTTCAGACTGCTGTCTTGATCTTTCTTATCAGCTATACTATACTACGAACCCTGTCCTTTGTCAAAAACAACTGTTCCTAAAAAATCTTCTTCTAAAGCCTCATACTCACCACCGCAAAAATCCGCAGCGCAGCATACCCTGCCCCGCAGCACATGCCGTACAGCACCTTTCGGTTCCCGTCTCTGGTCAGAACCAGCGTATCATTTTTAAAACTCATCAAAAGAACCGGAAGAAACGGGAGAAAGTATCTGCCCTGAACGCCGCTTATGACCTGAGAACCCTGCGGCGTCCAGGCCAACAGCATGGAAAGCATTGTGGCTCCTATGCAGGAAAGGCACAGCACCCATACCCACAGCCGCTTCCCTCCTGTGAAAACCAAGACCTCTCCCGGCTTTCGAAAAGCCAGATACAAAAGTCCTGCCGTAAAAGCCATGACCAGCACATACGGCACATCCAGCACAGGATCCAGATTGCCCAGATAAGCGCCGATCATAGTCAGGTGGTATTGTTCTGCCTGCCACATAATCGTATTAAAGAAAATGCGCAAGGTCTGATAGGGCTGATGAAGCAGTGTTCCCAACGTGTATCCCGTTTCCTCTGCCCATACAATATAATTTTCCGTCTCCGGCGACACATAGGTACTTACGGTTTGTCCATTGATCACTACCATCACCAGAGCCCATGCACCCAGCACACAGCCGGCGGATAACAGCCAGTTTCTCCATCCTCCGAATTTTCTCACCGGAATCAAAAGACAGAGCCCCATAAATACCCCGTAGACCATCTTGCAGGGTCCTACAAGAGCCATCACCAGCGCCAGGACTGCCACATCCTTTATTTTTACCCGATTGGCATCATATGCCAGATAGAGACAATAAGATGTGAAATAAAAAATCCACGCCATAATCCACACATCATAGGAAAAGGATGCAGACAGGTGAAGCGTCATAGGAAGAACTGCCGCACCAAAAAGAATCTCTTTTCCAAAAGGAAGCCTTTTCATGGCAAGCCAGGTCACTGCCACAAAAAACAGCAGATTACAGATCCGTCCCATATAAGCCAGCCACAAACTGTTCAGCTTCAGTATTCTGGCCAAAGAAACGCCCAATGCCTGAGGAAAATATGCTGCCGGTGTAGTCACAACCGGCGGATAGGGAGAAACCGCCATTTCCCCAAGTGCCTCTCTCTCAATCTGTATTTCCCCTGGTGCATTCTCCCGCAATTTCTCATGGATCAGCCTGTATACAGCCTCCTTAAGCGGCCTGCCTAAAACTACCGCCTCCTTTTGATCTTCCTGTTCCTTTTTCGTCAGATATCCGTCTTTTACTTCATACTCATAATCTCCGTAAATATCCTCCAAAAACCAATCCTGTGTGCGTACCAGCACATGGCCGTCCTCACTGTTAGCCGGCTGCCCCATCATGTGGCTGGAAAGCTGATAAGCGCTGATATAATGGCTGATCTCATCCGGCCCTGACAAGGGAGGAAGTACAAAAAGATAGAAAAGCCCCAAAAGCAGTCCTGCCACGGGATAGATTTCCTCCAGTTTCTTTTCCTTTCTTTTCAATCCTCCAAAGAAAAACCATCCCAGCAATCCTCCCGTTCCCAGCAAAGCCGCTGCCAGCGCCAGATAATTGCCGGTCAGCCATTTATCGCCGCATGCCTGTACGCTCATTTGCACCTCGCTCAGATGCCATAAACACATGACAAGCAGCGCCGCCATTCCCACGGTCCAGGTCTTATTTATTTTCTTCAAAGTCATCTTTGGCATGACCGCCTCCTATAGTTTTCCCGTCTGCCCAACACTTTGTGAATCCCTGACAGCTGCTGAAACATGAGCATTTTCTTCTGCCTGGCTTTTTCCACAGCTATCCGCCTGCACCCTTTGTATCTGCCTTTCCTCTCGGATTCTTTCCTCCAGCGCCATTTTCTGAACCAGTTCCTTGATCTTCGTCTCAAGCTGGGAGATATGAATGGTCATATAAAACACCTTCAGAATCAAAACAAAGATGGCAAACAAAAAAAGAAAATTAGCGGTAGAATAAATTCCAAGACAATGGGCAATAAAATCCGCTGCCCGCGGAAACACGCTGAACACTACCAGCACCAAGGCCAGGACAATCCAAAATATTGCACTTTCAATCTGCACCTTAGACTGCCGTATCTCCCGCATCATCTGAAAAAATGTTGCCACAGACACCAGAATCAGCGCTATCCGCAAGGTTATGGTCATCATAGGCTGACCCTCCTCCAATACTCCTTATTCATGCTGCACCACAGCACCAGCGAATGCGGCAGCATCCTGTACATTTTCCCCATCCGATAACCTGCATATTTGCAGGCGCTTCCCATAATCAAAACCGGAAGCTGACTCGGCTTTCCCTGCTTCAGCAGCCATTCTGCAGCAGATTTTACCATACGGATTCCCTCTCCTTCTGACGGCAGCCCACGAAAAACCTCCGGATGATCCGCCTGAGATACTGCCAAGTCAAAATTCCGTCTGAACTGCTGCCAAAATGTTAAATTATGAGAATGAATCACCCTGGCGTCAGAAGCATAAGCAATGCCATAACCTGCCTTAATTGCCCCTGCCGCAAAAATCATATCTTCGTTAAAAATAGCAGGGCTCACAAATCCTCCCAGTTCTTCAAACACCTTCCTCTGATAAGCACAGCACACATTCGAAGCAAAATAAGTCTTAATGCCCAAATGGGGAAGATCCTCTCGGGTCTTCACACAGCTTTCCTTCGGATAATTAAAATGTCTGGTATACCTTTCCACTTCCAGACAATCATCCGCCGGAAGCTGCCTTGCATATGCCATGGCCATGGTTTCCCCCTGCGGCCCTTTCTGCCCTAACGCCTCCACAAGCCGTTCTACAAGCCGCCTTCCTTTGGGAACCGCATCGTCTGTCATAAAGATCAGAATATCTCCCTGTAAAAGCTCTGCCCCCATATTTCTGGTTCCCCCATGGTCAAACTGCTCCTTTGAAATATGGCGGACTTCCAGATTGTCTATATTTTGTACAAGTTCTGGCCGCCAGTATTTTTCCTCTGTATTCACCATCAGAATCCTGCTTACAGGATAAGTCTGTTTTCTCAGCCTGTGAAGCAGGCAGGCAAGCTTTTCCCCTGGCTTATAGACCGGGATCATAACCTCCACCACCGGCCTTTTCCATTGGGCTTTTATGTCTGTCTTAAGACAGCTATCCTCTAAATGATTTTCCTTCCTCAAATCGCTTCCTCCTTCCGGCCCCATAAAAAATCCATGCCCCTGCTGTAAATCCTGCTGCCATGGTCATCATCAATATCAGATAGGCCAATGCCGCCCCCTTGATTCCGCTTTGTTTTACCAAAGCCGGAGCCAGCAAAAAAGCCAGTACAGCCAGCACCGCATAAATTCCGAATATTACCCCTTGCCTGCGCAGAATCACCAGCACATAATAATACAAATTCAATATGGCATAAAAGCCGCCTCCCAGAACCACGACCACAAATGCTCCATGATAACATGTAAGGCTGCCTGTATAGGATGCTCCCAAAATCCTCTCCATAATCCTTAAGACCGGGCCTCCCAAAATCCATGCCAGCGCTACTGCCAGAACGCTCAAAGCCCCGATAAGCCCTGAAATCCCCCACAGCAGCTTTACAAATTCCCGATATTTTCCCTTCTCCCAATTATCCGTAAGATAGGTAAGTACCGGGCGAATCACAAATCCTGATGCCAGATTGATCACGGATGTAGGCATAAAAATCACATTAAAATACCCTGACGCCACATCATCCATATGGGCGTTAATGGCATACTTGGCCGCAGAAAAAATATAAAAATCAAGAAACACAGACACAAACAGCAAAGACGTGGCCTTTGTCAGCGGAGCCACCCGCCCTAAGCTTCCTCTCATATCCACAGAAAGCAGACGTCTCCTTACCGGAATATCAAAAGCAGCCACCCCTGCAATCTGAGCAATCACTGCTGCACCGCAGGCATAGACCAGGGAACCTCCGGCTAACAAAGCAGCCAAAAACACCCCCACAGACAAGACTGTCCGAAATGTATTGGACTTTCCTGTAAGGTAAAGGTTTCCTGTGCGCTGAAATTCCGATTCATACACATCCGCAAACCCGTCAATCACCTTATAACACACAAGGAGAAAAATCACTCCTGCTTTCCAGGGCGTATACCCATAAACCAGCAAAAAACAGGCGCCTGCTGCCAAGGCAATTATGCAGGTCAGGCACCTGTGCAGCAGATAATCCCCAAACCGGTACTCCCCGGTTCCGTCTGTCACATGAAATGGACGAATCCCAAAATAGGCAAGAATAAACATCTGCTGTCCAAAGGTTCCAAAGCCAAAGGCAAACACACCTCCCTGCTCTTTTCCCACAATGCGCATTACCAGAAACGAGAGAACCATACTGGCCAAGGCATAGCAAAAGCTTCCTGCCATATTCCACAAAATATTTTGTTTTTCCTTATTTCTCCCTGTCCGCATCAGCAGAGCTGCCCATTGTTCCCCAAGGCTCATGCCTTTATTCCCATTCCTTTCTCCTGTCCTGATTTTCCTGATATTTGCAAAAGCCCTGTTCCTTTCACCGAGAACAGTGCCTCTCACCGCTTCCGGAAATTCTGAATCAGCAAAATCGACAGCAGCATCCTAACCATATACCGCACTGCAACCACTGGTTTTAAATAACTCTCACCGCCCAGCCGATCCCCAATCACCACCGGAATCTCCGCTACCCTTGCCCCTTGCTTTAAAAGATAAGATATTGTATCCGGCTCCGGCCCATAATTTAAATTCAGCGCAAATTCCCGGATCATCCTTTGATTAAACATCCGCATCCCGGAAGTGGGATCTGCCACCTTTACCCCGGTAGTGATCCGGATGGCGCCGGCTAACAGACGGCTTCCCACCATACGAATGGAATATCCCTTGGCCGTATCCACAAACCGGCTTCCAATGACAATATCATACCCTTCCTCCATCTTTCTTTTCATGGGAAGAATATATTCCGGCCGATGCTGCCCATCCCCGTCAAACTGAACGGCACAGGCATATCCCCGATAAAAGGCATACTTCATGCCAGCCTGAAAGCAGCCCGCCAGCCCTAAGTTTACCGGAAGATCCAAAAGACAGTACCCATGTTCCCTGCAGATCTGCCTGGTCTTGTCTGTAGAACCGTCATTGACCACCACATAGTCAAGGTCTGGATAATCCCGGATCAGTTCTTCCACCACCAGCTCGATATTCGCTTCTTCATTATAAGCCGGTATTACCACCAGCACCTTATCCAACTGTTCCATAGCTCCTGTCTCCGTCTGAAATCATTCCGCTCATTCCAATATCAAATCACAAATCATGTCCACCATCCCCATATCCAAATCTGCATACAGAGGAAGTGTCAGTATTTGTCTGGAAATCCGGGCCGCCACCGGCGTTTCCCTCTCATCAAATTGTCCCCGGTAGCAGGCATAGCTGTTAATGCAGGGATAAAAATACTTCCGGACATGAATATCCTCTCTGGCCAGCTCCTCAAAAACCTGATCCCGATCCTTCCTATATCCGTCAAATACCACCGGCATATAAGCATAATTGCTGCGAACCCTGGGATTCTCAGGACACAGACGGATTCCCTCTGTCCCGGAAAGCCGGCTCCTGTAATGACTGGCCAATCGCTTTCTCTTGGCAATCTCCTCATCAACATGGCGCAGATTACACAGACCCATGGCTGCCTGGAACTCATTCATCTTTCCGTTGGCTCCCACATATTCCACGCTCTCACTGTCCATAATACCGAAATTCTTAAGCTGGTAAAGCCTGTCCGCCAGTCCGGGATCCCGGTAAGATACCGCCCCTCCCTCTATGCTGTGAAAAACTTTGGTGGCATGAAAACTGAACATGGAAAGATCCCCCAGCTCCGCCACGCCCTGCCCGTCAAGCTCCTCCCCAAACGTATGGGCAGCATCATAGATTACCTTTAAGTCATGCCGATCTGCAATCTCCTGAATTTTTGCCGCATCACAAAGATTTCCATATACATGAACCGGCAAAATGGCACAGGTATTCTCTGTGATTTTGTCCTCCAGTTTCTCTGCATCTAAAGTATAATCCTCCGGATTAATATCTCCAAACACCGGAGTCAGTCCGTTTCTCACGATGGCATGGGTAGTAGATGCAAAGCTGAAAGGGGTGGTAATCACCTCTCCCTTCAGCCCAAGGGCCTGCAGGGCCAGCTCCAGCGCCATATGCCCATTGACAAACAGCTCCAGGTTCTGCGCCTTCAAATAAACCTTAAGCTGCCTTTTAAACTCCTCGTGATAATCCCCCATGTTGGTCAGCCATGCACTCTCCCACAGGGGCTTCAGCATCTCCACATATTCCTCCAGCGGCGGCAGAGATGACCGGGTCACCGCTATGGGGCCTTTTTTATTTTCCCCTTTTTCTCTCATAGATTTTCCTCTTTCTGCTTAAGTCCCTTGTATTCGTGTTTTGGCCACTTGATGCAGCCTTGCCTAAGCTTTACTGCTGTACCAGAATCTGTATATCCTTCATGGCCCTGACCCCTGCCTGCGCCTTCAGAGCCTTCTCCTCAGGCTCCCTTCCGGATGCCCACATGACCAAGGCATAAGGAAGATGCAGCCCTGCTGCATGGCTGAAGGGGTACCCTCCTCCAAACCTTCCGTTTAACTCCAGCACATAATATTGCCCGCCGGATTCTAAGATATCCACATCCAGGTTTCCCGGATGGCCCAAAAGCTTTGACAAATGCCGCCCTGTCTGTTCCAGCTCCGGTGAGCTTATGGTAATGGCTGCATCCGTTTCCCCTGCCCGCATATTGGCTTTTTCCTTGACCACAACAGCCCTGCATGTTCCCCTTAAATCATTGACAACATCCATACCAAATTCTCTGCCTGTAATCTTCTCCTGAATGAGCACACAGCCCTCTTTTTGCTGAGCTGCCTCATATTTCAGATAGCTTCCCTGGATTTCCCGGCATATTTTGCCGTAAAACACCCTCAGCTCCTCCTCGTCGTCCGCCTGATAAACAGACAGAGATCCCATTCCCCAACGAGGCTTAAGAATCAGAGGATAAAAAGCCTGCCCCTCCTTTACCGCCCAAATGGCAGCTTCCCTGTCCAGCCAGCTCTCAGGCGTCAGGATCCCCTCTGCCTGAAGGGCTTTGCAGGTCTTCCATTTATCATTACAAATTTCAATCGCAGCAGGCTCTGCTGCCACTACCCTTGTACCCTGCTCAGAAAATGCTTTCTTGTTCCGGGAAAGCACGGGAAGATCAATATCAAATAGAGGCACAAGCAGCTCAATCTCCCATTTTCTGCAATAATCCAACAAAAAAGGAATATATTCCGGATCATAAATCAGAGGCGTCACCACCTGCTGGTCTGCAGCCAGAAATGCAGGACTGTTCTCACTGTTGGCTGCATGAACCAGCCCTGTAAGCCCTGCCATGCAAAGAGCCTCTTTAAAGTAATCTACCAGATAAGTCCTCCGTCCTGCACTCGTCAGAAGAATATTCATCCCTTTTTCCTTCTTTCCCTATGGGCCAGCTCTGCCAGCCATCCATACAGCTTCGGAAACCGCAGCTCCAGGCAGATATAAAATCTTGTGCGCCAGGTCAGTTCCCGAAAATAATTCCGGTACTTTTTGTCTGTAACCACGCCGTAACACCGGGTGTTGACCTTTGTCAGATACCAGATCCTTTTGGCAGCGCTTTTTACCGCTTCATGGAACCGTCTGTCTGTGGCCTTGTCAAAAGTCTGATAGGTAAGCTTCATTTCTTCGCAGTATTTTCTCTGCTTTTCTGCATAATCTCCGGTTTTCCCTTGTGTTGTCCAAGACGAAGCCACGCCCACCCGGTAAACACTCATGCTCCGATCCATATAATAACCATATCCCTGAACCGCTGCCATAAGATGAAGGGGAATATCCCCTACCGGACAATCCGTGTAATAAGAAGGAATTTCTTCTACCAGACGGGCGGGAAACACCATGGAAGCTGTGGCATAGCCCCTTGACTTGTCAATGATCTCCTCCGGTGAGATCCTTCGGCTTCTCCTGTATGGACGTACCCACTTATCCGAGCGGGAGCCATCCACTGTCAGAACCCTGGCTCTGTGGATACAAAGGGTGCAGTCCGGATGATTCTCCAGATAATCTATCTGCCGCTGCAGCTTATCAGGATCTGTCCAGTAATCATCTCCCTCACACATAGCAATATATTTTCCTCTTGCCCTGGGAAAATTAAATGCTCCGCTGGGATTGGTAATTCCTTTTGAATACTGATTCTCCACATTTAGCAAGGGACGAAAACGCCCTGGAAACCGCCGGACATATTCCCGGATAATATCAGGCGTCCTGTCTGTAGAAGCATCGTCATAGATCACAATCTCAAAAGGGAAGCTGGTCTTCTGATTTAAAAATCCATCCAAAGCATCACGGATAAAACTCTCATGATTATAGGTAAGACAGCAAATGCTTACCAGCGGATTTTCCCTGTCTCTGGTCTTATCTTCTTTCATAGTCTTTCCTTTCTGCAGCCGCATAAGTCAGCTTGCGGCTGTCTCTTTACTGCTGACTCTGTTTTACCCTGTCCTTCACCATCTGAATCAGGTAGAAAAAACTCTCCATCCGAAAAACCATTGCCAGCACAGCATAAATGCCTATTCCAGATACAATCTGAAGGCAAAGCCTTATCCATGCTCCCCCCGGAAGCACCAGGCCCAGCCCATATACACCAGTCCCCATCACAAGAGAAAGCGCCGCAGACGGCAGAATATCCGCCCACTGGGTTCCAATCCCATACCCTAACAGCTTTTTGTTGGGCCAGGCATTTACAAACGTACAGAAAAAGTCTAATACTGCCTTAATACCCACCAGCACCAAAGGCCCAAACCGGATTCCCGCAAAAAGACCGGCAAGCCCCATGGCCTTCTTGATGACCTCCAGCTTTAAAAACACATCACTTCGTCCGGCTGCATTGATAGCCTGCAGGTTGGTAATATGAATCGGCCAAAAGGAATATGCCGCACACATGATTCTCAGATAAGGCACGCACGGCAGCCATTTTTCCCCCAGAAAGACCAGCACCAAAGTATCTGCCACTGCACAGAGACCAAACAGCATAGGAAGAACCAAAAATGAACTGATACGCACTGCACGGCGAACCATGCGGCGCATTTCTTCAGGTGATTCCTGACAGGTAGAAAAGGCCGGAAGAAGCACAGACTGAATGGCAGCCCCCAGATTATTTACAATCAGCTTTGGAAACTGGTCCCCCCGATTGTACACTCCCAAAATTTCCTCATTGTAAATCTTCCCCATAATAAGCCCATACAGATTGTTAAACAAGGTATCAATAAGAGACGCTGTCAAAAGCTTCCACCCAAAGGCAAACAATTCCCTCAGCCGTTTCCAGGCAAACAAAAATGCCGGCTTCCAGGAAACCATAAAAAACAAGACCAGCATCAGTGAAAAGTAATAGATCACCTGCTGCCCTACCATAGCCCACACACCCCAGCCTGTATATGCCATCCACACACTGACTGCCCCTGAAATCACAGACGCTGCCAGTGTTGACAAGAACAATCCTCGAAATTCCAGCTTTCTGGAAACATAGGCCGTCTGCACGGAAATCACGGAACCGGGAAACAACACCAGCGCCAGCACCCGGACAATGTCCTTTAACGCTTCAAGCCCATAAAACCTGGCAATAGCCGGCGCCGCTCCGTAAAGTACGCTGTACATGACCCCGGCAGCTGCCAGCCCGAAATAAAACACAGAAGAAAAGTCTGCTTCCTCTGCATACTGCTTCTGCACCAGGGCCGTGCTGAATCCGTTCTGAACAATCACATTGGCTATGGTAATGAAAATCATTATAATCCCTACCACACCATACTCTGCCGGAGACAAAAGCCTGGCTAAGACAACCGCGATCACAAACTGGATTCCCTGAGCCCCTCCATTTTCCAAAAGCTTCCATAACAAACCATTTGCCACTTTTTGCTTTAATTTTGCTTCTGCCACAATTTTACAATCCTCATTTTACCGCGTGATTTTACGATTTCAAATAAAAATATCCTTACGTTTCTCTTGCCAATACCTTTCATTTTACAATATTCCCCAGAAATTGTAAATCATATATGGAATTTTTCCGATAAATGTGTTAAATTATCATTGGATACTATTTTAGGAGGTCTATATTTATGAACAGCAGCAAAAAAATACGGCTGGCATTATTTTTATCCGGCGTTATGACTCTCAGCACTGCTTTCAGCGCATTTGCAGAAAACGGCGTCGGCCCTGCTTTTGATCCTCGTTATAACCCTGACATGGAGACAACAGCAGAATCACAAGCGCCGGAAACCGTTGGCCCCACAGAGAGCCCGGTTATTGACGCCACAGCTCCGGAAACAGAAACACAAGGCCCGGCTACACAAAATCCGGAAGTTCTGACACCAGAGACTCAGACACCGGAAACCGAGACACCGGAAACTCCGGAGACAGAGACTCCAGAAACAGAAACCCCGGCTCCGGAAACGGAAACACCGGTTACAGAGCCTCAAACCCCTGGGGCAGTAAGTCCTCAGCCACGTCTGCAGACCACCCTGTATTTAAACAGCAGGCAATGGTCCCAACCCTATGTCAATGATCAGTGGTGCGGCCCCGGCGATCAGACTTTTTCTGCCATTTCCATTTATATGGAATATGCCATCGGCAACCTTTGTTATCGGACCTACTCTGCCACAAACGGCTGGACCAACTGGGCGCTGAACGGACAGCAGACCACGGTTCCGGCTGACATGGCTCCCGTTGAAGCCATCCAGCTCCGTTTTGACGGTCCCGTACTGGACGAGTATGATCTTTTCTACTCAGCAGTCCTGATGGATGGAACAGCTACCGGATGGGGCAAGAACGGCATGAGCGTAGGCTCCATGAACATGAACAATCCCATTAAGGCTTTCCGCATTGCCTTCTTTAGAAAAGCAGACCCGGCTGACCTTGCCGTAGGAGATGCTTTGATTTCCCTTCACACGGAAGGCATTCAGAATATTGACGGACAGCTCCGCTATATTCACGGCGACGGCTCCAACTTTACTGGTTGGGCATGGGATGAGAGCCAGCGCTATTACTTTGTAGATTCCTATCCTGTAACCGGCTGGCAGTACATAGACGGTTACAAGTATTACTTTGCAGAGGACGGCAAACTGGTGGAAGACCTTGAACCCATCATCGGAGCCCAAGGGCCATACCTCATTAAGATCAACAAGCAGATGAATACTACTACTATCTATGTGGCAGACGGCGCCAATGGATACATCATTCCCTTAAAGTCCTTTTTGTGCTCCTGCGGCGATGATACTCCCATTGGTACCTTTAAGACACCTGAGAAATACCGGTGGCGTCTCATGAACAGCGGTGTTTCCTGCCAGTATGCTACCAGACTTGGACCGGGCTTAAGCTTTTTGCTCCACTCCATCATATACGATGTACAAAACATCAACACCATGCATGCTGACACCTACAACTATCTGGGAGTTGCCCGCTCAGCCGGGTGCATCCGGTTTACCTCCGGCGATGCCAAGTGGATCTATGATCACTGCCCGATTGGCACCACTGTCCAGGTATACAACTCTCCGATTGCCGGACCTTATGACCGCCCGACCATTGCTGCAGTCATTCCGTCCACACAGACATGGGATCCTACTGACCCTGTGGCTGTGGCTCAGTTTGGATTACAGTAAGGCAGTATTGGTTCAAACAGTCTGAATGTTGATTCCGACAGATGACACAATTTAGGGAGTACTGCTTCAGCAGATGATTCCACTCATCCGCTGAAGCAGTACTCCCCTTTCTATGGATTGACCGCTTTCCATAATCACATGAAAAAATTATCCGAAAATCATCCGAAACACCCTCACTTCCATGCGGATCCCCCAAAACCATACCCTTGCCGCCCACTCCTGCAAACGATTGATGCACAGATAATGCCTCATGTAGTAAAGTGTGCTCTGCTCCCGAATCCTCTGTCTTTCCAGCTCTTTGTGAAAAGACTTGCTGATGGACACAGAGTGGTCATGGCAGTACTGTTCTGTCAGAAGCAAGACTGTCCGGTATCCCAAGGCTTTCATCCGGTCAGCCAGCACCATCTCCTCCTGATACAAAAAGATCCCCTCATCGTACCCTCCCCACTCCAAAAATGCCTTACCGTTTACCATCAGCATAGAACCATGAACCACATCCACATAGACAGCCTTTTTCCCCCGAAGCTTCTCTTTTGGATAAGAAAGGACACGGTCAAACAGACGTCTGCTGACAGGCCCCATCCATAAAAGCTGCCCCACAAACCCATGGCTTCTCCAGCCATTGAAAAAACTGTCATAAGTACTGTCCTTTATAACTGCCGCTGCTGCCCCCACCTGGGGATGTCCACGAAAAACACGCGCTAATCCCATAATACAAGATTCCGTAAAAAACACATCCGGATTGGCAATCACCACATGGGTCGCTTTGTTTTTCTCCACCGCAAAACCCACTCCCATATTATTTCCTGCCCCATAGCCCTGGTTGCGCTCTGCGCGAATCAGATCTATCTTTCCTCCCTTCAGGCTCTTTAAACGCTGCCAGGAATCATCTGTGG
Organism: uncultured Lachnospiraceae bacterium; assembly: GCA_910586205.1. Lineage (GTDB taxonomy): Bacteria > Bacillota > Clostridia > Lachnospirales > Lachnospiraceae > Brotaphodocola. The sequence continues at coordinate 182,176 of CAJUGD010000003.1, read as the reverse complement.
AGGCATTGTCCACCACCACAATCCTGTCCAAGCATCTATAGTCTTTGATTCTTCTCACCAGATTTTCCACGGTCCCCGCATCATTATAATTTAATATTACACAATTTATCTTCATGGGCGTCCTTCCTTTGGAATGGTAATGCACTGAGCCAGGGTTTGAATCCAAGAGCTTTTATAAAAACGGTTTCTCACAATACTCACCAGTCTTCCTGCCGGAGTTTTTCCTGGCAGCTTTAAAAACGCCTTTAAAACCTGTCTCTGAGGTTGGGACAATCTCTCCCCGTACATCTTACCGAATGCTCTGGCCTGGCAGAACATCTGACGGTAGTTCTCCCTGACCTGCTCCCCCCTTACCCTGCGCTCCTTCAGATCCTCTAAGCTTCCGGTCTTCCTTGCCCCCAGCACATTGTGTTCATGCTGACGATACAGGGAAAGAGGTTCCTTCACACACGATATCTGGCCAAAGCAGGCTGCGCAAAGCCCGATCCACCAGTCATGCATAAAGCATGCTTTGGGAACTTTCCCTGCTATCTCTGCCAGCTTCCGATTCATCATCATGGCTCCGCCGGTTATGGGATTCTCCACCAAAATCTCTGCAAAAGAAAGCCGATCCGGATTGCAGTGTCCATACTCAAAAAAGCTGGAATTAATAGGTCTTAATTTGTCATCTGCCACCTGCATATCAGAGAACACCAGGGCCGGACAATCCGGCTTTTCGATCTCCATCATCCTTTCAAGAAGCCGTTCCACCTTATTAGGAAGCCATTTGTCATCCTGATCACTCAGCAGAATATAATCTGCATCTGCCTGGGACAAAAGCCAGAAAAAGTTCATGGCCGGATCGGGAACGCCCTTGCTTTGATTAGAACATTTGCCTTCTTTCACCCGATGCCTGCATAGAATCTTCCCCGGATATTCGCTCTCATACCTCTGCGCAATTTCCCTTGTCCCATCTGTTGATCCGTCATCTGATATAAGAATTTGAATATTCGGTACAGTTTGAGCCAAAATTGAATCAATCTGCTCCTCAATATAAGAGCTCCCTTGAAAAGCAGCTAACAGAACCAGGATCTTAGGTGCAGAACCTTCTTTGTTCTGCAGTTCCCCCATATTCCGCTCCCTGCTCCTGGACTCCACTGCTTTCATTCCGAATCTGCGGCTGATCTCCCGACGAATCCAGGGGCAGACAAACGTCAGATAATCCATCAAATGATATCCCAGCATATAAAGCTCTTTTCCCTTTTCCTTCTCTGCCCCTGCCCATGGCGTCAATGAAAGAGCCTGCTCATAAGCTTTTTTGTAATGATTCAAATTTCCTGCAACCCAGGGCCGTTCATCTCCCGCGTAATGAATAATAGAAGGCTTCCGTTTGGCCCTCAAAAATTCCTCTTTTTCCACAGCCAAGTAAGTTTCGGAATAATGCACCAGCTCTCCATACGAAAAATACCGGTAATTAGGGAAAAAATTATACTGTGGCGGCAGATAACAAATCCTCCCTTTTAAAGCTCCGTTTATAATATCCTGATCACACCCAAAAAGGCTTCCCCCCTTGCTTTTGAAAAACTCCAGAAGTCTTTTCTCCACCCCTGTATCCCGCCACTGTTTCAGATCGATCAGCAAAACACCAGCATTTACATAAGCGTCCGTGTCTTTAAGACCAATCTTCTCTTTCACCGATTTATAGATCGTAGGTTCCATCACTGCTGCCAGAACGTTTCCTTGAAGCTCCCAGCCCCACAGCTTTTTCAAAGGGCGAACCACCACCGTATCACAATCCAGATACAATACCCGATCTACAGTCTCAGGAAGAAAGCTTCCCATAAACAGACGCCCCATAACATGTACTCCAAACCCCCTGGCATCCACATCAAAATTGAATTTCTCCCGGACATTTCCTATCTCTATGCACCAAAGCTTTCTATGATAGCTCTCTGCCATTTCCTGCATTCGTTTCCGGCTCTCGTCCGTAATTCCCATGGAAAGCACATAAACATCCAAGTTCTTCGCTTTTTTGTTGGCCTCGAATAAAGATACCATAGATACAGCCGTATGTCTGGCATAGCTTTCACTTGACGCATAAACAATGTTCATACAATCCCCCTGTCATTATATCCCGAGTCTCTTTACACTCTCCAAGGCAGAAGCAATTACCTTATCCATATCATAATATTTATACTCTGCCAGGCGTCCTCCAAAGATTACATTCTTCTCCCCTGCTGCCAGTTCAGCGTACTGTTTATACAAATTCTGGTTCTTCTCGTCATTTACCGTATAATAAGCTTCCATGCCCTCCTCCCAGGCAGCCGGATACTCACGGGTAATAACCGTCTTTGGCTGTGTTCCAAACTCAAAATGCTTATGCTCAATAATTCGTGTATAGGGAGTCTCCCGGTCTGTATAATTGACCACTGCCACGCCCTGATAATTGTCGGTATCCAGCACCTCTGTCTCAAACCGCAGGCTCCGGTACTCCAGCTTTCCAAACTGATACTGGAAATAAGCATCAATGGCTCCTGTATAAACAATCTTTTCCCCCAGCTTGTCATAATAATCCTTATGCTGCAGATAATCAATCCCCGTATGAATCGTACAATCCTCAAACAGCTTGTTCATGATCACATTATACCCGCCAATAGGAATCCCCTGGTACCGGTCATTAAAATAATTATTGTCATAGGTAAAGCGCACAGGCAGCCTCTTAATGATAAATGCAGGCAGCTCCCGGCAGGCCCGTCCCCACTGCTTCTCCGTGTACCCCTTTACCAGCTTCTCATAAATATCCGTGCCCACCAGGCTGATGGCCTGTTCTTCCAGATTCTTCGGCTCCCCGGTTATGATCCCTTTCTGCTTTTCGATTATCAGCCTTGCCTCCTCCGGAGTGCTGACCCCCCACATTTTGCTGAAGGTATTCATATTAAAGGGCATATTATACATTTCTCCCTTATAATTGGCCACAGGACTGTTGGTATAACGGTTAAACTCTGCCAACCCATTGACATAATCCCATACCTCCCGGTCACTGGTATGGAAAATGTGGGCCCCATACCGATGGACATGGATTCCCTCCATATCCTCACAATAAACATTGCCGCCAATGTGATCCCGCTTCTCCACCACCAGACACTGCCGCCCTCTTTTCCTGGCCTCATACGCCCACACTCCGGCATACAATCCGCTTCCTACTAATACATAATCGTATTTCTTCATAAAAATATTCCCGCCTTCTCTTTATTTTCACAACCGGTCTTCCAGGCTGCTTCTGCCGTTTTGTCAATCCATGTCATTGGCTGTTTCCTGGCTGACTGCTTTCATTCCTCTGCTTTCAACCAGCTTTTCCTTCTCCTGTCTGGTCAGTCTTTTTATGGCTGCTTCTCTTTGCATGGCCTCCTGTTTGGTAGCAAATTCTTCAAAATACACCAGCTCTACAGGCCGCCTTCCCCGGGTATATTTTGCTCCTCGTCCCTCATTATGAACCTTCACTCGCTCCCAAAGACAGTTTGTCCATCCGCAGTACAGACTCCCGTCAGCGCACTGAAGAAGATAAGTATAATTCATTACCTGACACTCCTTCCACATCTCTCCCAAGAAGGTATTCCTTTCACCTTAACAGCATAATGCCCTAAACAAGCATCTTCAGCCATCTGCCCCCTTTTTTCTCCGATATACATGCCATCACCCATGCAAACAGAATCATTGGCACCAAAATGGACACTGTGATTCCCTTCTTTGTAGCCGGAAGGGGGTTCCACCTTAAAGTCCATACATAAAAATGGAAAAAGTACACATGAGACAGATAAACCCACTGGCTTACCCCCCGCAGCCGGGCATACACCTTTCGATCCCTTAAGTGAATTGCCGAAGCCGCCCCAAAAATGCAAAAAGCTGCCGGAGCTGCCATAAACACCATATTCGTATTGCTGCACCGGCGAATCTCTGCCAGCATCATAACCACACAAAGAACGCTTCCCACTAAAGCCGGAAAAAACGGAATCCTTTGCTCTGTCTTTGCAAACCACAATCCCAGCGCCACAAAAAAGAACCCATAAAATATCCCGTTGCGCATTGTCATAAAATACCGCACATACACCCGCAGAAGATCTTGAAGCTTCATGGGAAGCTGTTCATTCCAATACCAGTTATCACCAATACAACCCATACCGAACAAGATCCCGCCGATTACCAAAAGCTTCCAAATCTTTATCCCCTTCTCATAAGCAGCTCCCACCAAAAAGCATGCGATCAAAAGCGCCGGAAGATACCAAAGCTGCACGGTAGTGCTGCAAAAGAAAAAAGATTGTATATATTTCAAAACTGCTGCACCTACATCCCGATCCTGCCCATGAATCCAATTATAATAATCGATAGGCAGATAAATCACCGACCAAAGCACATACAATCTGAAAATCCGGCCGCAGTACTGCAGCACTGCCCTTCGTCCGGCCTCCGGCTGCTGCCGATCCACTTTCCTGAAAAGAAAAAATCCGGCGGTGATAAAAAATACCGGCACCGCCAGATTGGAAAGCCAGGCGCCGATAACCAGACGCCATTTGCTTTCCTCAGGATAAAAGATCTGAATCATGTGACGAAGCGCCACCAGCACAGCCAGCACAGCTTTTGTCACATCTAGTCCGTTATATTGTCTCTTTTCCACCATTTTCCTGCTCCCTGCTGTTCCTGAAATAGACTGTCCAATCATTCCCGGCAATCGTTAATCCAGAAATGTAACGGCCTTACATGGGGTCCGGTAATTATAGGGAGAAATTATAATGCCTGTGGTGGAATTGCTGGCATGAATCACCTGGCCTCCCCCTATGTACAATGCAACATGGTTAATATAGGTCCCGCTGGCATAAAACAGCAGATCACCTGGCTGGGCCGACTCAATGGCAATCTCCCTTCCGTTATTTGCCTGATCACGAGAGCTGCGCCCTGTAGTAATTCCAAAATTTGCCAACACGCCCTGGGTAAATCCAGAACAATCTGTCCCATTGGTCAGGCTGCTTCCCCCATAAACATAGGGATTCCCCAAAAACTGTTTGGCATACGCCACAATCGCCGTTCTGGTGGCAGATGTCACTGCCGAGGAGCCGGGAGCAGGCGCTCCTGTACTTCCGGGTCCGGACACAGGAGTTCCCACACCTGTCTGTCCGGAATCCGGTGCAGCGGCGCCCCCCGGCGAACCGCTGCCGGAAGGCGCTTGAATAACCGGAGCTGAAGCCTGCTGTGAATTGTCACTCTGCTGCGGATTCGCTGCAATTAAGATCTCCTGGCCTCCGCCGGGATTGACATTCTGCGAACCTCCTGAGCCGGAATTAATGTTTTCTGACTGTCTTGCAAGCTGCAAAGCCGCAATGGCATTGACTGCCTCCTGCCTTCTCTGACTTTCCTCTGCCAGCCTCTGCCGCTCCTCCTCCAAGGAAACTGCCTGATCAAACTCTACCTGAGTCTTACAATAATCTACGGACACATACCCCACCAGATCTGCGTCAACTTCAACCTTATAAAATCCGCCTTCTTCTCCCTGCACCACATATCGTGCTCCTTGGGAAAGCACGGTCAGCACCGCACTGTCCAGATTCGGCTGTTCCCGCAAGCGCAGACTTTCCGGCTGAATGGTCACAAATTCCCGTCCAATAGACCGGGCAAGCTGCTCCGCCGCCTCACCGGTAATAAAATACTGAGCCTTTATATATCCTGTCACTGTGCCGGACTGGATCCGGTACCAGGTTCCCCCTTCTCCCTGTACTGTCTCCTGAATCACGGCCGCGCAGTTGTTATAAATCTTTCCCACAATCCGGCTGGATGTATTGGCCTGCTCCCGAATATTCACATAGCCTGTTACCTGAGACACCGCAATATTCGAATAATCCTCTTGGGCTGTCACAATGGTAATCGGATGAAGGGATTTTTCCACATCTGCATAGGCAGAGATACCCCCTGCCATGAAAATACAAAGAAAGCCTGCTGTCAGTGCCTTCCAGTTCTTCCTCATTTGCATTATGCCTCCTTAGTATTCTGTCAGATAACGCTCCGCACTGGTTACTGCATTGGCCCCGTCTGCTGCTGCAGTCACGATTTGGCGAAGCTGTTTTGTGCGCACATCCCCTGCCGCATAAATGCCAGGTACCCCTGTATCCCCGCTCTCGTCTGCCCGGATATACCCATGATCCATTTCCAAAAGCCCCTCAAACGGTTGGCTGTTGGGCGTAATGCCCACTGCAATAAACACACCGTCCACATCCAGGCGGGATGCCTCCCCGGTCTTTACATTCTTAAGCGCTACGCCGCTCACTCGCTGTTCTCCTAAGATTTCCTCCACCACACTGTCCCATATCACGGTAACATTTTCCAAAGAAAACAGCTTTTCCTGCAATACCTTGGCTCCCCGCAGCTCATTGCGGCGATGGATCAAATATACATGGCTACACATTCGAGACAGAAAAATAGCATCCTCTAATGCCACATCTCCTCCGCCTACCACAGCAGTCACTTTTCTCTTATAAAATGCCCCGTCACAGGTAGCACAATAGCTTATGCCACGTCCTGCCAGGTCCTTTTCTCCCGGAGCTCCCAAACTGCGGTGAGCGGCCCCGGAAGCAATGATCACCGTCTTTGCCATATAATCGCCCTTTTTGCCGATCACTCTTTTCCACACTAACTTAGAAGACTGACGCAGCTCTGCTGCCTGCAGTTCTCCCATATCTCCTGTCTCATCCTGAAACGGCGGCTCCTCTCCTGCATCTGCTCTCGGATTCACATCCGCATCTTCCTCTAAAACAATTCTCTGCACCTCATCTTCCGCGAATTTTGCTTCCAACTGATCTGCGTGCTGCCGAAACTTCATCCCCAAATCAAACCCATTCATCCCCGGAAGTCCCGGATAATTGTCCACCTCATAGGTATTCAATACCTGACCGCCGCTCATTGTTGCTTTCTCCAATACCAATGTATTCAGCCTGGCCCGCTGGGCATAAATAGCCGCCGCCAGTCCGGCCGGGCCAGAACCGATAATAATCAAATCGTATTTATTCGTCATTCCCATACTCCATTTCCAGGTCTTACCTTTTTAGTGTTAAGTATATCATAACTTTTTTTAAAGATACATACTCTTATACAAATTGTAATGGTTTTGTAAAATCTATGAAAACCTGGCACGTAATCTTGTTATTTCTCTTACTTTTTGCCTGTTCCTCTTTTTCCTTTTTTATATTGTGTTGTAAATCCTTCTATTTCAGTAAGAAGAAACCTGATTAAATTAGCCTGAATGGCTGTTTTTTGCTTTTTCTGTCTCTTATTATTCTTTAAATCTCTTTTTTTCTGTGCTTTTTTGCTGGTTTTCGGTTTCTTTTTGGGACATTCTTTTTTATGGGACTGATTTTCTCTTTTGGATCGGTTTCTCCTTTTTTCCCGAAGCTTAATTTTCTCTTGTATATTGTTCTCCTTCTGAATCCCACCCTCTTTCTGATTCCTGATCTCATTTTGAAACGCATTCTCCCTTTGAATACTGCTTTCCTTTTGAATACTGCTCTCCTCTTGAATTCCGCTCTCCTCTTGAATACTGCTCTCCTCTTGAATACTGCTCTCCTCTTGAATGCTGCTCTCCTTTTGAATGCTGCTCTCCTCTTGAATTTCGCTCTCCTCTTGAATTTCGCTCTCCTCTTGAATTCCGCTCTCCTCTTGAATTCTGCTCTCCTCTTGAATTCCGCTCTCCTCTTGAATTCTGCTCTCTCCCTGAATGCTGCTTTCCCTCTGAATGCTGCTCTCCCCCTGAATGCTGCTCTCCTCCTGAACGTTCCTCATCCTACTGATTGGGCCTTCTGTTTCTAAATTATCTTCCTTATGCTGAACCAGCGCCCCTTTTTCGTCTGTCTCCAAGCACATGCTTCCCTCAAACATGCTTCCGTCTTCTGTCACCCGATACAGTTCGTACTTCCAAACCACCCACTGATTTCTGGCCATGGCTCCATTCTCATTCAAAAAATACCACTTTCCATCCCCACCTATCTTCCAGTTATTGTATACCATCATTCCTGCTTCGTCAAACCAGTACCAATCTTCTCCATCTTGATACCAGTCATTACGTACCGGTTCACCTGTATTTCCAAGATAAAACCGCCATCCGCCTTCCTCCTGAACCCACCCGGATTTTTTCTCTGGTATGGGATCTATCACATTATAATATAAGGCAATGGTTTTGGCCTCAGCTTTTGCAAGCCGGTCAATATTATCTTCATTGAGCAGCCATCTCACAATCTGTGTATTGGTATGAAAAGAATGTTCCAGAATCAATCCTGGAGTCCCTACTGCTGTGGCGCCTCTAAGAACCCCATAATAATCTCCATTTTTTCCCCGCCTGTGTTCAATCCTGGCCGGTTGTCTGGTTCCTATAATCTGCTCCACACACTGAGCCAGATCTATGCCTATTCCATCTGCGCTCCCATTAATTGCACAATATGCCGCCGGATAGTCTATTGAATCATTCACAGTTGTCCCCACTGCATTGGTGTGATCTGATATAAATAATGCACATCCCTTTGACGCTGCCCCCCGGCTGTAAAGTCCTCTGTCACTGCTTTGATCCGACCTTGTCGTAATCACCTCAATCCCATATTCTTCCAAATACTTTTTCTGCAAAAGATGCAGCTTCCAGGTAAAATCCGACTCATAATACCTACTGTCTGCCGGACTTTGGTTGTACTTGCCATAATGACCTGCATCTATACAAATCTTCATAACTGCAATCTCCTTTTTAAGACAATGCTGCCTTACAGGATCTTCCTTGTTCCTTTTCAGGCATACCTTACCATATGAAAAAAAATGGCAGGTTGTTCCAAGACCTTTTTTTCATTTGTAAAATGTGGTATAATAAGGAAGCACACTGATGTGTGCGCAAAACATCACCCTAACGGGTGGTGACATTCTATAATAGGGAAAACAACATTGTATGTAAGACATTAGACAGGAGATGATTTTATGGCAAGAAAAACCGTTCTTGTAACAGGCGCTTCCCGGGGAATCGGGAAAGCCATTGCAGTAAAATTTGCAAAAAAAGGATACAATGTTATCATCAACTGCGCCCACCGGGAGGCAGAGCTTTTGCAGGCACAGAAAGAGATTGAAAACTATCAGGTAAACTGTACTGCCTTTTTAGGAGACATGGGAAACTTAGAAACCTGTGAAAATCTGTTCCACATCATTCGTAAACAGTACGGTACCTTGGATGTTCTGGTCAACAACGCAGGCATTGCTTATATCGGTCTTTTACAGGATATGTCTTCAGCCGACTGGGAACGGATTTTGAACACAAACTTAACCTCTGTCTTTAACTGCTGTAAACTTGCCATTCCTATGATGCTGTCAGCAGGACAGGGCAAGATTATTAATATTTCCTCTGTGTGGGGCAATGTGGGAGCTTCCTGTGAAGCGGCCTATTCTGCCACAAAAGGCGGCATCAATGCTCTTACTAAAGCTCTTGCAAAGGAGTTGGCACCCAGCAACATTCAGGTAAACGCTGTGGCCTGCGGCGCCATTGACACAGAAATGAACCGTTGGATGGAAGAAGATGAACTGATCGGACTGGTAGACGAAATCCCTGCCGGACGCTTAGGCAAAGCAGAGGAAGTGGCGGATCTGGTCTATCATTTAGGCTACAAAAATGCTTATCTGACCGGACAGGTGATCGGACTGGATGGCGGATGGACTTAAAGCCGAACTACAATGTGAAGCCATCCGATCCATTTTATATCAATATATATTCCAACATAAAAAACGGGCCGTCGCAAATCTGGCAATGCTGCAATGTAAGGCCATTATCTGAAAATACAGATACCTTTCATTATAGAAATATGCCGTTTTGCGACAGCCCCTTTTGGGATTTTCTGTCTATCTATATTTTATGTAAATCTGCTTCTGAATATAATAATAGGGATTTTCTTCATTTACTCCCTGTAATTCCATCTTTGTATAATCATCTGCTATACTGTCAAAATTGCTCTTTTTATGTATGAGTAACTCCAAAGAAATCTTGTTGTATCCGTTTTCCTTATAAAAGTGCATTATCATCTCTGCCGTGTAAGAACCATAATCTTGTGTGTACCGCGCTACGCCGTTTTCCTCAATCTTTGCCCTAAAATCACACTCATGAGATAAACTGGCGCCTGTAGAGCCATCACAATAATATCCATTTACATAACCATCTTTTATACTCTTGATTTCTATAAAGAGATCTCTATAATCACTAAGTTTCACTTTGCTGTTTTTCATGGACTCATAGTACTCATCATCATCCGTTTTACGATGATAATCACTACTAAACCATTCCGCACAGCCATACCATCCCACAAAGGAAGTATCAGAAAACTGTGCTGCCTTTTTAATCTTCACACCATTCCCATCCACTTGGGAGCCATCCGGCGTAACTGTATTTACGTACAGCGCTCCGTCATTGCCAAAGTAATAAGATTTACCATCCAAAGTTCTCCATGAACCGGAAACCATCGCTCCATTCTCATAATAATACCACTTTCCGTTCCGTTCTGTCCATCCATTCTGAACTGTCAAAACGGTTCCATTGCCAGAAGTCTTTACCCCTTTACTGTCAACAGTAAAACCATCTGGTGTTGTGGTGGATACGTACATGGCCCCATAAGGCACATTACTGTTTAAAGAATACAGCCACTTTTCCCGCTCACTGCTGAAATAATAATTTCCCACGTTTCTAACAGGCTGGAAAAAATATTCCTTTCCATCAATCGTCTGCCATCCACGAACCATTTTTCCGTCTGACGGATTCAGATAATACCAATATCCATCCGCTCCATCATGATGCCAGCCTGTTTTCATGGCTTTATTGGAATCATCAAAATAATACCAATCCTCATTGCCATCTATATACCAGCCAGAATACTGATTTCCCTGTGAATCAGTTAGATAAATTGCCCCCCCCTGATTCACAACCGTTCCTTCTGGTAATGCCTGACCTGCAGCATAGGCAAAACTGCTTCCGGTAAATGCCACGGCAGCAGATAAAGATGCTGCAGCCAGCCTTTTCATTAACCTTTTGTTACTCATTAAATGTACTCCTCTCTAAAGTTATTTTTCACGATAAGCATATTAAAAAATCCAACATTTGTCAACATCTTTTGACAGCAGAACACGATGATACATTTCCCATAAAACTATTTTAGATAGGTTTTCATAAGAAAGCCGCCGGTATTCCGTTATATCATATAGTTTAACCAGGCAGACAAATCTGAAGTGTTCGCTGTCGTACTAATAATCATATTCTTAAAACCTCCGTATCTGATCTTCCCCGTCATCCGTATTCTCAATCTTTCTGATGATCACATAATAACTGTAGGCATCATTGGCCTTTACCAGCACCCGGTCTCCTACCTTCCTGTGCAGAACCGCTTTCCCAAGAGGAGACTCTGTACTGATCATATGATTCATAGAGTTCCCCCGTATACTTGTAACCAGCTTATAGGTTTCCTCCTCGTCATCATCCTCCATATACAAGGTCACCGTATTATTCAGCCCAACCTCATCTTCCTTTGATTCCTCAGAAATAAGAACCGCGTTTTTCAACATATTCTCCAGGTACCGAATCCGGCTTTCATTCTGGTTCTTCTCCCGTTTAGCCGCGTGATACTCAAAGTTCTCGCTTAAATCCCCATGCGCCCTGGCTTCTTTCACAGCCTCCAGACAGTCCTTTCGCACTACCAGCTTCCGATGTTCGATTTCTTCCTGAATCTTCCTCACATCACTCTTTGTCAGCTTCTCCCGCATATGCTCCTTTTCTCCTCTCCACTTACCCTTAAGTCCATCCTCAGGCATGGTTTCCCAGCATCTTAATCCCTCTCGGCATATCACCTATTTTATATTCTTCCCACCTCTTTTTCAAGCTGTTTCCATTTTTTGTCAGTAAAATTCCTAAAAATCAACCAATACTATATAAGGCAGCAAAATCATCCCCAATACAAAGAAACCACCAAAACATCAAAAAGGAGGAACCTTTTCACTCATGAGACTTTTGAAGCAAAAAAACTTTTTAAAACCGAAAAACACAGACAAACCAATGAATGGCCCTTCACGATGTTTTGCCTCCTTCTTTGCTATGTCCCTCTTTTTGTCTGCTGCCTTTCTCCTGTCTGGCTGCAGCGCTGCTTCTCACAAAAGGATAATCAGAATCGGCCATAACCAGTCCACCAGCCATCCGACCCACATTGCCCTGACTGCCTTCCAGGATTACATCCATCAAAATCTGGGGGATCGTTATGTGGTGGAAGTCTATCCCAGTGAGCTTTTAGGTTCCCAGACAGACATGGTACAGCTTACCCAGACAGGAGCCATTGACTATTGTATTGCCAGCAATGCCATTCTGGAGACTTTCAGCAAAAACTATGAAATCTTCAATCTTCCCTACCTGTTTGCCAGCACAGAATCCTACCATCATGCCATGGATGATACCTCTTTGACGGCTCCTATCTTTACTGCCACAGCAAAAGCCGGCTTTACTGCAGTAACCTGGCTAGACGCAGGCACCCGAAACTTTTATACAGTAAATAAACCTATCGAAAGCCCGGCTGACTTAAAAGGTTTAAAAATCCGTGTCCAGCAGTCTCCTACCAACATTGAAATGATGCGCCTCTTAGGCGGTTCCGCCACTCCTATGGGCTTTGGAGATGTCTATACTGCGCTTCAGTCCAACATTATTGACGGCGCTGAAAACAATGAGATGGCGCTGACTGACAACGGCCATGGAGATGTGTGCAAATATTACTCTTATGACATGCATCAGATGGTTCCGGATATTTTAATCGGAAACAATGCCTTCATTGAAAATCTCACAGATGAGGAACGCAGGATCTTCCAGGAAGGCTACCTTCTGATCAACCAGGTACAGCGCAGAGAATGGGTAAATGCAGTCCATGCAGCCCGGGAAAAAGCCTCCAATCAGCAGAATGTACAATTTCTGTATCCGGATCAAGCTCCTTTTGTAAAAGCATGCTCTCCGCTTCACCAATCCGTACTGGAAAACAATCCTGCTATCCGTCCCATCTACGACGCAATACAGGAATACAACAAACAATATCCAACTACCACGAAATAGGAGGCATGTATGAATCCCTTAAGAAAGTTTTTAAACCAAGTCCTGCATGTACTGGCAGGCGGCAGCTTCCTGGCCATGACGATTCTGACCTGCTGGCAGGTTCTCACCCGGTATGTCCTGAAAAATCCATCCTCCTGGTCTGAGGAGCTGGTATCCTATTTATTTGCCTGGATGGCACTTTTGGGAGCCTCTCTGGTGGCAGGCGAGCGGGGGCACATGAACATTCCCCTTCTTATGGATCGGATGGGACCTGCAGCCAGTAAATTTCTGGCGATCTTTTCAGAGATTGCAGCTTGTCTCTTTGCCGGAATCATTCTGGTGTTTGGCGGTATCCAGATCACCAAACTGGCTATGGGACAGATGACCTCCTCTCTAGGTATCCCCATTGGTATTTTTTACATTGTGCTTCCCTTAAGCGGAATATTAAATATTATTTACACTGTTTTAAATATTGTGGAAATCCTTACAGGCAAAATTCATTCTTTGCCTGTCAACGAGACACTGCAAAACGCCCAAAAAGCAAAAAAGGAGGCATAGCTTATGGCACTTCAGGCTTTACTCATCATACTTATTGTACTTGCTGTTCTTCTTGCCGTAGGAGTGCCTATTTCCTATGCCATCGGCATCTCCTCACTGGCTGCCATCCTGCAGGTGGTTCCTCTTGACGTGTCTGTCCTCACCGCCTCTCAGAGAATCTTTGTAGGCATGAGCAAATTCAGCCTGACAGCAATCCCGTTTTTTATCCTGGCTGGAAATCTGATGAACCAGGGCGGCATTGCCAAACGCTTAGTAGATTTTGTACTGGCAATCTTAGGAAAGCTTCCCGGTTCTCTGCTTGTGACCAATATAGGGGCTAACGCACTGTTTGGGGCAATCTCCGGCTCGGCTGCTGCGGCTGCTGCGGCCGTGGGCAGTATGGTACGGGAAGGCGAAGAAGATCAAGGCTATAATCTGGCATTATGTGCTGCCACCAACGGAGCCTCTGCTCCCTCTGGTCTTCTGATTCCTCCTTCCAATGCTCTTATCACCTATTCCTTAGTATCCGGGGGCACTTCGGTGGCAGCTCTGTTTTTGGCCGGGTATCTTCCCGGCGTGATCTGGGCAGCCTGCTGCATCCTGGTGGCTGTTGTAATAGCAAAGCGAAATGGTTATCAGGGCATTCCCGGAAAATTTGATTGGAAAAATCTTCTGTCAGCAACCTTAAACGCGATTCCCGCCCTGTCCTTGATCGTCGTTGTCATTGGAGGCATCATTGCAGGAGTCTTTACTGCCACAGAAGGTTCTGCCATTGCTGTGGTTTACGCCCTGATCCTAAGCGTCTGCTATCGAAGCCTTTCCCTGAAAACCTTCTGGCAGATTCTGGTTGACAGCGCCAAAATGAGCGGCATGATCGTATTTCTGATCGGTGTATCTAATATTATGGGATGGGTGATGGCTTTTACCCAGATTCCCCAGGCCATCTCCGCCGCCCTTTTAGGGCTCACAAATAATCGAATCATTATACTTCTGATTATGAATGGGATTCTTCTGATTTCCGGAACCTTTATGGATGTGACGCCTGCCATCCTGATCTTCACCCCTCTGTTCCTTCCGGTTGTAAAGACCTTTGGCATGCACCCGGTTCAGTTTGGCCTGATTCTTGTGTATAACCTATGTATCGGTAATATCACGCCCCCTGTGGGAAACACTTTATTTGTGGCCATTAAAGTAGGAAAAACTTCCTTGGCAAAGGTTATGCCCTACATGCTTTTCTATTATGGAGCTATTCTGACCGGACTAATGTTAGTCACATATGTCTCTGGTATTACCTTAGGGCTTCCCATGGCGGCAGGGATGATCCGTTAAACAATAGCAAAACCAGGCACAAGGCCTATCCTGCAGGCCCTGTGCCATTCAAACTTTTGCCGTCAAAAACATACACTTACATCAATTCCCATTTCATGTAGAGAATCCATCGCTCACAAAACTGCCAGTCATATCTTTGCCTTGCTCAAATTTATAGGATGAATTTATTTTATTTATCTATTTATCTTGCTTTTTTTATATAATTATGTTAAATTATTATATATTCATAGGATGAATATATCTATAAACCTATTTTCCAAACAAACTAGGAGGCTACAAATGGAACCATTTGATGTTCTTGTGATCGGCGCAGGCGTGGTAGGCAATGCCATTGCCAGAGAGTTGACCCGGTTTGAGCTAAAGGTCGGGGTTCTGGAAAAAAACCTGGATGTGTGCTGCGAGACCAGCGGTCGAAATTCTGCAGTGGTACACGGCGGCTTTGCCTACGATGAAGGCACTTTAAAAGCCCGGCTCTGTGTGGAAGGAAACAGGGAAATGACAAAGCTTTCCCAAGAGCTTGATTTTACCTTTCTCCGGTGCGGCAAAGTGCTTGTGGGAAACACCAAAGAAGAACTTGCTGCCTTAAAGCATATCATTGCCCAGGGGGAGAAAAACGGAGCCGCAGATTTAAGACTGATCTGCAGGGAGGAGCTTCACCGGCTAGTTCCTGCTGCCGTAGGAGAATTTGCCATGTATTCCCCTAATTCCGGCATTTTAGATCCCTTCGGCTACACCATTGCCTTGGCAGAAAATGCAGTACAAAATGGCGCCCGCTACTTTTTTGATCAAGAGGTAACAGCCATCTCCCGACAGGATGGCATCTATCAGATAACCACCTCCCATGGCATCTTCAAAACCCGCTGGGTGGTCAACAGCGCTGGTCTTGGCTGTGGCAGAATCTCTGACATGTTAGGACTTTCCGGATACCGTGTGATTGGTTCCAAAGGGGATTATATTATTCTGGACCGCCGCACAGGTTCCAAGCTTCCCATGCCCATTTACCCGGTTCCCTCCAATACCTACATGGGCATCCATGTGACTAACACAACAGACGGTAATGTAATTATTGGCCCTAATGCAGAGCTAGTCACCGATTTTTCCTACTATGGTGTTTCCCAATCCAACATGGATTATCTGGCAGAGAGCGCTTCTAAAATCTGGCCTCATATCCATAAGGAAGACTACATACGAAACTACTCCGGTATCCTGCCCAAGTGGGTGGACGAAAATGGAATCATCCAGGATTTCAAGATTGAGATTCATCCCGAATTAGCTCCTAACGCAGTAAACCTGGTAGGTATCGAGTCTCCTGGTCTGACAGCCGCCGTACCTATCGGACGCATGGTGGCTAATATGATGCAGGAACATGAAACCTTTTCTCATAATCCAAGATTCCAGTCAAAGCGTACCGGCATTCTCCGCTTTGAGTATCAAGATGATGAGACAAAAGCCCGGCTTATCGCCCAAAATCCTGATTATGGAGAGATCATCTGCCGCTGTGAAAAGATTTCCAAGGCTGAAATTCTTCAGGCAATCCATAATCCCTTAGGTGTCTCCACTGTTTCCGGTGTTAAATACCGCACCCGCTCCATGATGGGACGCTGTCAGGGAGGATACTGTCAGATGCGTATTGCAAAGCTGTTGGAGGAGGAGCTGGGAATCATTCCCCAGGACCTTCGGTATTCCCGCAAAGATTCCTGGATGTTTACGGGAACTGTCAGAGAGGAGAGTTAAACATATGGAAAAGCATGATATTGTGATTGTAGGAGGCGGCCCTGCAGGCCTGGCAGCAGCAGTTAAACTGCACAAAGAGGGAATCCATGACATTCTTCTTGTGGAGCGGGAAAAAACTATGGGCGGAATCCTCCGCCAGTGCATCCATGATGGCTTCGGCATGACCCGTTTCCGCCGCAGCCTAAGCGGTCCTGAATATGCCAAAGCTTTTATAGATCAGGTTTTAGAGCTTCACATCCCTTTCCTTACAGACACCACGGTCCTTGACATCACCAAAGACAAAGTGATCACCTTAGCTTCCCGTAAGGGGCTTAAAAAGCTTCAGGCTAAAGCTGTGATCTTGGCCATGGGCTGCCGGGAAAGAACCAGAGGCGCTCTTGGCATTCCAGGAGAACGTCCGGCAGGCGTGTTTACTGCAGGAGTGGCACAAAGCTATATGAATCTTTACAACCGTATGGTGGGAAAGGAAATCATAATCCTTGGATCCGGGGATATCGGCATGATTATGGCCAGACGCCTTACCCTGGAAGGAGCCCATGTCCAGGCAGTCTTTGAGATCCAGCCTGTCCCCAGCGGTCTTCCCAGAAATATCCGGCAATGTCTGGATGATTACAGCATCCCCTTGTATTTAAGCCACACCATCACAGCCATTCACGGCAGAGAGCGGGTAACTAGTGTGACGGTTTCCCAGGTAGATGAAGCTTTAAAACCCATTCATGGAACTGAAAAGGAGTATCCCTGTGATACAGTCATCCTGTCTGTAGGTTTGATTCCTGAAAACGAACTTTCTGTCAGCGCAGGAATCCAATTAGATACCCGAACCAGGGGCCCCCTTGCAGACGAGCATTTCCAGACAAGCCAAGAGGGAATTTTCGCCGCCGGAAATGTGCTTCATGTCCATGACCTGGTAGATTTCGTATCCTTAGAGGCTGAAAAACTGGCAAAAAACGCTGCCTTATATGTAAGGTTTGGCGCGTTGCCTCAGTGCCATATCCCGGTAAAGGCCGGCTTTGGCATCAGCCATACCATTCCCCAAACAATCAGCGGCTTGCAGGATGTGACCCTGTCTATGCGGGTTAATTGCCAATTCCATGACTGCGCCATCTTTGTTAAACAGAAACATGAGGTTTTAGCCTGCCGGCAGATGAAAAAAGCCCTTCCAGCCGAAATGATCCAAATCCATCTTCCCCAAAATACAATCCGGGGAACTGAAGAAATCGAGGTGAGTGTGGTATGTTAAAAGAATTTACTTGCATCCTCTGCCCCAACGGATGTGATATCCAGGCAGATCTGGATGACAAAAACACCATCCAATCCACAAACGGAGCCAACTGTCAGGGAGGCATCACCTATGTTCACCAAGAACTTACAGATCCGAAGCGAACCATTTCCAGTTCTGTACTGGTAAAAGGCGGGGTTCTCCCTCTTGTCAGTGTCCGTTTAAGCCATCCGGTACCAAAAAAACATATTTTTGATATTATGGAACAAATCAAATCTATCAGCCTCACTGCCCCAGTCCGCTCAGGAGATGTGGTCCTTCCTAATGTCCTTGGTCTTGGCAGCGATGTGATTGCCACAAAAGATGTGGAGGAAATCTGTCTCAAATGAATAAACTACAAAAACAATATGCCTACCCTCTATGCATTCAGCTAACAATAGGCGAATGCGAATCTGTCTATGATCCGGAATTTATCAGCCTTCTGGAGCTTTTACAAGCTCATGGTTTTTACGGTGTGGAGTTAAATTTTATTGATTTTGAAAACCTTCCCCCCTATGAGCTGAAATCCCTTCTGGAAAGGTATGATCTTCGCCTGACAATGGTAGCCTCCGGCGCTTACGCGAAACTCCACAGCCTGTCCCTTTCCCATGAAAAAGAAGCTGTTCGGTTTGCCAGCACAGAGGCTCTGAAAAAAATGATCGACTTTGCAAGTGTCATAGATGCAGGTGTGATCTGCGGTTTGATCAAGGGAGATAAAATGGGTGAGCCTGACATCTGCCGTATGCAGATGGAAAAAACCATAGAAGAACTAAAAACCAGCGGATATTTAGACAAAGCTCCTGTGTATATTGAAGCCACCAACCATTATGAAGCCCTTCTTGCCAATACCTTAGCAGACGCCGCTTCATTTGCCGTCAATGCCAACGGGCCACTTTGGATTCTCCCTGATACCTACCACATGAACATTGAAGAAAAAGATATTTATGCTCCTCTTCAAAAGCACCAGGGATTATATCACAATATCCATTTGTCTGATAATAACCGGTATTATCCCGGCTTTGGTTCCATAGACTTTCCTGGTATTGTACGCTTTTTAAAGACTATTGGATATGAGGGAACCATCACTATCGAAGGCAGGAACTATGGCACAATTTCAGAGGATATAAAACACAGCGCTCATTATTTAAAAACCCTCCTTTTCTAACCTGAATTTTCTGTTTTGTCTGACATCACAAACAAAGGCTGCTGCAAAAGCGGACATAAAGTTTTCCGAATTTGCAGCAGCCTTTTTCATATTTCTTTCATTTCCTTAGAATTTCCTTTAAATCCCCCTTATCCGGTCAATACAGTCGGCATACTCTTCCTTCTGAAAGAAAAGCTCCTGCTTTCCAAGAACATATCCTTCAATTCCACAATTATGATATAGATCCGATATGATTTCCCTGGTAGCCCCTCCGTCTAACACCAAATGATAGTTCAAATCATGATCCAGTCTATATTGATTCAGTTCCACAAATTTCTCTCTGGTATACGGCATAAAATCTCTCCCGGCAAATCCTGGATTCACCCCCATAACCATTACATAGTCTGTTATAGGAAGCATGCTTTTGACACTTTCAAGAGAAATGCAGGGATTTAATACCAGTCCGGTCTTTTTTCCCAGCCTTTGAATCTGTTCCAGGGTAGCAGAGGGCACTAACTCTGACTCCGGATGGATATAAATAATGTCAGCCCCTGCATTTGCCATCATCTCTACATAACGGTGGGGCTCCATTACCATCATGTGACAATCAATCAGCCTCTTTTTGCCCCGGTCCGTGATCCTTCGAATCATCTCCAGCTCCCTCACGGACATTGCAAAATTAGGCACAAACGTCCCATCCATTATATCCACATGGTAAATATCCATATCTGTGGCGTCTAGTTTCTCAATTTCTTCCCCAATATGATCAATTTCCAGATTTAAAATCGAAGGACATAGAATCTTTCTTTTTTCATCCATACTTTTCAATTTTCTCCTTAATTACGCATTTGTATTGTCAAAACTGTTGTTATCTGCCATACATCAGGTTAGGAAGAAACATGACTGCGTCAGGGAACAATGTCAATATAACCGCCTCAACCAGCACAAGCCCAATCCACGGCAGACAAGCCTTTATGTAGTCATCCAGCCGTATATCCAATATTCCGCAAACCGTGTACATGGCCATACCAACCGGCGGCGTCATATTCCCCATGGTTACCACTGTACAAAGAATCATACCAAACACCACCGAATCAATTCCAAAACTTTGTACCATAGGAAGAAGGATAGGAGTTGTCAAAAGAATAATGACGGATCCTTCCATAAACATGCCGGCAATCACCAAAAGCAGGACAATCAGAGCCATAACCACCAAGGGATTTGTTGTAAAGCCCATTACTGCAGTAGTGAACTTCTGCGGAAGCTTGTCAATAGGGATCCCATAGCCAAACACACCGGACATGGACATCATAAACATAATCGATCCAATGTCAATGATAGAATTTTTCATGGTCTGAAACAGAGCCTTGGCTGTCAGCTTTTTATAGATAAACACCCCCACAAATATCGCATACGCACAGGCAAAGGAACCTACCTCTGTGGACGTAAACAGGCCCATACGAATGCCGACCAAAAGAATCAAAGGAAAGATAACCGCCCATATACATTCTTTTAAAAGATGTAAAATCTCTTTGACAGACGCTCTTTTCTCCAAGGCCGGCTTTAACCCATAGCGTCTTGATGCCATTGCCACCATGACCATCATAATGACCATCATCAGGGTACCCACAAAAATACCGGCAGCAAACAGTTTTCCAATGGATACATTTCCCACAGTTCCATAAGTAATCAAACCAACTCCAGGAGGAATCGTTGCTGTGATCAATGCAGTATAGGCCAGAACACACCCTGTAAATCCCTTGGGATATCCCTGCTTAAGCATATCCGGTCCAAGGACACGGGCTTCCATGGCAGCATCTGCATTGGCAGATCCAGATACACCTCCCATTAAGGTGGAGAGAACAACACTGACCTGGGCCAGCCCGCCGTTCATGTGACCGGTCAGAGCCATAGCCAACTGTATGAGTTTTTCCGTGATTCCGGAAGCATTCATCAGATTCCCTGCAAAGATAAACAAAGGCACTGCTAACAGGGTGACATTCTGCACCTGTGTAACCGGAAGCTGGGGCACAGTTGTCAGCGGAATTTCCGGGTGCTGAAAAAAGTACAAAATCCCCGAAAAAAACACGGAAAATCCCACCGGAAGACCTAGAAACAGCAAAATAACAAATGCGATAAATACAATTATCATAAGCGCTCCTTTACCAGTTGTCTCTATATTCTGTTATACTCAAAGACATACTTATTATATCTAAATCTCATCCTTCAAGTCTGTATGCAAAATATATCGATAATACAAATGTCTCAGCTCATTAATCATCATCATGATCATGCTGCAGGGGAGGCTGGCTGACACAAAGCTGTAGCTCAGCCACGGTATGGCCTGAAAGACCCGCGCCCTGGATGCAATCACAGACTTCATGCCAAAGTAAAACAGAAAAACAATGGAAAACAAAATAATGGCATGTACAAGTATCTCACAAATCTTCTGTAAAAATACCGGCAGCTTTGATGTAAGAATATCCACAACCACATGCCGCTTTATCCGAAAAACAATATCTGCACTGATAAATGTACTCCAGGCAAAAAGCATAAGAGCCAAATCATTCCCCCATCGAATCGGATATCCGACTGTTCTCATAATTGCTGCTATAAAGATGACAGACACACTGGATCCGAGCAAAATCATGGCCAGAATCACTTCCATATCACATACACGTCTGTAAAATTTCTCCAAATTATACCTCCTCTGGCAAAGAGCCGGATGCCCGAGGCATCCAACTCCTCTTACAACGGTTAACTGCTCTGCTTTACAGGATTCTCTGACAGTTACAGGTTATTTTAAGAGCAAAAGTCCTTATTATTGTTTACCAATATCTTTGTAAACTGCTTCTTTCACTGATAAAAGATTCAGAGCATCATAAGCTTTTTGACTGTTTGTCTTAAATGCTTCCATGTCAATCTCATCCGGTCCAATAACTGTAATTCCTGCATCAATCATAGCCTGCTTGCTGTCAGCAGTCTGCTCTGCAAGAGCAATGGTCTCCTCCTTACCAAACTTATTGCACTCATCAATAAAAATCTTCTGATATTCTTCCGGAAGGGAATCCATCCATTCCTGGCTGACTATCATGGTATTGATGGCAAAGAAATGGCCTGTCTCAATAACATAATCGCAAACCTCATGAATCTTTAAATTCAGCGCATTATTATAAGGAAGCTCACAGCCGTCCACCACCTTCGTCTGTATACCGGTATATACTTCCCCAAGGCTAAGAGCTGCTGCGGTACATCCAAGACTGTTGACAGATTCAACCCATATGGGAGCCGGTGCAGTGCGGATCATCAATCCCTTCAGATCTTCCGGCTTATAGGCTGCCTTGTTGATAAATAAATGTCTTGGCCCCTGATCCCAATTCCATGAGAAATTGCAGATATTATATTCATCTGCCAGCTTTTTGTTTAAACCAATGATTGTCTGAGAATCCATCAGAGCAAATGCCTCCTCCTGATTTTCAATAAAATATGCCGCATTACAGACAGAAAGGTCATTTACATAAGAACCAAGCCTTGCAAAGTCTGTCTGCCATCCAACGTTTGCTCCCTGACGAATCTGTTCAATCACATCCTCCTCTGTTCCCAGTTGAGAGTTAGCGTAAATCTCAATTTCAACCTCTCCATTGGTTTTTTCCCGAACAGAATCTGCCCATTTCTGCATATAAATATGTGGAAGATCCTGCTCTGTCAGAGTGTGCCCGAAACGAAGTACATACTTGGCTTCTCCCGCGGAAGCTGCTGTCTTTGTCTCCTCCTGCCCATCTGCTGCTTCAGCCTTGACTGCTCCCGCAGACTCCCCATTCTTTGGCGCCTCTGAAGCCGGATTTGATGATCCTTTGCTGCATCCCACAGCAGAAAAAGCCACCATTGCCGCCATTACAACTGCCATACAACTTCTTTTTCTCATTCCTGTTCCTCCTCATGTATTTTTTCGTAGCCTGTGGACCCTTTTGATACAGGCTCTTTTTATAGAACCCTCTGCAGGATTGCTATCATCTTCGCCTAAATTCATCCTATGAATTTTATAGAGTGAGTATACTCCTATTTTATTTATATTTCAAGAAGCATTTTCAGTTTTTCACAATTTTTTTACATTTTTCTCATGAAATTATACGTTATTTACAATTATTCTCCGTTTTTCTCGAAAGGCCGCACGCGCCTTTTTATGTTCCAAAAACACCAATTTCTTCGTTTTCTTGACAATTCATCCTTTATATTCCATAAATGTATACTAGTATAATACACAATCAGACAGCATATGTCAATATGTATTCAAATCTGCCTGCCATTGACACTCGTCTTTTTTACTGTTATACTTAATGACACATTTATCTTCTGCGCAGATACGGACAGACAAAAACTGCTTTCCAAGTTATTCTGCCAGCAATACGAACAGGAGTCCCTTTATGTCATACATAGTTTCCAGTCACCCCGGCACTCTGAATCTTACCCAAACCATATATAAACAGTTGAGAGACGATATTTTCTCTATCCGATTAATTCCCGGCGAGAAGTTAAGCGAAATGAAGCTGGCCTCCCAATATGGGTGCAGTCGTGTTCCGGTCCGTGAAGCGCTGCATCAGCTTCGCCTGGAAGGCTGTATTGATTCTAAGCCTCAGGTTGGCAGCTTTATTTCCTATATTGACTACGAAAATCTAGAGCAGGTACGATATGTTCGAGAATGTTTAGAAACACAGGTTATGCTGAATGCCCTGCGGGAGAATGCATATGAGGATTCGATTGACGAGCTTCAGTCACTTTTAGATCAGCAATGGAATGCCTACAAAAAAAATGAATTGATTTTAGCTCATCAATTAGATGACTTGTTCCATCTCCTTTTTCTCAAGCTTCCCCATAAAGAATTTGTTCGTGATTATATGGGGGCCAACAATGTTCATTATCAAAGAGCCCGTTTTCTGGCTCTAAAATATGATCCAAATCCGGAGATGCTGGTATGGCAGCATCAGGCTATTCTGGATGCCGTAGCTGCTAAGAATGAGACGGCCCTGACAAAAGCTATTCACATTCATTTAAATAATCTTTACCGAGTGATTGATTCTGCCTCCGAAGAAATCAAAAATTATATCTGTCATCACAAAAAGCCCGCCTGTGTTTAAGCAGACGGACTTTTCCTTTCATAACTCCTGAAGATATCGGTTTTGGTTATACAAAAGATGATAGCCCATGGCCTGTGACGCCTCTATGGGCTTTTTGTCACGAATGGCAATAAAGATATTCCTGTGGGAAACCAAGGTTTGCTGATATTCTTGTTTTTTTACTCCGGAGGAAAACTCTACGATTCCCTTTGTGATAACCGGAATCAGCTCTGCAATCACATTGTTGTGGGTACAGTTTGCAATGCAGGTGTGAAACTCCTCGTCCTCCACAGAAAAGTTACTGCGCTCTGTCATAGCCTGCTCCACATTCTTCAATGCATCCTCAAGACGAGCCAGTTCTTCCTCCGTCCGGTTCTGAGCGGCTATCGCAGCAATCTGAGGCTCAATAATCACTCTGGCCTGCAGCAAGTCTTCAATCAGCTTTTTCCTGTCATCAACCATAAAAAACCCCAGAGGGTCATCAGAAACCCCGTTCTTATCTGAGACAAAAGAACCTGCTCCCTGTCGTATCACCACAATGTTCCTGGAAAGCAAAAGCCTTAAAGCTTCCCTCACTGTATTTCTTCCTACCCCCAAAAGTTTTGACAGCTCCATCTCTGTAGGAAGCTTATCTCCGGCTGTCAAATTATGATCCTTGATATACTGCAGGATATCCTCCGATGATTTTTCCACCCGTGTTTGTCCCGTAGTTCTCATGTTACCTCCCTGATCGTTGCAGCGTTCCCTGTTCCTGCCCCATGTCCTGATTTCCTTTCCATTGCCAATAGAATTTTTCTTCTAATCAGAAGGACTTTCTCCTTAAGCTTTCATCTTCATTATACAACTACTTCCCACATTTGTCATTTCACAATTTCATAATTTGGGGACCAAAGGTCACTTTTTGTTTATCCTTTCATATGTTTATCTGCATAATCCATATACAGATCCCAATCATAATCATCCATGGTGTGTTCGCCCGTCTTATGATGATGCCCGATATGCCCCTCGTGTAATGGCTGCTCCGGATAAGGTCTCTCCCACTGGGATAACCCTGTTTTCCCAAAAAGCTGATACACCGGATCCGCCTGAACCAGACTTTCAAATTCAGACGCCGGATCCGCCCAACTGTCATTGCTTTTTGTAGAGGTATATACCAGCCGAGGCGCCATAAGCGCCACCAGCATATGCTGATCAAAAGGCATTTCTTCCTCGTGACCCGCATATTTCTGATAATTTTTGGCAAACCAAAACGGAAAACGATCTAATATCTGACGAATGCTCTCCCCGGTCTTTCCCCGGGAAATGGCATCTCCGCTGTTTCCGGAACAACTGCTGACTGCCATGGCAAACCGCTCATCCTGGGCTCCGCACCACAGAGCAGTCTTGCCCCCTCTGGAATGTCCCACCACAGCTACCCGTTTTTCATCAATCATGGGATCCATCTCAAAATAATCCATAACCCGACTGGCTGCCCATGCCCACACGGTTATGGTTCCCCAGTCATCCTCTGCACGGTTGTCTGCATATTCCGGAAACAGCCGGTGAAAGCCAGTCCGAAAGCCCTCCTCATAATCCGGCGCTACCTCATGAGTCCGAAAAGCGGCGCAAGCATACCCACGGGAAATAATTGTCTCTGCCGGATAAAACGAGCTTAAAAGCTCACGGGCCGGATCACAGTTCATAGGTCCCCGGTTGCAGATCTCCACAAAGGCCGGTACTGGTTTGGGGGCGCTGACCGGAATAAACACATCAAAAGTAAAAATAAAATGACGATCCTTGCGAATGCTTTCCACTTCCACAGTCTTACGGACTGCGCGTCCATTCATTATGCTGTCTCCCTGCCTTACAGCAGTGACTTGGATCTCTACCTTTACATCGCTCATATCCGGAAGACGCCCATATTCCTCTCTGGTCAGCATTTCCAGAATCTCCGGCCTGCGCTTATCCATCCACTCCTGTGCCGTTGTAATTTGAGTACCGTCCTGGCAGGTAAACAGGGACGGAACATTTCTCTTGTTTTCAGGCATCTTAACCATGTTCTTATTCTCCTTTATATCTTTTCTATTTTCATAAACCATTTTATAGATCTGCTTCTTCTGCATTCTGTTTCAGCTTGTTCATAGCATGCAGAACCAATGCGACTGCAATCACACCATTGGAAATAACTGTCCGGAAATATTCTCCCACTTGGGTGTCATGAAAGATCTTTGTGCCGGCAGCCGGTGCCAAGAGAAACAAAAGCTGAAACAAAACCACCCCTGTAAATGCTTGCTTCACATTGGCCTTATCAATGGTAGCTCCTCCTACCAGCAGAGCGGCAATGGCATAAGTGCCTACATTCTGCTGCGCCGTATAGGTGCTGAAGGTCCCCATATTCTGCAGAAAGGTCAGCTGTCCCCAAGAAGCCAGCACCGTAGAAAAAATAGTGGCCAGAATACGGATCCGGCTTACGTCAATTCCCGAAGCCTCTGCAATGTGAATATCATTTCCCACACTTCTGAAATCCTGTCCAAGCTTTGTCCTGGTGATAAACTGACACAAAACGCTGACTAACAGGATAAAAAATAAAGTAGCGATGGGAACCGAGCACTTTTTTACCACAGCCGCCACAGGCGGAATCACCAGAAGCAGCAGCAGACCAATCCCAAACCCGGCCCACTTGGCAAGACAGGATATGCGCTCTGCCTTTTCCATGGAATCCTTTTCTCTCCAAAGCTTATATGCGGTAAAAGCTGTCAAAATCCCAAACACAATCATCAAAACCGTAGACAGATGCAGCTTCAGCACTCCGTCCAAAGCGCCCTTCATGCCGTCAATCAGATTCAAAGTGTCTTTTACTCCAATTCCGGTGCTGATACTAATCTGGTCATCCCAGAAAGGAATCACAGTACCCATCAGAACCAGAAAAATCAACAGATAAATGCCCTGCCCGAAATATCCGGCAATCATTCCTGTGATCATTTCCTGCCCTCTGGTCTTGTTAAACAGCCTTCCCAGCAAATATCCGCAGACAATAGAAATCAAAGTACAGATCACCAAAGCCACCCCAATCCCCATCATCCCGGTCAGCCTCCAGTGAGTGATAAAGATCAATGCCGCCTGGGCGCTCATAGCTCCCACTACAATGCCAAAGTTCAACCCCATTCCCGTCATAATGGGAATAATCAATGCCAGAACCATAATGCTGTTTCTCATCACACGGTTAATCAGGTCACTGGCAACCACATACGGAGCCTGTCCTGCTATCAGATAAGCCAGAACACACAACACCGCGAAAAAAATCACCACAAGATTTTCTGAAATATAATTTTTTATTTTCTTCATTTTTGCCCCGAGCCCTTTCCCAATGCATACAGAATAATTCCATTACTGATAATCATTCTTACAATATCCGAAATATTGCTCTCCGGTAGAATCACATTCGCAACCGGCAGCGACAGGGTCAGCAATCCTTGGAACACCATAACCCCAAAAACCACATTAAAGATGGATGCTTTTTTGTTGGAAGCTCCGCCGATTAAAACTGCTGCCACGGCTGAAAAGGACATCATCTTTGGAGAATCATAAAACTGGAGAAATCCAAAGCTTTGGGCATACACTAAAATCCCGATGGCTCCCAGCACCGTAGAGAGGGTAATACCCCAGATTCTCATCTTGTCTACATTGATTCCATTCGCCTCTGCCAAGCCGGGATTCTGGCCTGCTGCCCGCATCATCATGCCGGTCTTAGAGTTCATATAAAGGTAGACCAAAAAACACATGACAAACAAAAACAAAAATGTACCGGTAGGAATGGTCAGACCACCAAGCTCAATCGGATGAAACTCATCCAGCACCTTTGCCCAATAATCGGAAAGCACCACATCTTTTCGTACTCCGCGTCCCATCTGCATCCGCAGAATCAGATTATCCAGAGGAATGAACAGCCACACAATGCACATGACTGAGATCATGGCAAAGCCTACATAGGTAGCAATCATCATCTCAGAACCTTTTACCCGGTTCATCAAAAGTCCATACAGATATCCAAATACCAGTGCAAAAGGGATAGAAAAGGCAATCGCAGCAAAAAAGCCTGCAAATCCGGTCAGCTCCATATTCAGGCTGATCAATCCGCCGATCAGTCCGCAGATAATGCCAATAGGAAGGGCAAAGTTCATGCCGGCGCCGCACACCATAATCGGCACCATGGTCAGCACTAAAACCCCATTCATAGCCATTCTCGTCAATGCCTGTGAATACAAGGTTAATGTGTTTAAGTGCAAAACCGGAACCAAAACCGCTACTGCCAGGAAAAATGTGATAGCCACAATTCTTGTAACACCAAAGCTCTCTACATATTTACTCATTTTGCTTCTCATCTTCCGTTCACCTCCTACGCATCCAGGCCGGACATCAGCAGGCCAAACCGTTCATCTGAGTCCTCTGGTTTTAAAACCGCTTTGACTTTTCCATCATATACCACGGCAATCCGATCACACATGGATCGAAGCTCTGTCAGCTCACTGGATGTAATCACAATGGTGGTTCCCTTTTCCCTGTTTAAATTGACAAGATAATCTAAAATTACCTTCTTAGCTCCGATATCAATCCCTCTTGTGGGCTCAGACACAAACAGCACCTCAGGTTCAAAAACCACAGCTCTGGCAATACAGACCTTCTGCTGATTTCCTCCGCTTAAATCCTTGGGATATTGCTCACAGCTTACACATTTAATTCCTAATTCCTCGATCATGGCATCAGCCACAGCCTTCATGTCTCCTTTATCTACCTGTTTAAACAATCCAAAAGACCGGAAAAAGCGATTTTTGATCTGCATGGCCAAAAGGCAGATATTCATCTTAATACTTTCTTCCAAAAGCAGTCCGATTCCCCTTCTGTCTTCTGATACAAATCCGATTCCGTTTTTTAAGACTGCCAGAGGCTTTTTAAAGGGCAGTTTTTCTCCCTTATATATCACTTCCCCCGAAGATGGATACAGCCCTGCAATCCCGTTGGCAATCGCTAGCTTTCCCTGGCCCGCCAGTCCGCAGAAGCCTAAGATTTCTCCCTTATGTACATCAATGGTGATTCCCTTTGCCTTCTCTCCTGGCATATTTACATGAAGCTCCTTTATGGACAGAACCGTTTCCCGCTTCTCAATCTCCTCTGCCGAACGGCCTGCCATGGAAGAAAAGTCCACATTTCTTCCTACCATGGATTTAGCCAGACCCGTGGCATCCGTCTGTCCCCGCATCAAAGTTTCCACTAGCTCCCCGTCACGAAGCACTACAATCTTGTCTGATATTTCCAGGACCTCATTAAGCTTATGGCTGATAAAAATCACCGCCACACCAGAAGCAGAGATCTCCCCAATGGTATCCAAAAGCCACTTAGACTCCACATCTGTCAGCACGGCTGTAGGCTCGTCAAACACAATCAGCTTAATGTTTTTCTTGTCAATCTCTCTGGCAATCTCCACAAACTGCTTAAAACCGACTGACATTCCTCCTACGATTGTAGACGGACTGACCTCCAGGTGAATTTTATCCAGAGCAGTCTTCGTCTCCCTTTTCATACTCTCCTTATCCAAAGTACACATGCTTTGCCCAAACACACGGCTGATTGGATTTGGCTTTGTAAGCTCCCGGTTCAGCTTTACATTTTCTGTCACTGTATAGGCCGGAAGAAGCATAAACTCCTGATGGACCATTCCGATACCCAGATTCATGGCCTGCCTCGGAGATGTGATCTTTACCGGCTCTCCATCCCAGGTAATCTCTCCCTGATACCCACCTGTGTTTACAATCCCCGGCATACCAAAGAGAATATTCATTAAGGTAGACTTCCCCGCCCCGTTCTCCCCAACCAGGGAAACCACCTCCCCTGCAGACACCTGCAGGTCCACTCCCTTGAGCACTCTGTTTCTGCCGAACTCCTTTTCTATTCCCTTCATTTCCAAAATTACATTCTGCATTCTTTTCTCCTAACGCCCCGCAGAGCAGTATCTGCCTTGATATACAAATGTGCCGTGACGCAAAGCCCCACGTCACAGCACATCTCATCCTTTGTCAACAGTGATTCGAGCTTAGAAAACGTACAGATCTCTTGCAACTGTAAACCAGTTTGGATACTCCTCTCCAGTCGTATCATTGGTGCAATTATTAAATTTGGCCGTCTGATCATAAATACTGCCTAAAAGCCGCTCTACTTCTTCCACATCTGGCTTGCCGTCAACCTCATTGAGCTTTCCTTCACAGTAATCCATTGCATACTGGAACAAAAACTCCATCTCACAGCGGACTAAAGACTTTTCCCAGCCGCCTACTCTTCCGTTCATGTTGTACTCACCTAACTTATTCGTGATAAGCTCTGTCACATACTCCGCATCATATTTGTGCTCATCGTCAATTTCCAGTCCAAGAGCTCCGGAAAATGCACTGAAAGGAGACGGGTCTGTGTGACACGGATAAATGCCGCCGTTCTCAACAATCGTCTTTAACATAGATTCCTGAATGGTACTTACCGTTGCAAAATAAGCAATATCCTTGGTTCCATACTGATCCATCAAAGAAGGAATGCTCTCTAGCATAAACTGCTGAGCGCCAGTCACACCTGCGTCACCCATGGGATCCGGCATCGTAACCTGCTCAAAGGCAACACCGTTCTCCTCACAAACCCTTTTCATGGATTCCAGATACCGCACCTTCATAGAATTGCTCATATGACGAGCAAAGCTGTAAAAAATAAAATGCTTTGCTCCTGCATTCACAGCCATCTGCGCTACAGACTCACCATACAGCTCCGGATCAATGGTCAGCATAATATCGCCCACCTTAGCCATCTCATAGACATCCTCATTTAAGGAGCCAAACAGAATCTTAATATCCGGCCGTTCTTCTTTAATCTTATTTACCGCCGCAATGGTTCCGATATCTGCCGAATCAAAGATCATAGCCTTAACATCCGGATCCATGGCAATATTCAAAGCTTTCGAAATCGTAACCTCCTGTTCATTTTGAGGATCCTCCGGATAAACGTCCATCACGAATTTATCTGCTCCATACTGCTCAATTAACATCTCTGCTGTTCTGTAATATTCCTCGCGGGTTGCAAGAGGGCTGATCATCAGGCCGATCTTGTAGCTTCCTGCTCCGGAGGCTTCTCCTGCAGCATCTCCCGCTTCTGCTCCTGCTGCCTGTTCCTCTGCTTTTGTCTCTGCCGGCACATCATTGGACGATGGCGTTGATCCGGAACCACATGCCGCTAAACTTGCTGCCATTACAATAGCCGTTGCTGCTGCCAGAAATTTCTTCAACATTCTCTTATCCTCCTCAAATAAAATGTATCGGCACGCGCCGCTTCGCGTCACCTGCCAAGCCGTCGGAACACATTCTGCCTAAAAAAATCTGTTTCACAAGCGTTCCTCCTATGATTTGTTGGTAACTTTTACAAGACATGTCTTTTGTAGTGATCTCATTGTAGCATAATCCACCAAAAATTTCAACAAAATATTTACACGAATTTATCTTTTTTGTTACCCTGCTCAAAACGCTTATTTACGCCATTTTATCCATATTATCCCTTTTTCTTTGCTTTTAATTATCCAATTTTATTTACTTGAATTTATAAATCAAAAAAATTTTTGCGTAAAATAAAAAGAAGCTGTCCCCAGCTTCTCCTCTCTGTCCGCAAAAACTCTCTTTTGCTCTCTTATGTACTTCCCCGAATAATAAGCTTTCCTTTGTACAAACGGCTTTCCGGCTGCTTTCCATTCACCATCTGAATCAATGCCCTTGACAGTTCCTGGGCAAAAAAGCCAATCTCCGTATCAATGGTCGTAAGCTCTGGTGTGGTGATATAGGAGCTGGCAATATTGCCCCACCCTACAATCGCCACATCCTCCGGAACCCGCAGACTGCATTTTTTCACATATTGCATCACCTGGGCTGCCATATGGTCGTCACTGGCAAAAAAGGCGGTGGGCCTTTCCTCCGCCGGATAAGCAGTCAGCATATTGCACACATCGTCTAGTATGCTCTGCTCATTCTGCGTATGAATACAGAAAAAATCCGGATTTACCGGAATCCCATTTGCCTTCAGGGCATCTGTATAAGCCTGCGCGCGAAAATCATCGCCGCCTGCACCGCCTGTCTTATACTTTAATGGCGGAATACAGGCAATGCGCCTGTGTCCTTTTAAAATCAAATAATTAATCGTCTTCCTCACACCATCATACAGATCCGGAGCCCGCACCACAATCCTGGGATCTAATCCTTCATAACTCCGGCTCTGATATAAAATAAGTGGGATCCCACTGTCTACAATACGGTTTAACTGTTCTGCGGAAAATCCGTTGCTGGCCATAAACATAGCGTCAAACCGCCCTTCGATCAGCTTTCCGATAAAAGCATCCTCTTTTCTGCTGAAAAAAAGACTGGGATAGTAGCCCTGATCAAACAGCTCGGAAGAAAGAGTCCCATACAGCTCATCCTGCAGCGTGTCCCCCACCAGAGCAATCTGACTGGAACGATTGGTCCGAAGACCTTTTGCAAAAATATTCGGCGTGTAATTCAATTCCTCCACGGCCTTTAAAACGGCTTTCCGTTTCTGCTCACTTACATAGTTGGAATTATTCATAACATAAGAGACAACCGCCGGGGACACTCCTGCCTTTTTTGCAACATCATTGCGGGTTACTTTCCGATTCATTACTGATCTCACTTTCTTTCTGGCATTACCTTTCCTTCTTTAATCCTGTCTGACATCCTAAGCCAACCTGAACTGTTATCATTTTACCAGATGAAAGTTAGAAAATCAAATGGTTACACTTCTTTTTTCAAATACACGAACCAATATACTGCCCCCACAAAGCCCGCACCTCCTACTATATTCCCCAAAGTAACAGGAAGGAGATTTCGGACTATAAAGCTTCCCCAGGTCAGACCAGACACATCTATGGCAGCAAGCACTCCATAAGCAGGATCCATCATGGCAAAAATCCCTGCCGGACAATAAAACATGTTTGCCACACTGTGCTCAAAACCACAGACCACAAACACTGCAATGGGATAAAACAGAGCAATCACCTTTCCCGCTGCATCCTTTGCCGCAAAGCTTACCCACACGGCCAGACAAACTAAAAGATTGCAGAGAATCCCCCTTAAAAAAGCATCAAAAAAAGATAAGGAAACCTTTGCAGCCGCCGTCTCCATGACCATTGCGGCCAGCTTGCCGTCATACAGACTTAGCTGGTGACTGGCAACTGCCATCCAAGCAATGAGCACGCTCCCTGCAAAATTCCCTAAATACACAATCACCCAGTTTTTCACCATGGCAGAAACCATAATCTCCTGTTCCAAAACCGGAATGATCAAAAGGCAGTTGCCGGTAAACAGCTCACTCCCAGCCAAAAGCACCAAGGTAAGTCCTGCCGGAAAAACCAAGGCCCCCACCAGCTTCCCTGCCGAACCACTGATTGTACAGGATGCCGCCAATGCCCCGCATCCTGCCAGAGCAATGAACATCCCGGCCATAACCGCCAGCACAAAAACCTTATCCGGACTCATTGCCGCTTTCTTTTTTCCAATACTGATATAATTCTTTACAATCTCTCCCGGTAGGTTTATCATGGGCTTTTCCTCCTGTGTCATTCTCCCAGCAATGCCTCTAAAACCCCTCTGACGCTTCTTTCTCTAACCAAAATCGTCAGCTCCGGCTCATGGATATGTTCCAGATAATGAGCATCCGAATTGCTGATAATCCTGCATCCTTCCAGATAAGGATTCATCCTTTTTACCTCATGAAGTTTTTTCAAATCCCTCAGCTCCGCTGTCTTAAACCGGCTGTCCGGCGGCACAAATCCCAGATTGGCAATCAGGCTGTTGGCACTTTTCTCTATATGGGCAGGAAACATCACGCCCTCAAAGGAACGAACCAATTCCCAAAGCCGATCAAATGATATATCCACACTGTTGATCAGAAGATTGGGTTCTGTTCCCACCACCGCATCCTCCTCATTGCAGATCTGCTGCTTTCCAAAAACCGCTTCTTTATTAGGAAATTTCATCAGCCTGTCATAGACATATCTGTCAAAGGCAAGGGCCTCTTCCAATCCGGGAAACAGGCAGACTGCATGAACCTCCTCCGAGGTATTGATCTCCATACCGGGAATAGCCAAAACTCCAAACTGCTCTGCCAGCTTCATCACTGCCGGACAGTTGCGGCAGGAATTGTGATCCGTAACTGCAATCACATCCAGGCCCTTTATGGCCGCCATGCCCACAATGTTCCCCGGCGTCATATCGTCATCCCCACATGGGGAAAGGCAGGAATGGATATGAAGGTCATAGGTAAGGCTGATCATGCCTGTTTCCCTGAAAGCCTCTCATGAATCTTAAGTGCAGCATCAAAAATCGGAAGCTCTGTCCCCATTACCGTGATCTCCTGGTCTTTTGCCTTTTTCATGGCAGCTTCATCCAGCACGGCGCCTTCTGCCATAATAATACAAGCTGCATCTGCCAGCGTTGCCACTGCCAGCGTGTTCATATTCCCCATAACCGTCACCCATGCACACCCTGCCGGAGCCCTTCCCATGGCAATACTCAGAAGATCACAGCAAAAAGGCACTGTTATCTCCCGATCCAAAGCATCACCCACATTTACCGCCGAAAAGATCCTGCTGTCCAGCAATTCCTGTACTGTCATATCTCATTCCCTCCTCTGCCTCCTGCAGTCCAAAAGACCTCCGGACTGTTACCTCTGTTTCCCGTCTTCTTCCTCTGCCTCCTGG
Organism: uncultured Lachnospiraceae bacterium; assembly: GCA_910586205.1. Lineage (GTDB taxonomy): Bacteria > Bacillota > Clostridia > Lachnospirales > Lachnospiraceae > Brotaphodocola. The sequence continues at coordinate 147,199 of CAJUGD010000003.1, read as the reverse complement.
TTGTCCAGAAGGGACATCTCATCTGAAATTCTCTGAATATATTCCTTCAGTATCCGCAGGGTCTCCTGTCCTCCTTTATCTCCCTCATGAAGATCATCCGCCAGCACGGAAACCTCCTCTGACAGCTTGTGCAGATTCTCCCGCAAATAATATACACAATCATTTTCGCTGGCCTGCCCGCGCACAATATCCTCTGCCAATGCCTTGCAGGTAGGCGCCCCGCAAGAACCGCAGTCCAGTCCGGGAAGCTTTTTACACAGCCGCTCCACCTGGTTTAACCGGGCAAAGCTTTCCATAAGATTGCCTCCTAAGCTGAAAACCGGCTCATACTGAACTCCTGTAGTCCAGGGAACAAGTCTTTCTGCATTGTCCTCCATATCCATATGGCATCTGGCTACCGGCATGTATTTGCGCAGTCTTTTTAGCTTAACTTCAGCCACATAAGGATTCTCCACAGTCAGAACCCCGCCTACACACCCTCCGTTGCATGCATTCAGCTCCACAAATTTCAGATTGGTGAACTTCTGATCCTCCAGATCCTCCAGCACACGAATCACATTCTCAATACCGTCTGCTGCCAGATAATCATCTGTAAACAGGCCGCTGGCCTCGCCCCCGCTGCGTCCCCAGCTTATGCCGATTTTGCCGGAAGTTACCAGATCCCACGCCTCCTCTCCCACTGCTTTCATATGAGACAAAAGCTGAGGATACACGTCCTTGATTGCCAGCACATGATCTACCTGGCTTTTCTCTGTCCCCAAGGGAGACTTGGCATAAGTAACCTTAGACGGACAGGGAGAAATAAAACAGATCCCGATCTCCTTTCTCTCCAGCCCGGTTTTTTTCATTGCCCGCTGGGCCGCTAAAGCCGCCGCCACCTCCACCGGAGGATTAAGAGGAAGCAGATGAGAAATCAAGTTCGGAAACCGAACCCGGATCAGACGTACCACTGAAGGGCATGCTGTGCTGATAATCGGCAGATTGTCCTCATGATGGGTCAAATATTCCCGGGTTGCCTCTGACACCAGCTCTGCCCCGGCGCTGACCTCAAACACATCATTAAATCCCATAAGAAGCAATGCATTCAATACAATGTTCACATCATCCAGATTGTTAAACTGGCTGTAAAGAGAAGGGGCCGGCAAGGCCACTGTGTACCGGTACTGCTTCATCACATCCATCTTATCATAGGTAGCATGCTTTGCATGATGAGGACAGACCCGGATGCATTCTCCACAGTCAATGCAGAATTTGGCGTTGATCTGAGCCTTGCCGTTTCTGACCCGGATTGCCTGGGTCGGACAGCGCTTGATGCAGTTAATGCAGCCTTTGCACAATTCCGGATCCAATCGCACGGAATGGTAAAATTTATCCATAATCTGCTCCTCCTGTCCTTTTCCTAAACTCACTTCAAATCATAGAGGCGCCGTTGCCTCCATCTTTCACCGCCCCCTAAAGCTCTACGGTCATAGTAATCGTTGTCCCCACTCCGACGGTTGTATCAATCGTCATACTGTCCGTATATTTTTTCATATTAGGAAGACCCATGCCTGCTCCAAAGCCTAAGCTTCTCACTTCATCCGGCGCTGTAGAATATCCGGCTTTCATGGCCTGCTCCACATCCGGGATACCTGGTCCCACATCTGCCAGAATCATCTTGATCTGAGCCGGCGTGATCTCCACTGTAATCTCCCCGCCTTTCGCGTGGATTACCATGTTGATCTCCCCCTCATACATGGCAATAGCCACCTTGCGGATGGCCTCCGGACTGACGCCAAGCTGCTTTAATTTCCCCTTAACATCACTGCTGGCCTCTCCTGCCCTGGTAAAATCATCCGGAGATATTTCATATTTCAGTACAATTGCCTCATCCATCAGATCGCACCTCCGCCCAGCCCGGCCTTGTAAAGCATCCCGCAGGAGGAAAACATCCTGTGCCCGGTCTCCAGCACAATAATCTCCCGCTCCTTTGCCATCTCCACAATGGTTTCATCCGGCTTTTTCCCCCGGACAAATACCAGGCAAACAATGTCTAACATCTCTGCCGTGCGGATTACCTGAGGGTTGCACAGCCCGGTCAGCAGCACGGAATGATCCTTGGAAAATGCCAGAACATCACTCATCATGTCGGACCCGCATGCACTTCTCACCTCCCGGTCCAAAAACTCCTCCCCTGTCAGAACCCTTGCTCCCAGAATATCCTGTACATCCTTTACCGTCATCTTCTCTATTCCTCCTCCATTAAGATTTCATGTACTCCCAGAGCGCGTCTGGCGGAAAGCAATTTTCAGACACGCTCCGGAATCTCTTTGTGCGTGATTTTGTGAGACGATTTTTACCAGATGCTCCAAAATTTATAAACAGCCCCCGTCATTTTGTCTACCATAAGAATACCATTGAAAAAGTGAATTATCAACAATTTTTATCGATATGTTTTTAACAGGTATGATAACTATTTATTTACTATGGATTTTTTGTCATTTTCATGTTAGAATATTGTTACATTTCACAAAAAGCATTACAGAAGGAGGATGAGACATGGCTTGCAAAAAAGAAGGAGTTCCCTTCAGCGGAACCCCGGAGCAGGAAGCCGCTTTAAAGAAGGTCATCGCCGAGCTGAAGGACACCAAGGGCGCCTTGATGCCAATCATGCAGCAGGCACAGGAGATTTACGGCTATCTCCCCATTGAAGTCCAGACCATGATCTCCGACGAGACGGGTATCCCGCTGGAGAAGATCTATGGCATAGCAACCTTTTATGCTCAGTTTGCTTTACAGCCCAAGGGCAAGTATCAGATTTCCGTATGCTTGGGCACTGCCTGCTACGTAAAGGGTTCCGCGGCAATTTTCAGCAAATTGGAGGAGCTTTTAGGCATTACCAACGGCCAGTGTACCCCGGATGGCAAGTTTTCCCTGGATTCCTGCCGCTGTGTGGGAGCCTGCGGCCTTGCCCCTGTCATGATGATCAATGATGAGGTATATGGACGGCTGGTTCCGGATGATATTCCGGGCATTCTGGCAAAGTATCAATAAGCGCCTATGATGACCGAGCTTTCCTTAAATGTATTGGATGTAGCGGAAAATTCAACCCGCGCCGGTGCTTCTCTGGTAGAGATCATTGTAGATGCCGATACAGAGGCTGACCGGCTTTCCATCACTATTGCTGATGATGGATGCGGCATGACCCCAGAGCAGGCAGCACAGGTGACAGACCCGTTCTTCACCAGCAGGACCACCCGCAAGGTAGGGCTGGGCGTTCCTTTTTTCAAATACGCGGCAGAGGCAGCGGGCGGTTCTTTTTCCATTGAATCCCAGCCGGGCGTCGGCACCACTGTGACGGCAGTTTTCGTCCTGTCCCACATTGATCGGATGCCTCTTGGAGACATTACAAGCACCATACATACGCTGGTAGTCTACCACCCGGACACTGATTTTCTCTATCAGTACCGATATAACGGACGGTCCTTCACCTTGGACACCCGGGAATTTAAGGAGATTCTGGAAGGGGTTCCCTTTGACACTCCGGAGATTTCCGAATATATTAAAGACTACCTGACAGAGAACAAGCTGGAAACCGACAAAGGCGCCATATACTGATATGGACCTGATGACTTGTTAAACGTTACAACATTTCTCAAAATTTGGAGGATACTATGAAAAGCCTTGAAGAATTAAAAGCTATCCGCAATAAAATGCAGGGCCAGGTAGGACTTCGTGCAGAGGACCACAATCACACCCGCGTGGTCGTGGGTATGGCCACCTGCGGAATTGCCAGCGGCGCAAGACCTGTCCTTAATGCCCTGTCCACTCTGGTTCAGGAAAAGGGCCTTACAGGCAAGGTGGCTGTGACCCAAACCGGCTGTATCGGCCTGTGCCAGTATGAGCCTATCGTGGAAGTTATGGAGCCCGGCAAGCAAAAGATCACCTACATCAAGATGAATGCCGACAAAGCTGCTGAGATCGTAGAACGTCACCTGATCGGGGGACATGTGGTAGAAGAATACACCCTGAATTCAGCAGACATCAAATAAGGAGGAGCAAAATGTATCGTTCACATGTATTAGTCTGCGGCGGAACAGGATGTACATCCTCCGGCAGCCAGCAGATAATGGAAGCATTAAGGGCAGAGATCGAGAAAGCGGGCCTGCAGGACGAGGTATCGGTTGTCCAGACAGGCTGCCATGGCCTTTGTGCGTTAGGACCGATTATGATTGTATATCCGGATGCCAGCTTCTACTCTATGGTCAAGGTAGAAGATATTCCGGAAATTGTTTCTGAGCATTTATTAAAAGGCCGCGTAGTAACCCGTCTTCTGTATCAAGAGACCGTTACCCAGACCGGCGTCAAGGCATTAGTAGATACAGACTTTTATAAAAAGCAGCATCGGATCGCTCTGCGCAACTGCGGTATCATTAACCCGGAAGTGATTGAAGAATACATTGGAACCGGCGGCTATGCTGCCTTGGGCAAAGTTCTGACAGAGATGACCCCGGATGATGTGATCAAGTGTCTGATAGATTCCGGTCTTCGAGGAAGAGGCGGCGGCGGCTTCCCAACCGGTCTTAAATGGAAGCTTGCAAAGCAGAATGAAGCGGATCAGAAATATGTATGCTGCAACGCAGATGAAGGAGATCCCGGCGCATTTATGGATCGTTCCGTGCTGGAGGGTGATCCTCATGCTGTTTTGGAGGCCATGGCCATTGCCGGCTATGCCATTGGCGCCAATCAGGGTTACATATATGTTCGTGCCGAGTATCCCATTGCCGTAGATCGTCTGAAAATAGCCATCAGCCAGGCAAGAGAGATGGAACTTTTGGGCAAGGATATTTTCGGAACTGGTTTTGATTTTGATATTGACCTTCGTCTAGGCGCCGGGGCCTTTGTCTGCGGTGAGGAGACAGCTCTGATGCACTCCATTGAAGGCAACCGAGGTGAGCCAAAGCCCAGACCTCCCTTCCCGGCTCAAAAGGGGTTATTCGGCAAGCCAACGATTTTAAATAATGTGGAAACCTACGCCAATATTCCCCAGATCATTCTCAATGGTCCCGAGTGGTTTGCCTCCATGGGTACAGAGAAATCCAAGGGAACCAAGGTATTTGCACTGGGTGGTAAGATTCACAACACCGGCTTGGTAGAGATTCCCATGGGAACTACCCTTCGGGAAGTAATCGAAGAAATCGGCGGCGGCATTCCCAACGGCAAAAAGTTTAAGGCTGCTCAGACCGGAGGACCTTCCGGCGGATGTATTCCCTATGAGCATTTTGATATTCCTATTGACTATGATAACCTGATTGCCATTGGTTCCATGATGGGTTCCGGCGGTCTGATTGTTATGGACGAGGATGACTGTATGGTAGATATTGCCAAGTTCTTCCTGGAGTTTACTGTGGAAGAATCCTGCGGCAAATGTACTCCCTGCCGTGTAGGCACCAAACGCCTTTTGGAGATGCTTACCAAGATCACCAAAGGCCAGGCTACCATGGAGGATCTGGATAAGTTAGAGGAACTCTGCTACTATATCAAAGAGAACTCTGCCTGTGCCTTAGGCCAGACTGCCCCCAACCCGGTGCTCTCCACGCTTCGCTATTTCCGTGATGAGTATGAAGCCCATGTCAAAGAAAAGAGATGCCCAGCCGGAGTTTGTAAGGCCCTTCTCTCCTACCATATCGATGCTGATAAGTGCCGCGGCTGTACCTTGTGTGCACGGAACTGTCCCAACAACGCCATCAGCGGCTCTGTCCGAAACCCGCACATTATTGATCAGGATAAATGTATTAAGTGCGGTGCTTGTATGGAGAAGTGTAAATTCGGCGCTATTTACAAACAGTAACTGAAGGAGAATGGATATGGAGAATATTACAATTAAAATAAACGGCATAGAAGTAAGCGCTCCAAAAGGCTCCACCATACTGGAAGCAGCCAGACTGGCTCATATCGAGATCCCTACCCTCTGCTATTTAAAAGAGATCAATGAGATCGCGGCCTGCCGGATGTGTGTGGTGGAGGTCAAAGGCGCCAGAAGCCTGGTAGCTGCCTGCGTCTATCCCATCAATGAAAATATGGAAGTGTGGACCAACACCCCCAAGGTACTGGAATCACGCAAAAAGACTTTACAGCTTTTGTTATCCAACCATGACCGTAAGTGCTTATCTTGTGTTCGCAGCGGAAATTGTGAGCTGCAGCAGCTTGCCAAAGAACTGGGTGTGGATGATGAGGGCAAATATGACGGCGAGCGTACCCCGTCCTGCATTGATGACAGCGCTGCCCATATGATCCGCGACAACAGCAAATGTATTCTGTGCCGCCGCTGTTCAGCAGTCTGCGAAAAGGTGCAGGGAATCGGTGTGATCGGCCCTAATGAGCGTGGTTTTGCCACCTTTATCGGCTCACCCTTTGAGATGGGATTAGGCGAAACAAGCTGTGTGTCCTGCGGTCAGTGTATTGCCGTCTGTCCCACAGGCGCCCTTCAGGAAAAATCCCAGATCGATGAGGTTCTGGCTGCTATTGCCGATCCGTCCAAGCATGTGATTGTGCAGACTGCTCCCGCTGTCCGTGCCGGACTTGGGGAAGAATTTGGCTATCCCATCGGAACTAATGTGGAAGGAAAAATGGCTGCCGCTCTCAGGCGGATCGGTTTTGACAAGGTATTTGACACGGACTTCAGTGCAGATCTCACAATTATGGAGGAAGCCCATGAGTTTATCGACCGTGTCCAAAACGGCGGTGTTCTTCCCATGATTACCTCCTGTTCTCCGGGATGGATTAAGTATTGTGAACATTATTTCCCGGATATGACTGAAAATCTGTCAAGCTGTAAATCACCGCAGCAGATGTTCGGCGCCATTGCAAAATCCTACTACGCTGAAAAAGCAGGGATTGATCCCAAGGATATTGTGTCTGTTTCCATCATGCCCTGTACTGCAAAGAAATTTGAAGTGCAGCGTCCGGATCAGGCAGCCAACGGAGTTCCTGATGTGGACATTTCTCTGACTACCCGTGAATTAGCACGCATGATTAAGCGTGTAGGGCTTCGGTTTACAGAACTGCCAGATGAAAGCTTTGACGCACCTTTGGGTCTCGGAACCGGTGCTGCCGTAATCTTCGGCGCCACAGGCGGCGTTATGGAAGCTGCCCTGCGTACTGCTGTGGAAACCTTAACCGGTGAAGAACTGGCAAGCTTAGACTTTACAGATGTGCGCGGCATGGAAGGCATTAAGGAAGCTGTCTATACTGTGGCGGGCATGGACGTAAAGGTCGCTGTTGCCTCCGGTCTCGGCAATGCCAGAAACCTTCTCAATAAAGTAAAATCCGGCGAAGCCAACTACCACTTTATTGAGATTATGGGCTGCCCAGGCGGCTGTATTAACGGCGGAGGCCAGCCTCAGCAGCCTGGATATGTTCGCAATACCGTTGACATCCGTGCTCTGCGTGCTAAGGTACTGTATGATTCTGATAAAGACAACCCGATTCGTAAGTCTCACGAGAATCCTGCTATCAAGGAGCTTTATGATACCTATCTCGGAAAGCCCGGAAGCTCCAAAGCACATCATTTGCTGCATACCACATATATCAAAAGGAAAATCAATGAACTTTAAGTCATTGCTGACAGCATCTTAAAAAGGCTCCTGCCGGAATGTCCCGGCAGGGGCCTTTTTTTATCATATTTTACACAGAGCTCAATATTTGAATCAGATAATACCTACGACTTCCTTAACCTTCAGCATATCAGATTCCAGTTTCAAAATATGGATTTCCATCCATTCATTTTTCACCTGCATGGATCTTGCTTCTTCCACCCCCATCTTAAGAAAGTCATGCCCCTCTCCTGTCACTTTGATCGCCTTCCATATTTTATTTTCAATGGTAGTGTCCAGCCTCACAATAGCGCTTTCTACCTTATCCATTCTGCTGTTTAACTGATCCGTCTTCTCAATTAAACCATCCACATCTTCTCTCAATGTCTTAACTTCTATTTTCAAAATCCTCACATCTTCTTTCAGTACCGCCACATCTTCTTTCAGCACTGCTACATCTTCCTTCAGCACTGCCACATCTTCCTTCAGCACTGCTACATCTTCCTTCAGCACTGCTACATCTTCCTTCAGTACCGCCACATCTTCCTTCAGCACTGCCACATCTTCCTTCAATTCTCTAATATCCTGCTTCATCTCTCGTATATCATTCTGCATATAGTCTAATCTTTCCAATATCATCCTGGTTTCTTCACTCATATTGATTCCTCCTCATATTTTTTCCGTCAGTCCTTTTCCTATTATTATTTTACCACTCCCTCTTACAGACCGTCAATATAATTCCATGTAAACTGCCACCCCCTATCTTGCGTCCCATTTTTATTCATTCATCATTAAAAGGACCTGGAAATATCTCTTAGATTTTCATAGTTGTTCACTATTACAAAAAATTTGAATCTCCGGCTGATACAGCCGATGTCAGATGGCATTCCCCACCAGAATCATCTAGAAAAAAGATTTTCTTTGATAAGTGTTTTTATCATACCACATAATCTTCCAAAATACAAATCCTTTTTAAATAAAAAATCAAACTAAAAAACAGACAGAACCCTTTCCTGGCACTCTGTCTGTTTTTTCTCAATGTTTCCCAAAATCCTGCTCTACTGGGGCTTTTCCACCTGCACGATTGCTGCCTTCTGCATAGGAATCCGGCAATGACGATCACTTCCGAACTCTACGATCACCGTATCGTCCGTCATATCAATGATAACGCCATAGAATCCACTGCTGGTCAGCACTGTATCTCCGATTGCCACGCTGGCCATCAGTTCCTCTCTTTTCTTCTTTTCCTTCTGCTGAGGGCGAATCGCCATAAAATACATCAGGACAACAAAGAAGATAATATAGCCAAATAACAGAGAGACTGGCATTCCGCCGGTTTGTGTTGCTACTAACATACGCTTCCTCCTTACAGACTTTCCCGCCGCCTTGCCGGGAATCTGCATTTTCTTTCTTTAATAATATTGTCTCCTGGCAGGCACTTAATGTCCTGCCTCCATTCCGCTAAGCTTCCTGGCTTTATAGTCCGCATAACGGTGTTCTTCGATTGCATCGCGGATCTCTTTCATCATTGTATTATAAAAATACAAATTGTGCAAGACACATAATCGCATTCCCAACATTTCTTTTGCTTTAAAAAGATGGCGGATGTAAGCCCGGCTGTAGGAACGGCATGCCGGACATTGGCACCCTTCCTCAATCGGTCGGGAATCCAACTCATATTTCTGATTCAGCAGGTTCAGCTTCCCCTGATTGGTATATACATGGCTGTGCCGCCCGTTTCGAGACGGATAAACACAGTCAAAAAAATCCACACCTCTGTCCACTGCCTCTAAAATATTGGCGGGAGTACCTACTCCCATCAGGTAAGTAGGTTTATTTTGGGGCAAATGCGGCACAGTTACATCCAGAATCCGATACATCTCCTCATGGCTTTCCCCTACCGCTAATCCTCCCACGGCATATCCATCCAAATCCATATCTGCAATCATTTTTGCATGCTCAATACGGATAGACTCTGCCACCCCTCCCTGATTGATTCCAAATAAAAGCTGCTCCCGGTTAATGGTATCCGGCAGGGAATTAAGACGTGCCATTTCCTTTTTACACCGCTCCAGCCACCGGGTTGTCCTCTCCACGGAGTTTTTCATATATTCTAAATCAGCCCTGCTGGAAGGGCACTCATCAAAAGCCATGGCAATGGTAGAACCTAAGTTTGATTGTATCTGCATACTCTCCTCTGGTCCCATAAAAATCTTTCTTCCGTCAATATGAGAACTGAAATAAACTCCTTCTTCCCGTATCTTGCGCAGTCCTGCCAGGGAGAAAACCTGAAAGCCGCCAGAGTCCGTAAGAATCGGTCTGTCCCAATTCATAAAACGGTGAAGTCCGCCAAACTGACGGATCAGCCTGTCTCCAGTACGCACATGAAGATGATACGTATTAGAAAGCTCTACCTGAGTGCCGATCTGACGCAGATCATCGGTAGACACGGCTCCTTTAATGGCAGCCACTGTTCCCACATTCATAAAAACCGGCGTCTGGATCGTACCATGAACGGTCTGCACCTCTGCCCGCTTGGCACGTCCATCTGTTGTTATTAATTGATATCTCATCCGCTCTCCTTTTTAGGCGGTTCCTTCCTGTGCTGCAGTCTATGCATCCTTCTTTCCCTTAACCGTTGTCATCACATACCACAAAGCCCCGGTCACACACACAGAAGAATATGTTCCGCATACAATTCCTGTCATCAGAGGAAGCGCAAACTCCCGAATAGAAGATACTCCCATGATAAACAGCACAAACACCATAATAAAGGTGGTCAGTGATGTGTTAATGCTTCGGGTAAAGGTCTGGGTAATACTCTGGTCAACCAATTCATCCAACTGCTGCTTTGGCGCTTTTGCTGCCAGATTTTCCCGAATACGGTCAAAAATAACAATAGTCGCATTAATGGAATATCCCACAATCGTCAGCATACAAGCAATGAAGGTAGATCCCACTGACCATTTTGCCACTGCATAAAAGGTGAGAACTACCAGCACATCATGTACCAAAGCCAAAATCGCACTGGTGGCAAAACGAATATCCTTAAACCGGAACCAAATATACAGAAGCATCAGCACAGTGGCAATCACAACTGCCATCACCGCATCCTGCTTCATCTCCTTGCTGACTGCAGCAGAAATGCTCTCTGCCGTGATTTTTTCTGCCTCCACTCCAAAACTTTCTACCATAGCGTCTGACAATGCCTGCCTTTGGTCCACACTCAAGGTCTTTGTCTTAATGATAACCTCATTGGTGCCTTCCACCTTCTGCGTTTGTACATCTGCATCCCCTGTAATCTGAGACACTACAGGAACCACACGGCTGGAAATATCTTCCAAAGAAAGATTTTCATTAAAAGTCACATTTGTGGAGGTGCCACCTGTAAAGTCCATACCATAATTCAGCGCTTTTCCAGTCTGGCCATTATTCAACAGCATGGCTCCCCACCCAGCAACAATCATCACAATAGAAATTGCAAAGCAAAGCTTTTTCTTTCCCAAAAAACGGATCAATTTCCCGTCTTTTTTTACACCATAAAACTTAGGGTCTTCAAGTCCTAAGTTGAACAAACCGTAAAGTGCAAACCGAGTTACAAAAAGTGCGGTAAACATGGACAGAATAATACCGATTGCCAGAGTTGTAGCAAAGCCTTTCACAGTCCCAGAACCGCGGAAATACAATACAGCCGCTGCAATCAGTGTGGTCACATTACCATCTACAATAGCAGATAATGCCTTGCTAAAGCCTGTCTTAATGGCAGATTTCACCACCTTGCCATGTCCCAGCTCCTCCTTGATTCGGGTAAAAATAATCACATTGGCATCTACTGCCATACCAACCGAAAGAATGATTCCGGCAATACCCGGCAAAGTCAGCGTCACCTCAAAGGCTGCCAGCAGTATCAAAATCAATCCTACATAAAGGGTTAAAGCCAGCACAGCCGCCACACCAGGAACCAGATAAACAGCCGCCATAAATACTGCCACCACAGCAAATCCAATAGCTCCTGCCTTTAAACTGGTAGAAATGGCTTCCTGGCCCAGTTTAGCGCCAACCACATTGGAACGCAGTTCTTCCAGCTCCAAAGACAGCGAACCGATTCGGATGGTAGATGCCAGATTATTAGCCTCCTCGTATCCTTCCATGCCGTCAATCTGACATTGACCTCCTGTAATCGCCTCCCGGACTACCGGGCTGGACTTCACTGCTCCGTCATAAACAATGGCAATCTGTTTTCCCACATTTTTCGTTGTGGCCTCTGCAAAGCTTGTAGTGCCTTCCGGAGTAAAGGTCAGGCTGACCACATAGGACCGTATGCCATTCTGCTCGGTTTGACCCACCTTGGCCGTGGCAACCTGATCCCCTGTCAGAATCACCTGCCCTGTCTCATCCAAAAACATCAGAGAACCCGGCTTTCCCAGGTCCTGCAGGATTGCATTGGCATCTGACACACCAGGAATGTCAATATTAATTCGATTAGCCCCTTCCCGGTAAACCTCTGCCTCTGTACTGTAATTCTGCACCCTCTGCTGCAGTTTGTAAACCGTGTCCGCCATATCCTCATCCGATGGATTAGCCTCCACGGCCTGATAAGTAATACTGACGCCTCCTGCCAGGTCAAGTCCCAGCTTAATGCTGTCCATGGTATCATATCCCAGGAATCCAAACAAACCTACTGCAAACAGCAGAATCAACAGGCTTAAGATTCCCTTTCCCTTACTGTTATTCATTCTTCTTTCTCCTTACTTCTGTAGCTAATTAATATTGGAAGCACTTTCCGGCACTGGTTCTAAAAACCGGTAGGTGACAGCCGTTTTCACTCCTTATCCTTCATGCCTTATCCTCTCACTGCCCTATCTCATCGTTCAGAGCTGCCTGAATCATAATCGAACATTCTATCCGCTTTTTCTGCATCTCGCACCCAATCTCATAGGCATCTGTAATCTGTCCATGAAAGTTGTAAGCATTGGCTGCGCAGCCTCCACTGCAATAAAATCGGGCAAAACACTCTCTGCATTTTTCTTTTGCATATACATTACAAAGTTTAAACTCATCCTGAATATCCGTGCGAAGAATCCCGTCATCCACACTTCCCATGCGAAATTCCTCTCTGCCCACAAACTGATGGCATGGATAAAAGTCTCCCCAGGGCGTCACTGCCAGATACTCTGTACCTGAACCGCATCCCGAAAGCCTTTTTGCCACACAGGGACCTTGACTCAAATCTATATTAAAATGGAAAAAATGAAAGCCTTTTCCTTCCTTCTTTCTTTTAATATACTCCAAAGCCAGCTTATCATACTCTTCCATAATCTGCGGCAAATCTTCTTCTCTAATGGCATAAGGCTCCTGGGAAGGAGCTACCACCGGCTCCATGGACATCTGATCAAATCCCAAATCTGCAAAATGCTTCACATCCTGAGAAAAATCCAGGTTATGTCTGGTAAATGTCCCTCTTACATAATAATCCTTTCCCTTACGAGACTTGGCAAACTTCTGGAATTTAGGAACAATGATATCATAACTGCTGCCCTTTCCATTCCGGGTTGGACGCATAAAATCATTGATTTCCCTGCGTCCGTCTAAACTTAAAACCACATTGCTCATTTCCTGGTTGCAAAATTCCATAATTTCATCATTGAGCAGCATCCCATTGGTCGTCAGGGTAAACCGAAACTTTTTTCCATGGCTCTCCTCCTGACTTCTTCCGTACTCCACCAAATGACGCACTACCTCCCAATTCATCAGCGGCTCTCCGCCGAAAAAATCCACCTCCAGATTTCTGCGGTTTCCGGAATTTGCAATCAAAAAATCCAGCGCCTTTTTTCCCACCTCAAAGCTCATGAGAGCACGCCTGCCATGATATTCCCCTTCCTCGGCAAAGCAGTATTTACAGCCAAGATTACAGTCGTGGGCAATGTGAAGGCATAATGCCTTTACTACTGTTTTCCGCTTTTTAAAATCCGTCACATATTCTTGATAAATATCTTTAGTAAAAAGCTCCTCATCATCAATCAGCATTTGGATCTCATCAAGAGCCTCCTGTATTTCGTCTGTTTCATAGGATGCCAAAACCAGCTCATCTGCAATCTGGCGCCGAAGTTCGTCTTTCAGCTTTTCCGGTTTTTCCAGATCGTTCAGGGACTTTTTTATAATAGCAACCGCATCATATACCACGTCATCTACTACGTGTACAGAGCCGCTGGCAACATCCATGACAATATTATAGCCGTTATTTTTATATTGATGAATCACAGATTCTCTCCTTTATCCTTCCAAGGGGCAAGCCTCAGTCAAAATATATCTTTACGGCAAAACTCCCGCTCATGACGAAAAACCCCTACAAGCTATAAACTATAGGGGTCTTTTCACTCTCTCCATATGCTACGGTTCAGATGGATTACCGATTTGCATTCTCACAGCTCTGGTTGCCCACAGTACAGGAAGTCTTGCATGCTGACTGGCAGGAAGTCTGGCACTCGCCACAGCCGCCCTTTTTCATGGACTCCTTCAGAGTTTTGTTATTTAAGGTTTTTACATGCTTCATAAGGTTATCTCCTCCTGAATTTTAATTTTCCGCACAGTCTGCGCCGCTGAAAATGCAGCTCTGACCGAACATTTTTACCACAAGTACTCATATTATTTCATTTGTCATGAATTTTCGTCAGAAAATTGATGACCTGCTTGCGCCTCAGCGCAATTCATTATACCATTTGTCATGAATTTTCGTCAGAAAATTGATGACCTGCTTGCGCTTCAGCGCAATTCATTATACCATGCTTCCTGATTTCCCGCAAGTTTTTGTTTTAGAAAATATTCCAGCAAAATGTCCTTATGATTCCTTTTGGGATCCTCTAATACCCATTCCAAAAGTTCCTCTAACGCCTTCCCCATCTCTTTGCCCGGACGGATTCCCGCAGCAATCAGATCCTGGCCGTTCACTGCCAGATGTTTTAAATCCAGGCAATCCCCCCTTTCCCGAATTTCTTCGGTCAGGCGTCTGACCTTTTCCCCATATCCATTTAACTCAACCAGAGTATCCCAAACCTCCGGAAGCATCCGGCTCATGCTGCGGCGTATCTCTTTTTCTTCTGCCTGTACTTCTCTGCCAGCCCAAACTGCCAGAACCTTTACCCGGCTGATGGTATCATTATCCATTTTCAGGTCTTTCAGCACCTGCACTGCCTTATCCGATCCTGCCAACCGCAAAAAGGCTCCCCAGCGCACATATTTTTCTGATGAAAGCCTGTCCGGAATCTGAAAGCTCTGCCAAGGCACCTCTGAAAACGCCTGGGAAATATATGGGCTGATACCCATTTCATAAACCGTCTTTATCTTCTCCGGACAGCCGGACTGTAAAAGCTTTGTCAGCTCTGCCTGTATCCTCTCTCTGCTGACCTTTAACAGATTGGGAGCAATCCGGATAATTGCATCACAGGTCTCCTCCTCAATGGAAAAGCCGAGCTGGGCCGAAAACCGAATTGCCCGCAAAAGACGCAGCGCATCCTCCTCAAACCGTTCCAACGGGTTTCCCACACAGCGGATTAGCCGTCCCTTCAGATCTCCGGCGCCGCCAAAAGCATCCACAATACCTGTCTTATGGCTGTACGCCATAGCATTTATGGTAAAATCCCGGCGCTTTAAATCTTCCAGAAGATCCGGGGTAAAGACTACCTGCTTGGGATGACGCCCGTCTGCATACTCTCCGTCTATCCGATAGGTCGTCACCTCATATCCGGCGCCATCCATCATGACTGTAACGGTTCCATGAAGAATCCCTGTATCAATGGTCCTCCGAAACAGTGCCTTTACCTGTTCCGGACGGGCAGAGGTGGTAATATCCCAATCCTCTGGCTGCCGTCCCAAAAGGCTGTCCCGGACACATCCCCCTACTGCATAAGCTTCAAAGCCCTTTTCATTTAATCTTTCCAAGATCCGCTCCACCTGGGGCGGCATGAATATATGCATGTCTTCCATTGTCCTTCAATCCCCCGGCACTCCTGTGATACCTCCTATAAGGCTGTATACCTTCAGCTCCCGCCCTTAATACGCCTTGCCCCAATATACCATCTTCACCGCAGGTTTTTTGCAGCAGACACAAGTATCGGCAAGCTTCTCCTGGGCAAAAGGCATACACCGGGAAGTGGCGCCTGTCAGCTCCTTAATCTTATCCTCACATTCCCGGCTGCCGCACCACATGGCCTTTACAAACCCTGGCTTTTCTTCTACCGTCTTTTTAAAGGCATCAAAATCCATGGCTGTATAGGTGTGGGCATCTCGATGAACTCTGGCACGCTCCAGCATTTCCTTCTGGATCTGTCCCAACAGCTCCCCAATCCTTTCCTTAAGCTCATCCAGCGGCACCATCTGCTTTTCGTGTGTATCCCGGCGCACCAGCACTGCCTGATTCTGCTCCATATCCTTAGGTCCAATCTCCACCCGCACCGGAATCCCGCGCATTTCTGACTCACTGAACTTCCACCCAGGACTCTTGTCCGAATCATCTACCTTTACCCGAAATCCCGACAATGCCTCTTTCATCTCAAACGCCTTGTCAAGAACCCCTTCCTTTTTCTGCTGAATCGGAACAATCACCACCTGGGTAGGCGCAATCATGGGAGGCAGCACCAACCCGCTGTCATCTCCATGTACCATGATAATCGCGCCGATAATCCGAGTGGACATGCCCCAGGAAGTCTGGTGGACATACTGGAGTGAATTGTCTTTTGCCGCATACTGAATCTCAAAAGCTTTGGCAAACCCATCGCCAAAGTTATGGCTGGTGCCGGACTGGAGAGCCTTTCCATCATGCATCAAAGCCTCTATCGTATAGGTAGCTTCCGCCCCGGCAAATTTCTCCTTATCGGTTTTCTGTCCTCTGATAACCGGAATTGCCAGAACCTCCTCACAGAAATCTGCATATACATTCAGCATCTGCTCGGTGCGCTCCTGAGCCTCCTTTGCCGTGGCATGAGCAGTATGTCCCTCCTGCCACAAAAATTCCCTGGAACGAAGGAACGGACGGGTAGTTTTCTCCCACCGTACTACAGAACACCACTGATTATAGACTTTTGGCAAATCCCTGTAGGAGTGAATATCCCTGGCATAAAAATCACAGAACAATGTTTCAGAGGTTGGCCGCACACACATTCTTTCCTGCAGCTCCTCCAATCCTCCGTGAGTCACCCAGGCCACCTCCGGTGCAAACCCCTCCACATGATCCTTTTCTTTCTGCAAAAGCCCCTCCGGAATAAACAAGGGCATATACACATTTTCCACACCGGTTTCCTTAAACCGCCGATCCAGCTCCTTTTGAATATTCTCCCACAAGGCATATCCTGCCGGCTTGATCACCATACAGCCCTTTACGCTGGCATAATCACACAGCTCTGCCTTTTTCACCACATCCGTATACCACTGGGCAAAATCCTTCTCCATGGATGTGATGGCTTCCACCAGTTTCTTCTCACTAGCCATAATGCTCCTCCTTTATTTTTCTTCCTGTCCTCCATAATGAAATCTGGTTGATTCTACGTCATTTCCCGGTATTTGTCAAGCACTGCTCCTGGCTGTGTCCCCCATAGCATTCCAGATACCGAAAAAAAATATATTCACATATTAAATGCATCTGCAGGCGTGACCGGATCTCAATCCCTGATTTTACAAAATATGTGGAATTTACATAAATGTTTTCGTCTGCCATATCACATAAAGTATTACTGCCCAAATTGGTAATGGACACAATGGTTGCCCCTCTGCTTTTTGCCATATTAGCAGCAGCAATCACCAGACTGGTTTCCCCGGAAACCGAAATGACAATGGCCATATCTTCTTTTGTAATCTGTTTTGCACTGATATTCATCAGCGAACTGTCGTCATACCAAAAGGCCGGCTTACCTATAATCTGCAGCCTTTTGACAAATTCCGCCGCCACCACCCGGCTGCTTCCTGCCGCATAAAATTCAACCCGACGGCTGTTGTGAATCTGCTCTATAAGCCAATCAATCGTCTCCTCCTGAATAAGCTGGACGGTTTTGTGCACATCCTTTAAAAAATCAGTAGAATGGTATTCTCCCTTTTCTTCCTCCCGCTGGAAAATTTCCACCTTCAGAGCCGCCTTAAACTCTGAAAAACCGCTGAATCCCAGCTTTTTGCAGAACCGGATCACCGAAGCAGGCGATGTATACAGCTCATCCGCTACCTCCTGCACCTTCATTTCAGAAATTTTCTTATTATTCCTGATGCAGTAGGATAAAATCTCATTATCACTTTTATTCAGCAGATGGGTATTTTCTGCAATCCGATTGTAAAATTCCATAACACGATCTCCCAAAATTTTTTTCACAAAATGAAATTATTTCAACCTCCGCACTTCCTTCCAAAAGCTCTCAGAGCTATTCACAAAATGGCGCGAAACGTTTATGATGACAACAGTTATTATAACTAATACAAAATGCACGTGCAACAAAAATCCAAGAAAAAAGCAACAAAAAGCATCAGAAAGGGGAATTTATTATGGTAGGTTTTAAAGTAGTAATCGTTGGCGGCGGTTCCAGTCACACTCCTGGCATTATCCAGAGCCTGATCGGAAACCTGGACCGTTTCCCGCTTCAAAAGCTGGTTCTTTATGACATTGACCCGGATCGTCTGGAACTGGTAGACACCCTTTGTCAGTCCTTGATTAAAAAGCTGGATCCGGAATGTATATATTTTACCACTACAGATCCCAAAGAAGCCTTTACAGACATTGATTTTGCCTTTGCCCAGATTCGTCAGGGCGGTCTGAAAATGCGGGAGAAAGATGAAAAAATTTCCCTGGAGTTCGGCGTTGTCGGACAGGAAACCTGCGGCCCCGGCGGAATGGCTTATGGACTCCGTTCCATTCCTGGTGTTTTCAAGGTAATCGATGACATCCGTACCTATGCCCCGGAAGCATGGATCATCAACTACTCCAACCCAGCCGCTATCGTTGCCGAAGCTACCCGCCGCCAATACCAGAATTACAAGATCTTAAATATCTGCGATATGCCGGTAGCCATCATGCTGTCCTTTGCCAAAATGCTGGGGCTGGAAAAATATAATGACCTGGATCCGGTTTACTTTGGGCTGAATCACTTTGGATGGTGGACAAAGCTCTTTGATAAGACCGGCGTGGACCGGATGCCGGAGCTGAAGGACAAGATCATGCAGTTTGGGCTGGCAGCTTCCCACGATAAGCACCACTCAGATCCTTCCTGGCGCCATACCTGGGAGAATTTCAAAGAAATCCTTACAGACTTCCCTGAATTTCTTCCCAACACTTATCTGCAGTACTACTTGTATGCCAAGGAATGTGTGGAAACCAGTGATCCCAACTATACCAGAGCCAACATGGTCATGGACGGACGGGAAAAGGATATGTATGACCAAGTCCGCTTGATCAAGGAAAGCGGCGGCGCCCATGAAGTCAACTTAAATTTGTTCAATGCCTTCGGCGATTTTATTGTGGATGTGGCCTGCTCCATTGCCTACAACAATGCAGACCGCTATCTGGTGATTGTAGAGAACAATGGATCTATTCCTGCCCTTCCGAATGATGCTATGGTTGAGGTTCCCTGCTATCTGCGCAAATGGGGGCCAGAGCCGGTGGTTATCGGAAACATTCCTCAGTTCCACTTAGGCATGATGCAGCAGCAGCTTGCGGCTGAGAAACTGATCGTGGACGCTTATTTTGAAAATTCCTACCAGAAAGCTTTGGAGGCATTTACCATGAACAAGACCGTGCCTTCTGCCAAGGTAGCCAGAAAAATTCTTGACAAGATGATTGAGGCCAACAGAGGGTATTGGCCGGAACTGAGATAAGAAGGAGGTTTCAATGAAAGAAAAATTTTCCTTTTCTCAATTCCAAAAGCTGGGCAAGGTCTTAATGACACCCGTCATGATCATGCCGATTGCAGGAATCCTGGTGGGTGTTGGTTCAGCCTTTACAACCAAGAACATTGTGGAGGTTATGCCTTTTCTGGGCCTTACCTATGTGCGTCTGTTCTTTAACCTTTTAAAAGCCATGGGAAACACGGTCAATTCCTATCTTCCCATTATCTTTGCGGTATCAGTAGCCGTAGGATATGCTAAAAAGGAAAAAGGGATTGCCGCTCTGTGCAGTGTCATCGGCTTCCTTGCCATGAATAATGTGATGAATGTGCTTTTAACCAGCCTTGGCAAGCTGGACCCCGCCGCTATGACCACCGGCCAGTCTATGGTCATGGGAATCGCCTCCTTAGATACTGGTGTGTTCGGCGGTATCCTGGTAGGACTTTTGGTTGCACGGCTTCACAACAAATACTACAATATCCAGCTTCCGCCGATTCTGGGAATCTTTTCGGGAACAAAATTTGTTCCCATGGTTACGCTCCTCGGCTGTTCGGCTTTAGGCTTTTTGATGGCATTTATCTGGCCCATAGCACAGAATGGACTTACCTTAATGGGACAGCTCATCTACAACACAGGCGCTGCCGGAAGTGTGATTTACGGATTAAGCGAACGTGCTCTGCTGCCCTTTGGTCTGCATCATTTTATTTACACGCCGTTCTTCTTTACCAATTTGGGCGGATCCATGACCATTGACGGAAATGTGGTAGAAGGGGCATTAAATATTTATAATGCCATCCTTGCTTCACCGGATACCATGTTTGACATTAATATCTCTCGTTTTGTAATGAACGGAAAAGTAATCTTTGCCATGTTCGGTATGCCCGGTGCAGCACTGGCTATTTACCACACCGCAAAACCGGAGAAAAAGCAGCAAGTAAAAGCCCTGCTGATTGCCGCTGTGATTCCTTCTATCTTCACAGGCATCACGGAGCCCATCGAATATTCATTCCTGTTTGTAGCACCGCTTCTGTTTGTAGTCCACGCAGGTTATGCAGGACTTACTTACCTGCTGACCTACTTATTTAAGGTTAATATTCCCGGCCCCAGCGCTTTTGGCGGACCGTTCTTAAGCACCATCTTTAACGGTATCATGCAGTCGGACAAAGGGTCCAACTGGATCTGGGTCTTTATCCTGGGCGCCATTTTCTTTGTGCTCTATTATGCAACCTTCCGTTTCATGATTCTGAAGTTTGACTACAAAACTCCGGGACGGGAAGCTGATGAAGAAGAAGTCAAGCCTTTAGGGGGCAAAAAGGTAAGCGATGACATCTTAAATGTCATTATAGCCGGCTTAGGAGGCGCTGAAAATATCTTGAACGTAGATGCCTGCTTTACCCGGCTGAGAGTAAAGGTCAAAGACAAGGCCCTGGTTATGTCTGACAACGAATGGAAGGCTCAGACCGGAGCCAACGGGGTAGTTCGTGTCAATGACGGGGTACAGATTATTTACGGTACAAAAGCAGATATTTACAAAAACAATTTAAAAAACATTTTGGGGATGGAATAATATAAATAATACCAGTGCAGTCTGTCATTTAACGGTCTGCCTGTCTGTGCCAGGTCACAGCCTTTGAAACACAAAATGCTGTGACCTGATTTCTATCGTTCTGCTGATTCTGCCTGATCCTATCCTGCCCCTGCTTTGCCGTTCTTAAAAATGCTGTTCCTTGCTATTCCTGTCCTTTATAGTACATATTTTTCCAGCCGTTCCAATGCCTCCCTGACCCGTGACAGAGGAAGCGCCAGATTCATCCGGATGGAATTATGGCCATGGAACATCCTGCCGTCCTGCCATGCCACCCCTACATCCCATCCTGCCTTCAAAAGCTCGTCCATGGTTTTCCCGTGCTCTTTAAGCCACTGGCTGCAATCTAAAAACAGCATATAGGTTCCCTCTGGCTTTGCCACATAAATCCCCTGAAAATGCTCCTGAATAAACCTGCATGCATACTCTACATTCTCTGTGATCACCTGACGCAGCTCATCCACCCAGACAGATCCTTCCGGGCCATATGCCCCTACCAGACCGTGCATACTGAGCACATTCATGGAATTATAATGGGATTTGCTGCTTTGGGCCTCCACCCTCTCCCGCAAATATTGATTATAAATAATGTGGTAGGATCCTATAAGCCCTGCCAGATTAAAGGTCTTTGACGGCGCATACAAAGCAACGGTCCGTTTTCTGGCATCCTCATTTACCATTTGCAGTGGGATATGATGCCTTCCCTCCAGAATAATATCTGACCAGATCTCATCGGAAATCACCACACAATCATTGGCCTTGTACACTTCAAGAGCCTTCTCCAGCTCCCACTGCTCCCACACACGCCCACAGGGATTATGAGGATTGCAGAATACTGCCAAATGAATCTTGTTTTCCTTGATCCT
Source organism: uncultured Lachnospiraceae bacterium (assembly GCA_910586205.1). Taxonomy (GTDB): domain Bacteria; phylum Bacillota; class Clostridia; order Lachnospirales; family Lachnospiraceae; genus Brotaphodocola. The sequence continues at coordinate 125,318 of CAJUGD010000003.1, read as the reverse complement.
GGCATCCATATCTTCAAAATCCATTCTCCAGACTCCTGCCTCGTCCAGCTTTAACGGACTGTGAATAATCTTTCTGCCGCAGTTTTCTATACTTTTTGTAAATCCGATATAAGTCGGACTGTGAAGCAGCACCGGATCCCCCGGCGCAGAAAATGCCTCCAGCACAGAGACAATGCCTCCCAGCACTCCGTTTTCATATCCGATACATTCCCTTGATAATCCGGTTACATGGTTTCTTTTCTGATGCCAGTCCATAATGGAATCAAAATAAGCGTCACTGGGATTAAAATAACCAAAGGTCGGATGCTTTACCCTCTCTATAATGGCATCCTGAATTGCAGGCAGAACCGGGAAATTCATATCTGCCACCCACATGGGAATCACATCAAAGCCCTCTTTTGGCCTGTCCGGGGCTGAACCGCCGCTGCCCAGCCCATCTACTGCAAGAGCATCCTTTCCGCGGCGGTCAATGATTGAAGTAAAATCGTATTTCATATCCCATTCCTCTTTTCGTTTACTTGTGAATTGGTTCATTTCTTTTAAGGTAAAAATCTACTCCCGTACCGGCACAATGGCAAAAGAATAAGCAATATCCTTCTCTCCGTCAATATGCCACTGCTCCTCCACATCGCTTCCCCAACTATCAATACCTCCCACTCCCCGCACTGCTCCCAAAATACAGGTCACGGTCCGTCTTGCCGGGGGCAGTTCTTCCTGATGAGTGGCACTCTCTAATTCCAATGCTGTATAAGGAAGGCAGGAAAACGCAAAGGGTGTATTGACTTTCTCAAACCGCAGAGAAAACGTTGATCTTCCTCTGTCCTTGCCTTGTACCTCATTTGCCAGAACAGAGGACCGGTATACCTGCAGCCAGTCTGTATCCATGTGAACCCCGCAGTCCTGAGGAACCAGGTAGGGCGTCACAGGAAGTCCGTCTACCTTCCACTCTCCTTTTTCCCCTCCGGCCATCCGATCCGGATAGGTCTCTCCGGACAGACCGTAATAGCAGTATCCGTCTGCCTTGGTGGGCATCACAAACCGCATTCCAAATACAGGAAGCTGAGGAAGTCCTTTTTTTCCATGAAATTTGACATCTACCTGGATCCGTCCGGTTCCTTCCACTGTATAGATCACTTCCACCTCTGCAGCCGGCGTTGTAGCTGTGGTATAAAGAAAAGCTACCGTCAGAAAAGCGGCCTCCTTTTCCCCCAAGAACCGGTTGTTATCCGGCGCCAAAAACGGATCCATATCCTCCCCGTCTATTCCTATACGAATCCTTTCTGTTTTTACAAACTGATCCGCCCCCATCCACATGGCTGACCGAAAAGAAAATCCCGATCCCCGGTCATTGTCCGTGGTAGCCCGCCAAAAGGCCGGCCTTGGAGCCCGGTATAACCATTCCCGCCCTCCTGCAGTCAAAGATACCATGCCTCCAACCGCATAGGAAAACAGATATTCAAATCCGTCTCCATGGACTCCCAGCACCACATCGCCGAACACAACCTTCAGCTTTCTCTGGGTGTCCTGATTTTGCTTTCTATTCATATAATCCATAATAATATTTCACCTCCTGTATGGCTGGCTTGGGTGTCCGGTCTGCAAACAGAATCCCATTGCCGGAAAACTCATAGTCAGACGGACGGTCATCAAAATCACCGCCATACCGCAGCACTTCCCGGCCTGTTATCTCATCCTTTACCAGAATGGCCTGGTCAATAAAATCCCATATAAATCCTCCCTGATAGTGTTCAAATTGATCAAGCAGATCCATATAGGACTTCATTCCTCCTAAAGAGTTGCCCATATCATGCATATATTCACAGAGAATAAACGGTTTTGTCCCGTCTCCCTCCAGATATTCCCGAACCTGCTTTGGCGATGCATACATCCTGCTTTCCATATGGGAAATGGTCTTATCGTATGCCCGGTTATGGAACACCCCTTCATAATGAATCAGCCGCCCGTCCTGTTTTTCCTCCAGAAATTCCTGCATTGCCTGGATATTATCGCCTGCATAAGATTCATTTCCCAAAGACCAAAATAAAATACACACATGATTTTTAAAGGTCTCAAAATTGGTACGCATCCGGTCCACTACTGCTTCCTTCCACTGAGGTACGCTTCCCGGTACATTCCAGCTTGGCTCTACCCGGTTCATCTTCTGCCAGGAGCCATGAGACTCTAAGTTCGTCTCAGCCATCACATAGATGCCTTCCCTGTCACACAGCTCATACCAGGGAATCTGATTGGGGTAATGGCAGGTCCGCACACTGTTAATATGGTTTTCATGAAAACATGCCATATCGGAAAGCATGTCCTCCATACCTGTCACCCTGCCGGTGCGGGCATTCCACTCATGCCGGTTCACCCCGTTTACAATCAGCCGTTTTCCGTTCAGCTTCATGATGCCGTCCTCTATAGCGATCCGGCAAAAGCCAATCTCACAGGCCGCGATCTCTGCCGCCTTCCCGTCTGCTGACAAAAGACGAATCTCCAGATCGTAGAGATTGGGATGCTTATATTCCCAGGGCTGTATGTCTCTAAGAATCTCCGGCTCCATCTGAACCGTCTCTGCAGCCGGAAGTATTTTCTCAAACAAAGCATTGCCGCTTTTCTTATCCTTCAAAAGAACGGAAACTTTATATGCCAATATGCTCTCCCCTCCTGTATGCTCTCCTGCTTCTGACAGCCGAAGCCTTAAGGCCAGCTCCCCGCTTTTTCCGTCCTCCTTAAGCTTTGTCCTAGCCCACAAATCCTCTACATGGATCTGCGGCTTTGCATACAAGGTCACATTCCGGAAAATACCGGAGAATCGGAAGAAATCCTGATCCTCTAAATAAGCGGCAGAAGACCGCTTATGAACCTCCACAGCCAGCACATTTCCCTTTTCCCGTATGTAGGGCGTTAAATCAAAATCTGACGGTGTAAAGCTGTCCTCCCCATAGCCGATAAACTGTCCGTTGAGCCATACATACATAGCCTGTTCCACACCCTCAAAGGAGATGCACACCCTCTTTCCCAGCATCCTTTCTTCTAAATCAAACCTCAGACGGTAAGAACCAACCGGATTATATTCTGCCTCCGAAAACTGCCCCGGCTGCGCTCCCACACTCTCCAGGGAAAATGCAGGCCGACGGTACTGATGTCCCTCCCAGGGATACATGGTATTAATATAATGAATCCGATCATATCCTGCCAGCTCTATATGACAGGGAACCGAAATAGTATTAAAAGCAGATGTGTCAAAATCCTCCCTGTAAAAATCAGCCGGACGTTCTGCAGCGTTTTTTGACCAGAAAAACTGCCATTCTCCGTTAAGAGACTGATACAGGCTGTCCTTTCTTTCGGCAAAATCCGCCTCTGACTCATAAAATCGATGGTCTGAATGAGCTGGCAGCATATTTACCCGGAACACCTCCGGATCGTCCAGCCAGCTTAACTGTGGTGTTATGACAGACATTTTCTACCTCCTTGTTTTCTTACTGGCAGCATGTTTCATCTTCTTGTTTACCGGGCTTTTGGCCGGCAAAATCATTCTGCACATTAACGATATTATAAGATATTTTAACTGCTTACACAAGCCATGATATTTTTCTTTCTGTAAAATTCCTTATGGCTGGTATCATTTTTTCTTTCGCTCCCGGCAAAAATATATGAAAAAATAATAACCCCTGCAATTTTCTCCAAAATTCGCAAAAACACTTGCACATTTTCCTTTTATGTATATAATATACTGTATACTGTTTTTATTATACAATATACAATGTGCATACAGATACAAAGGAGTGACATATTCCATGATCAAGCACTTAAGCTTAAAAGCATACGGAAAGATCAATCTCGGCCTGGATGTACTGGGCAAGCGGGATGACGGCTATCATGAGGTCCGCATGATCATGCAGACCATCGGAATTTTTGATCGCATTGATCTGATTCGCAAGGAGGAGCCTGGAATCCAGATTGAGACCAATCTTTTCTATCTGCCCACCAATGAAAACAACCTGGTATACAAGGCCGCCCGGATGCTGATGGACGAGTTTTCCATTCCTGGAGGCATCTTTATCCGCCTGCGCAAGTTTATTCCTGTTTCTGCCGGTTTAGCAGGAGGCAGCAGTGACGCTGCGGCTGTGCTGTTTGGTATCAATAAAATGTTTCGTCTGGAGCTGACCGCCTCCCAGCTAATGGAGCGCGGGGTTAAGATCGGCGCTGACGTTCCCTACTGTATCCTGCGCGGCACCGCACTCTCGGAAGGAATCGGAGAAGTTTTGACCCCCCTGCCCCCGGTTCCCCAGTGCCAGGTCCTGATTGCAAAACCGGGAATCAATGTCTCTACCCGTTTTGTATACACCAGCTTAAATGCCGATCAGCTAAAGCCAGAGCAGCATCCGGACATTGACGGCATCCTGGCCGGAATCCGCAGCCAGGACCTTTATCAGATTGCCGGCAAACTGGGCAATGTACTGGAGACTGTCACGATTCAGGAATATCCGGTCATTCAGTCCATCAAGGATGCCATGCTGGAATATGGAGCCATTGGCTCCCTGATGAGCGGAAGCGGTCCCACCGTGTTCGGACTTTTCACCAATCCGGCAGCCGCACAGCATGCCTTTGAGGAACTTCGTTTTGGCTCTGCATGCCAGCTTGCCAAGCAGGTTTACCTGACCAGCTTTTACAATACCCAGAATCAGCCTTAATCTCAAAAAGGAGAATTTCCATGACCCATGAACTGAAAGTGAACATGAACGAATACCTTCCCCTGCGGGATGTGGTTTTCAACACACTCCGGCAGGCTATCCTGAAGGGTGAGCTGGAGCCAGGAGAACGCCTGATGGAGATCCAGCTTGCCGACCGTCTGGGGGTCAGCCGCACCCCGATCCGGGAAGCCATCCGCAAGCTGGAGCTGGAAGGATTGGTTCTTATGATTCCGCGGAAAGGCGCAGAGGTAGCCCGCATTTCCGAAAAAAGCCTGCGGGAGGTCTTAGAAGTGCGGCGTTCCTTAGAGGAGCTTGCCACAGAGCTTGCCTGCCAGCGTATGGAAGATGAAGCGCTGCTGGAATTAGAAGAAGCCCAGGAGAATTTCCGCAGCGCCGTCCAGAAGGGCGACCTGATGAATATCGCTGAGACTGATGAGCATTACCACGATGTGATCTATCACGGCACCGGCAACTCCCGCTTAGTACAGATCCTGAATAATCTTCAGGAGCAGATGTATCGCTACCGCCTGGAATATATTAAAGACACCGCCAAGCACCAGATCCTTTTGGTAGAGCATGACCACATACTCCGAGCCTTAAAAGAACACCGGGTGGCAGAAGCCAAAGCTGCCATACGAGAGCATATTGATAATCAGGAGATCACAGTCTCTAAAAATATCAAGGAGCAGCAATAAGCTGCTCCTTTTTCGTCTTATTATCCCAAGATTATCTCAAACTCCCCTGCCGTCCGGATCACAAGAATTGCTTACGAATTTCCGTTATTCTAATACAGCTCAATCAGCTCTCTCGCCAGAACCTTTGCCAGCTCAGTGCTGGCCATCTGATCCTCTGCATGCATTAAAATAAGAGCAAATTCTACCTTTTCTCCGGACGCCTCCTTCTGAAGCAGGGAACCATGCACCTCATGTGCCTGAGCATAAAAAGCATCCCCTTCCTGCATCAGTCTTTCCGCCTCCGCATAGTCTTTAGACTTAGCCTTCTGCAAGGCTTCAATATAACAGGACTTGGCGCTTCCGCTGTTGGAAATCATCTGTACACAAGTTAATGCAAAATCCTCACTAATCATACGCCCATCACCTCCATTGCATGCTCCAGAACCTTTTTCCCGTTCATCATCCCATAATCTTTCATGTCGATCGCTTCCACAGGAACGCTTCCTGCCATCTTCTTCACATTTGCCAGCTCATAACGAATCTGCGGGCCAAGAAGCACAATATCCACGGCTGCAATCTCCTTTTTAGCCTCGGATAAGGATTTTGCCTCGATTTCCACCTCTGCATTTTTTTCTTCGGCCGCCTTCTTCATCTTTGCTACCAGCATACTTGTTGACATCCCCGCGTTGCAAACCAACAGAATCTTTTTCATATTTCTTCTCCTTTACTTTTTGTTTTGCCTTTATTGCTTGTTATTCTGACGCCATGGTCTTTTCCATGACAATGTCATTCATCTTTACAAACGGAATATAAAGCAGGATTCCTAATATCAAAATCACCAGCTGGACAACAATTGCCCGCACATCCCCGCCTGTAGCCAAATATCCGCTTAAAAGCGGCGGTGTCGTCCACGGAATATACACGACACATTCGTTCATAAAATTCATGGCCGTTGCCGCATACCCAATCACAATACCGATTGCCGGCGTAAGTACAAAGGGAATAAGCATGCAAACGTTATACACAATGGAATATCCAAATATCACAGGCTCATTAATATTGAAAAGCCCTGGAACAAAAGCCATTTGGGACACTCCTCTTGTGGCCTTGTTCCTGCTTACCAGCAACGTGGCAATCAGCAGACAGATGGTTGAACCAGAACCGCCCATCATACCAAAAGCCGGAACAAAGGCCACATTGATAATATTGGGGATTGCCTCTCCCGCCGCATATGCTGCCATGTTCTGCGTCATGTTTACGATCAGCAGGGGCTCCAATATCGAGCTGTAAATGACAGACTGGTGAATTCCCAAAATCCAGAGAAAATTACCCAGACTATACAAAAGCACACATCCCAGCAGACCTGTGGTTGCCGTGCGAAGCGGCTCCTGAATCAGCATGGTAATAATATGTACCAGGTCCGTGTGAAACACATTATTCAACACTGCACTGATCAGCGCAAATCCGGACATAACCAGAATAAACGGGATCAATACATTAAAGGACTTGCCCACAGCCGGAGGGATACTGTCCCCCAGATTGATCTTCAGTCTCTTAATGCTGCTGATCCAGACAAAGATCTCTGTGGCTGCCAGACCGATAATTACGCCTGCAAACATAGCCCCTGTGCCGATGTTGCTAAAGCTTAGCGCTCCCTGTGCCAGCACTTCCCCGCTTCCGTCCAGCGGAGTGATCCCAATCACATTCGGCATCATCACCACCAGAGAGGCCAGGGATATGACCGCTGCAGCCAATGGATTCTCATATCCCTTATTCTGAGACAGCATATATCCGATTACCGGAGCAATCAAAAGCGAGCTAATATTCAATGTTCCGTTGACAATCAATGTACCCCAATACTGGGCCCCTGTCAGAGCATCTCCGGACAAAAGCCATTGAAACACCGTATTATTAATCAAAACCGCCAGACCGGCCAGAATATACAGCGGCATGATCGTTGCAAATGCATCCCTTAGCGACCGGAGATGGATCTCATTGCCCAGCTTTGAAGCAAACATGGTAAACCTTTCCACAAACTTGGAATTACCCATTTTTTCTTCCTCCTAAGATTATTTTTGTGACTGTTCAAGCTTCCTTTTCCCGTAAATCCGATTCCTCTATACAGTTATTTTCTGCTGCTTTCCCTTAGCTGATTTCCTGCTCCCGCGCTCTGATCACCTCCTGTATCCACGCCGCGGATTTCTTCCATCTCCGCTGATAGTTTCCTGCCAGATCTACCTCAACCATGCCATATCGGTTTTTAAATGCATTGTTCCAGGACCAGTTATCAATCAGTCCCCAATAATGATAACCCATACACTTAGCTCCATCCTGAATCGCCTTTAAAATCCATTCTAAATGCTCCTTTACGAACTCAATCCGATAATCATCCTGAATCTGCCCTTCTTTGTCACGGAACCGGTCTTCATGCTCTACGCCCATACCATTTTCTGAGATAAAGAACTTTAGATTCGGGTATTCCTCCTTCATTTTCATTCCAAAATCATAGATTCCCTTTGGGTAAATCTCCCATCCTCGGTAAATGTTCATCTTTGCCTCCGGCCATACATAAGCGTCGGCATATTTCGGATATCCCTTCTGGTCAAACTTCTCCCTCGGCGCCTGAACACGGGAGGGATGGTAATAATTAAAACCCAGCCAGTCTACCCTTCCCATAGCCAGAATTTGCTCATCTCCTGGCCTTATATCCGGAAGAAGTCCGCTATCCTTTAAAGTCTCTAAAATATCCTTGGGAAGCCTTCCCTCTGCTACCAGATCCAGCCACCACCGGTTCTTCACCCCGTCCTCCATTCGGAGCGCCTCCAGATCCTCCGGGCTTGGATCCTCCTTTGTATAAGGCGGGGCGAAACAGTTGATCAGGCCAATCTTTGCCTCTGGGAGAAGGAAGCCCTCCTCCTTTGCTTTTTGAAACTCCCTTACTGCCAGACAGTGCGCCAGAGACAGATGATACTGCACGGCCATACCTCTCTTGGCATCCTGGATAAAGGGATACCAAAGTCCGTCCCGATATCGCTGATCTGGTTCTACAATCGGTTCATTAAAGGTAAACCAATATGTAATTTCCTTTCCAAATTCCCGAAAGGCTGTCCTGGCATATGTTGCATATGCCTCTACCACCTCACGATTCTCCCAGCCGCCCTTCCTAAACAGATAAGCAGGCATATCAAAATGATACAGATTCATAAACAGTTCAATCCTCTGCTCCTTGGCACAGGCACAAACCTTGTGATAGAAATCAGCCCCCTCCGGATTCAGCTTCTGGTCCTGATCCATCAGTCTGCTCCACTGAATAGAGGTTCGGAAGGAGTCCAGTCCAAGACTCTTGAAAAGCTTAATGTCCTCCTCATATTTTTCATAAAAATTATTTCCGACATAGCTTCCGACCTTATTGTAAAAATCGGAAATAGAAAGGTCTGACCAGGTATCCCAGATATTTTCCAGCTTTCCTCCTGTCCGATAAGCGCCTTCCGTCTGCGGCCCGGACATCGCCGCCCCCATAAAAAAATCTTTTGGCAACCGAAGCTCCATCCCTTCTCCTCCTTGCGTTATTTGTTATGTTTTAAAAATTAAATGTTATAACATATTTTTATTATATTATATTTTAACTGTTTGTCAAGAGTTTTTTGGAAATTTTTATTGAATTTTTTTCGAAAAGGATATATTATTTTACGAAATATTGTGAAAAAAGAAAAAAGGACTGTCAAATATGACAATCCCTTATAATGGTTTTACCTGCCGGGCTTCAGCGCACGCTGACTGTCCTCAGCACAAAACAATCCGCCCTGTGCCGCGATTTTGAATATTCAAAGATTCTTCCGTCATCCAGATATGCCGTCTGCTCTACCTCAAGCACCGGCATGGTTTCTTCCCCTATAGCCAGCCATTCCCGTTCCTCTTTTGTGGGCATATCTGCCCGGGCAGCCCGGTGTGCGCTTTTGATTTTCAGCTTGAGCTTATGCTCAATATATTCGTAGATGGAATTTTCCACCACCTCAGCCGTGATTCCGGTAATAAAATCTGTAGGCATATAAGTATATTCTACCACGTAAGGCTTTCCGTCTACAATCCGTGTGCGGCAGATATAGCAGACAAACGCAGTTTCCTCCACCTGAAGCTTCTCCGCCACATCCTTCGGCGCCTGCAGAAGTGAAAACTGATGTACCTCAGATTCTACCTTTCTTCCCCGCATGTCCCGGCTGAATCCTCCGAACTGCTGGGATTTGGCAAATCCATCCGAATCTGCGCCCTCCCCGATTATGGCTTTTACATAGGTTCCTGCTCCGCGTCTCCGTGTGATCAAGCCCCTGTATACCAGCAAGTCAAGAGCTTCCCGGATCGTAATCCGGGAAGCATCATATTGTCTGCACAGCTCCATCTCCTGAGGGAGCTTCTCATCTGCCAGATACTCTCCCTTCTGGATCTTATTCTGAATATCTTCTGCTATCCTTTCATATTTAAACATCACTCTTTTGCCTTTCCTATTGTTATAAAGATTATCTATCTTGTTATATCATTTTACAATAGAAAAGTCAAAATATAATTCTTTAATGCCGGTGCATGGCCACCTCGCTGGCTCCAAGGTTTCTCAGGTTCTCATGTACCTCCCTGCTGTCCGCCTGCCCGATCAGAAGATCCCTGGCCTTTTTGGCCTCTGTCTCAGACTTATGCTTGCTGGGTCCGCCTACACAGCCGCCCACACAAACCATGCCTTCCACAAAATCTGCCGGAAGCTTGCCTACCTTCATCAGAAGCAGCGCCTTCTTACATTCCGCAGCGCCGTTGCACCTCATCACATTGGGGCTGATATCCTCATTCATCTCCTTAAAGCACTGAACCACCGCCGCAGTCACACCGCCGGAATTGCCGAACCGCTTGCCGTATACAGAGCTGTCCTGATAGGTGTTCTCCTCTGGCTCCAGCTCCACGCCCTTGGCCCGCATCATGGCGCGGATCTCCCCAAAGGTCATGGCATAATCAGCATTTCCCGTAATATTCAAGTCCAGTGTCTCGCTCTTTTTTGCAATACACGGCCCGATAAAGACCGTGATCGTCTCCGGATCACGCTCCTTTAGCATACGGGAGACTCCGCACATAGGCGAAACGGTGGTAGACATGTTGTCAAGAAGCGTGGGAAAATGCTGCCGGATCATATTTACAAAAGCCGGACAGCAGGATGTGGTCATCTTCTTCCCCTCTTTATATGCCTCTGCCCATTCCGCCGCCTCGGCCGCTGCCGTTAGGTCACCGCCAAGCCCCACCTCAATCATATCGGCAAAACCGATTTTTTTCAGGGCAGTCTTCCAGCTTGCCATGGTGATCTCTGCTCCAAACTGCCCCTCCGTAGCAGGGGCAACCATGGCTACCACCCGTTTTCCGGCATTGATCAGGCGAATCACATCCACCATAAAAGTCTTGGTTCCGATAGCGCCGAAAGGACAGCTATGGATACAGGCGCCGCACTGAATACATTTCTTTTCATCGATCACACAGATTCCATATTCATCATAAGTAATGGCATCAACCGGGCATACCTTTTTACAGGGTCTCTCTAAGTGGGCAATGGCACTGTAAGGACATGCCTGCGCACACTTTCCGCACTCTTTGCATTTTCCCGGATCAATATGTGCCCGGCTGTCCCCAATGGTGATGGCTCCGAAATTACAGGAATTTTGGCATGCCTTTCCCATACAGTTCCGACAATTGTCCGTTACTACGTAAGAGGCAATGGGACACTCCTCGCAGGCAGCCTTAATAACCTGCACCACATTCATGGAATCCATTCCCACCGGACATTTTCCTTCTGCTAAGCGGACCCTCTGTTTAATTATCTCTCTCTCTTTATAAATACAGCAGCGGAACTGAGCCTGGGGACCCGGGAACATCTGATGGGGAAGCTCCTCCCGCTTCTCCTCCAATGTTCCCTCCCATGCCAGCTTTGCAACCTCACAGAGCACGTCATGCTTTATTTTTAAGATTGTTGCGTCATTTGTTACCATGAGCCTTTAACCTCCTCATTCTTGTAGACAAAGTGTAACTGTTCCGTTGATCTGACACTATTTTGCTTTGAAAGTCAGGCACTCCGGCGCCGAGCTGTGCGAAAACGGGACCGCCAGACTTTTCATGTAATGGTGCATCAATGCCGGGCGCAAGAAGATTTAATAATACGTCACTGCAACAGGCTTTCCCATCTCCTCCACCGTGTGTTTTAGCTGTTCTACCAGGTTCTGACGGATTCCCAAGTCAAATGGCAGACCAGGATTTTGATAAGCGCTGTTAATGGCCTTTCCCACATACAGATGCAGCTCCGTACAATCTTCGATCAGCATCTTTGCCACCATAGATGCCCCGTTAGGCTTATCAAGCTCCAGGAAGAAATCCTCTGACACGGTTTCTTTCTTTATGTACCTCTTTAATAGCTGAATCACCCGGTTTAAAGTCAGCACACCTTCTGTCACCAGATCAATCCCGTCCATATAAGCAATGGGGGGAATCTCTGGATCTACATAATCCAAAGACACATCCAGAGATTTTTTTAACACACGGGAAACTATGGTTGAGCTGGTTCCTCCGCACACGATTCGCCTGGTTTCATCCCCTCCGCTCATCCAGCTGTTAACCATCTCCACATCCCGGGACGCATCCTGTGCCGGACCGGTCATAAGATGAACCGGCTTCGCATTGATCACACGCATGCAGGCAACCGTGGTATCATCGCCGGGGCGGTATTCATAAAGCTCGTCGCAAGCCTGACAGACAGAAGATGCCAGACGCATAGCAGATATGGTCTTGGAATACTGCTTCACCGCATAATCTGCAATATCCTCCCACACCCATCCAAAGTTCAGAAGACGCCCTACCCCTGCATGGATAGTTCCGTCACTCATTAAAAGCAGAGCATCCCCCCTCTGTACGGTAAACCGGTATTCGTTGATCTTCTTTCCCTTTACCTCCCGGATATTCTGAGGGATGGTCATCAATTTTCCGTTTCGGATAAAAATACATCCCGGATTGTCAAATTCTACCAGATACGCATCTCCGCTGTGAAACACCTGAAGAATGCTGAATGTAGCATAAGCCACCTGCCTTACCTGGCAGATAGGCAGCGTCTCCACAATAGTCTCCACACATTCTTCCAGGGAGGCACCGTTTAAAAACATGGTTCCTAAAATCTTGGAAGTCAAAGTCGCCAAAATATTGGCCTTTACACCGCTTCCCATGCCGTCTGCCAGGATCATGATATTGGAATCCTCTGTCTTTAGGATCTCCACCTTATCCCCGCACAGAATCTCGGTAAATTTATTCAGACTTTTATATGCAACATCTACGGAAACTCCCATTTACACACCTCCGTTGTCGCCGTCCTCCAAAAGAGAATGGCAAAGCTTCGTCAGAGTGGTCTTGGTCTCTGCTGTCGTCTCGCCCAAAAGTCCTGCGATCTCCTGAGCCACCATCATCTGTTTGTGGATGACCTTCTGGGCCAGGTCAATAGTATCCAGCTTCTTCTCATAGTCAGCCCGTGCCTGTTCCTCCTGCTGGGTAATATCAATAAAGGTTGCAAGGACTGCATTTTCCTTTTCTATGTAAACAATGTTCTGGAGCGTATCCAGATGATACTCTGAATAAGTCACCTTTTTGCCGTGAATATTCTGATGTGTGTCAAATACCCACTGGAAATCTGCCGGATCAATAAATTCATACAAATACATTTTTAATGCCTCAGAACGGGTCTTTCCAAAATACTTCTCTCCCACAGCAGAATATTCCAGGATCTTCATCTCCTCATCCACCAGAAGAACCATGTTGGGAGAAGTTTCCATTACCAGATTGGCAAGTGACTCCGACTGCTCATACATATAGGGAATACACATATTCAGCTCTGCCTTTTTCTGGAACACGGCAATGGCCTTTTCCCGGCAGGTAGGATAACCGCAGGCGCCGCAGTTTAACTCATCATCCGGCCTTGTCTTTCCTGTCTTGGAAAGAATCTCCCGAATCTGCGCTTCTGTGGGAACCGGATCCTTGGGCGAATGATCCTGGAAAGTCTTTGCCAGGGAAATGGACGCCCGCGCAGGAGCCGTTTCCTCCTCCGGAACCGGATTTTGGGGGATTGCCTCCTCCATATCCAGTTTTACCTTAAAACGGGATATGGATTTATCTGTGACTGTGGGCCCTTTTATACAGCCGCCATAACACATATTCATCTCAATAAAGCAGCCTGTGATTTCTCCCCGAAGCATACTGTCACAAAGCTCCATACAGTTCTGCTCGCCATGAATATAAAACTTGCGGTAGTGATCCGTCTTACTCCGCTGTGTGGCAACAACCGAACTAATCACACCGCTGCTGACCGGATACAGCCGATTAATCCTAGGGTCCTTCTCAAACGGCTGATCCTCACAGTCTTCTATAACAATATCCTCATCCCGGAGCCAACGGTTTAAGTCATTAAAATTTAATACTGCATCAATACAATCCTTATGGCGCTCATCCTGTGCCTCCTGTTTTTTGGCAATACAGGGACCAAGAAATACTACCTTTGTGTCTTTGCCAAGCTCGTTTTTCAAAAGCTTACCATGGGCGATCATGGGAGATACCACAGGAGCCATATATGGGATTAATTGGGGATAATATTTTTCAATCAGATCATTGGCGCTGGGACAGCAGGTGGTGATAATATTTTCCATAGTCCCTTCCTCCAATAACCTGGCATATTCTGCTGTCACCAGAGCAGCGCCTTCTGAAGTCTCACGAACATCAAAAAATCCCAGCTTTAAAAGAGCAGACCGGACTTGGCCAATTGTATGGTATTTCAATAGTCCCATGTAGGCAGGAGCTATCGATACAACTACCTTCTCGCCCCTTGCTATGTAACTTTTCACCTTGCCTAAATCGCTTATCAGCGTTTTGGCAGACTGAGGACAAATCTGCAGACACTTGCCGCACAAAACACAGTTCTCCGGCATGATCTCAGCCCGCCCGTCTTTTACCATAATAGCTTTGACTTCACAGTTGCGGACGCATTTATAGCAATGTCGGCATTTGGTTGCTTTAAAGTCAATAATTGCCGCCATATTTACAGCCTCCCCATAATTTCTTTATTAAAAAATTCTTCCGTGGTTTCCGGTGACAGGGAAAACAATTCTCCATCTATGGTTACACAGACCCCATTAACACAATTACCGCTGCAGAATGCACCGTTTAAGTCCACCTTGTCTGCAACATTCTGTTCCTTTACCAGCGTCTGCAGCTTCTGGATAATTTCTCTTGACCCTTTCAAATGACATGCACTTCCAATACAAATCGATACTCTCATGACTTCTCCCTCCAAAATGAAATGAACTGTGAGCCTACCTGGACATTATCTCACATTGATATATCTTTATCAATATCCTTTTTTTCAAAAAATATGGATTTTTGTCCAGTTTCCCGCTTTTTTGACATAAACGGCCAATTCTGTCTGCTGCAAACCATGGCTTTTCTCTCACTTATCCATAAATTTTCCGTTTCTTTTTACGACTCGTCCGTTTCTGATACACTTTCTTGTTTAAAACCCTCTATTTCCTTTGGCGGCTCTGACGGCCTTTTCTTCTCAGACATATCCCTTTCTTTAAAATTCTCCTTCCCTTCCGGCGGCTTTGGAGATCTGTCTCTTTCCCTTCGGCTTCCTCCATGACCTCCAAAACCTTTCCCTCCGTCTGCAGGTGTTCCATAGACAGTCTCCACCCCCGTCACCTGCATTTCAATGATTTCGTTTTCTTCTCCATTGCTGCTCTCTGATACTATCTGATACACACTGCCGTTTTCAAGGCCAGGCACACTTAAAATTGCAGTATCAAAATTCTTTTCCGGAGCATACTCTCCTAACACCTCTCCCTTTTGATCCGTCAGGCGGATCACGTCTCCCGCCTGTTTCTCCTTCTCCCAATATATCACCAAATAGTTCTGGAGAGAATCCTCTCCAAAGGTCTGCATCATTCCGGAATTCCCTGCCGCAAACACAGCACCGCCTGTAATCTTTGCACTTCCGTTATAGTCCAGAATCCCATCTCCGCGGCTTACCGGTCCGCTTACATATAATTCCCCTCCCTCTACATACAGGTCTCCATTCGAATCAATTCCATCTGCTGCGGCATTCAGCCACACCTGTCCGCCTGCAATCCGGGTATACACGCCTTCCTGATCCTGCATTTTCTCCCTCTCCGTATTTACAGAGGCCGCTGAATTAATACCGTCATCCTCTGTCACAGCCCTTATCATGCCGTCAAGAATATCTACTGTTTTTCCTGCCAGCCCTTCCTGGCTTTCCCTCACATCAATCTGCCCTCCGCACACAATAAGGTTAGTCTCCGCCTGAATACCATCATCCTTTGCCTCTATAACAATCTGTCCCCCGTCTATCCAGACAAATCCTTTCTCCGGATCCTTGTCATGATTGGCTTTTATTCCATCCTTTCCGGACTGGATATTCAGCTCCCCATCCCGGATAATCACACAATCCCTTCCTTTTAGTCCGTCGTTTACAGCCTTTATGTCTATCGTTCCTGATATTATCTTCAAATTATCCTTACTGCGGATACCGTTTTTGTAATTTCCGTGGATTTCCAGCTTCCCAAGCCCGTTTATGGTCAAGTCCCCGTTTACAAAAACCGGTGCATCCGGTTCATCCTGGCTGCTGTCCTCGTACATGTATAAACTGCTGTCCCCGATTAAATTTTCTGTACCCTCTGCCAAGGTTAGAACCACCTTACTCTTTCCGTCCCCGAAAACTGGCGCCGTCGTTTTCCCCCACAGCTCTACTCCATTTAATACCAGCCGCACTGCCTCCTCATCCCCTGCCTCAATTCGAATCTGTCCATCCTCCATACTTCCGGAAATCACATAAGTTCCTTGCTTTTGGATCACTGCTACCTTGCCAGAGACGAGAACTCCTTCCCCTTCTGCTGTGATTCCTCCGTCAGCAAGTAGTATTTTAACTGCAGACTCCTGATCCCATCCTGTCTCCAGCTCTTCCGGCTCAAAAGTAATTTGTTTTCTTCCTCCTTCTCCTAATGCTGCGGTCACCACAATCTCTCCGTTTTCCTTTACTTCCTCACTTCTCAGACTATCATTTTCTTCCTCCAAAGTTTGCGGCATATCCTTACTTTCTTCGATCATTCCCTGATTATTTCCATCCTTGTCATCTGCTTTGACACTTCTCTGCCCGCATCCTGCCATCTGGCTTACTGTCAATCCCGCCAAAAGGAACACTATTGTACCCATTTTTCTCAAATTCACCCATATCACCTGCTTTCTCAAAGTTCTTCTCTTCCTGCAGCAATCCTGCCGCACACTAACGGCAAATTCCCGTTCCTGCACCGTACTTCATCCAAAAACTCTTTTTCCATTCTTTCATCCTGCAGCCATATATGATACTGCAGTTCAAACAAACTCCCCATATTTACCGTTTTTACCCGCATAAGCTCTGACTGACTTGTATAACGAGAAAACAGATCCTCAAAGATCCCCCTGTAATCCAGATCTTCTGAAATCGTTATTTTCAGTACCCTCTCACTGTTTCCGCATCTTCCCAAAGGCAGCCAGATTACCAAAAAAGTCATACATCCGGACACTGCCAAAAGCGCTGCCGCTGCTCCCAAATATCCCATTCCAACAGCCAGCCCTATAGCCATTGCCAGGAAAATACTGCTGATTTCACGAGAATTGCCTGGAGCTGAACGAAACCTCACAAGGCTAAATGCCCCCATAACCGCCACTCCGGTTCCCAAATTGCCGTTGACCATCATAATCACAGTCTGTACAATCACCGGAAGCAGCGCCAAGGTAAGGATAAAATTTCTCGTTGCCTGATTTTTATATGTATGAAGCCATGCCAGCAAAACCCCCATAATCAAAGCTGCCCCCATGCAAACCACAAAATCTTCCGGCGCCGCCACAGGAGCCGGGCTTCCTTCCAAAATACTGTTAAGCACAGTTTTCTTTGCCTCCCTCTGCAGTTCTTCCCCCACTGCCTTTTACAACTTCAAGCAAATCCTTTCCAACCATATATTCCTGATAAAAGGTTCCATATTTAGAATAAGAAACAGGAAAAATCTTCAGTTCAGAAAAAATCCTGCTCAGCCACAGCGGCATTGCTCCAGGAACCTTTACCTCCATCAAAAACATCCCCTTCTCTAAAAATGCTGTTCCAAAGCTTCCTTTATCCAATTCCAGTGCATACCGCCGCGCCCGAATATTCATATCAAAAGTAATCCGAAGCTCAGGATTTTCTTTTCCGAAAAAAGCAATCCTCTCATATGCCAGGTACACGGCAGGACGTGCCTGATAATGCCTTACTGCATAATCAATCTCCCTTAATACCTGACTGTCATTGTCCGGAAATACTCCCTTATACAGATATTTTACGGCATCCTCATATCTCATGGATACCCGCCGTTTATACACCACTCCGTCATATTTTTTCTTTATCTCCAGGTACACCATATCCCCATTTTTCGGTGTCCCGTAACTGCGCATCCTCAATTTTTCTTTATAAACCGGCTTTTCCAGAGAGTGCCGGATCATAGCATAATCTTTTGTATCAAAATATATGTTGCAGATCGTATGCTTTCCATATGGTTCCGGCTGAATCCGCGTAATAATCCTGCTAAGCAGCTCCTGATACTGTTCCCTGGTTATCTTGTATTTTTTTTCGTAACGTCTGAAATTTTCCTGTGCCATCTGTAAGCTTCCCTCTCTTTCCATTCACTCTATGCCTTCCGGCACTTTAAATCATGTACTGTTAAGAATTAACTTTGCTTATAGCGCAGTATTAAGAATACTTATCTCTAACAGCTCCTAATTTAGCATATAAAATAAATGTGTTTGGATCTTGATAAGAATGTGAGAAAATAGTGAAAATAATAAACCGCAGGTCAAAGACAGCTCTCCCTGCGGTTTCCTTCTCTGCGAAGATAATTTCCAATATTCGTCACACACAAAAGTGTTGTCACCAAAAAAGCTCCCGGAATCACGATCATCCACCACTCGCCCCCAAGTAAGGCCCGTTCTGACAAAGACAGCATGCTTCCCCAGGAAAGAATCTCCAAAGGCAGCCCAATCCCCATAAAACTTAAAGTGGATTCCGTCACAATCCCGCTCCGAATATTCATCACCACCATAAACATGATAGAAGAAACAAAATTCGGCGCCAAATGCTTCCAAAGAATATAAAAAAATCCTCCCCCCATACATCTGGAGGCAATCACATACTCGCTTCCCCGAAGCCGTCTGACCTCTGTGCGGACAACCTTGGCCATGGCAGTCCAGCCTGTGATTCCGATTACGAGTGAGAGGGTGACCACATTAGCATCTCCTAAGACTGCCTGTAGCAGAATAATCAGCAGCAGCCCCGGCACACTCATAAAAATCTCTGCAAACCGCATGATCCATTCATCCAGCCATGGGGGAGCCATGCCGCTGACAGATCCAATGACCACAGCCATTCCGGTCGAAATCACGGTTGAAGCAAACCCAATAAACAGAGAAATTCTTCCCCCATACCAGATCCCGGAAAAAATGTCTCTCCCCATAACATCCGTACCAAACCAAAACAGCCTGCCAGGCATGACGCTGCAGTTTTTCAAATCCATAAAGGCAGGATCCTTTAGAGCAAACCAGTCACATCCCATACACCCCAGTACAACGACGGCCAAAACAATCACAGAACCAACCGGCTTCCCCTGATACCACTTTTCTTTTTTAATCGGGACCGGATTCTCCCTTGGTTTTTTATCTGCTAAAACAAACAAATCCCCGTCCAAACAGCCTCACCTCCCATCCTCCCTGCTTCCCATTCCCGGATCAATCCGTTCATTAATGGCCTGAGCGATGATACTGCACAAGATCACAATCGCTCCTGAAAAAATGCACAATACCATTAAAAGATTATAATCCTTATACCGGGCGCTTTCATAGGACAAAGTACCGATTCCCGGATAAGAAAACACCATCTCAACCATATAAGTCCCCCCTAAAATATGGGACACAGAAACAGCCATAAGGCTCAAATATGACGGCATAATGCCCCGCAGACAATGACCCAGCAAAATTTCTGCTTTTCCCAAGCCCTTTGCCTTGGCCAAAAGTACATAATCCGCTCGGACTTCTTCCAACAGCTTATTGCGGATCATGTACGCATAATACCATAAATGGCTGGTCACTACAATTGTCATGGGCAGTATCAGATGAAAAATCCTGTCCCCCACATCTTGTGACCTACCCATGGAGTAGGCGCCGCTGCTGGGAAACACTTTCAGCCAGACAGAAAAAATGAGAATCAGCACAAGAGAAAACCAAAATTCTGGTATACAGCTCGTAACTACTCCAATCTGACAGATTATCCGATCTACCAGCCGCTCCTCAAACCATACACATAAAATCCCTAGCAAAAGCGCCAGCCCAAAAATCAAGATAAAGCCCACGCCCCCTAAAACCAGTGTATTAAACAGTCTCCCCTGTATTACCTCCAACACATTCCGCTTATATTTATAGGAGATCCCAAAATCGCCATGAACTGCATTTTCAAGCCATTTTACATACTGTATATGGACCGGTTCCCGAAGCCCCAGCCTTTCCTCTGCCTTTTCCCGCTCCTCCTGGCTCATTTTTTCCACCCGGTCTCCATAATAAGAAACAAGAGGATCCCCTGGTGCAAAGCGTGCCACATAAAATACGGTCAGTGAAAGCACAAACATGCTGACTGCAAAAACAACCAGCTTTTTCCCAAAAAATAAAATCATATTCTTGTCCATTCCTAATCCCCGTCTCAGAAATCACAGCCATACCTTTCCCAAGGCTTTTCAGTCATTTTTTAAGACAAAATGTCCCCTATCCACCTCCTGCAGCCTTCCCTCCGGCCTAAACGACTCCTCATCAAAGACCAGAAGCTTCCGCTTTCTCTCCAGCACCGGATCCGGAACCGGAATAGCAGACACCAAAGCCTTTGTATAGGGATGCAGAGGATTGTCAAACAGCTCCCTTACAGGGGCTGTCTCCACCATTTTCCCACGATACATTACCCCCGCCCGATCACACAGGTATCTGACCACCGACAAATCATGTGCAATGAACAAAAACGTAAAACCGTGCTCTTTCTGCAGATGCTTAAAAAGATTCAGAATCTGCGCCTGGATAGACACATCCAGAGAAGCAACCGGTTCGTCTGCTGCCAAAAATTCCGGCTCCATAGCCAAGGCCCTTGCGATGGCCACCCGCTGACGCATCCCGCCGGACAGCTCCCATGGGTACTTATCCAGACAAGATGCATCCATACCCACATAGCGAAGCTGAAACTCCGCCTCTTTCCGGAAGGTTTTTCTGGGTGGGGTCATGTGGCTGATCGCCATAGGCTCTGCAATAATATCCGCCACTTTCATTCTCTGATTCAGACTGGAAGAAGAATCCTGAAAAATGATCTGACGTTTAGTACAAAGCATTTTTTTATTTTTTCTGTATTCCTTGGGATCTGTAATAGAAATTCCTTTGTATGAAATGGTCCCTCCCTGATGCCGGTACAGGTTCATCACACACCTGGCGGCTGTGGATTTGCCCGACCCGGATTCTCCCACCAAGCCAAACACTTCTCCCTCCTCAATGTGAAAGGAAAGGTCATCTACTGCACGGATTTTGATTCTTCTGTTCAGATGAAACTCATAAACCAGATTTTTTACCTCCAAAAGCATTTTACCCATACCGATGTCCTCCAATGGGTGATCTTACTTCAGGGGCTCTCTCGTCCAGCAGCCAAGTGGCGGCATAGTGGGTGTCTGTTATACGAAACATAGGCGGCTCCTCCTTATAATCAATGGCCAGGGCATAGGGATTCCGACAGGCAAAGGCGTCTCCCGCAGGCAGGTTAAGGAGCGAAGGCGGCATACCTGGTATGGCAGAAAGCTCCTCTCCCTCCTTCGCAAAAGAAGGATGCGCCATCATCAAGCCCCAGGTGTAAGGATGGCGGGGATCATAAAAAATCTCCTCAGCTGTTCCTATCTCCACAATCTTACCCGCATACATAACTGCCACCTGATCCGCCGCACGGGCCACCACTCCCAGATCGTGGGAAACCAGGATCATAGCCATGTGCAGTTTTTGCTGAAGATCTCGGATTAAATCCAGAATCTGCGCCTGGATCGTCACATCCAGCGCTGTAGTAGGCTCATCGGCAAACAGCAGATCCGGATCTGACGCCAGGGCAATGGCCAGAACACTTCTCTGACGCATTCCACCGGAAAAATGGCACGGATAAAGCTTGTACTTTTTATCCGGGCAGGGGATCCCCACCAGCTCCATCAGCTCCAATACCCGTTCCCGGACTGCCGTCCTGTCCATTTTAGGATTGTGAATCCGGACAGCTTCTCCGATCTGCTTTCCAATAGGCATAACAGGATTCAGCGCTGTCATGGGATCCTGAAAAACCATGGAAAAAAGCCGTCCTCTCAGCCTTTTCATCTCCTGTTCCCCGCAGCCTGCAATATCCTGCCCTTTCACCAGAATCTTTCCGCTGTGAATCCTGGCTGAAGGCGGAAGAAGCTTCATAATGCTTCTGCACAGCACGCTTTTTCCGCAGCCTGACTCCCCTATAATGGCCAGGACCTGCCCCTCCTCCAGTGTAAATGACACATTCCTCACCGCATGCAGCTTTCCCTGGCTGGTATCAAAACTTACAGAAAGGTTCTCAATTTCTAACAGATGTTTCATTCTCCATTACCCACTCTGTCACATTCCAGAATATTCCGACTCCATGGTGCCCCATAACCGTATGTTCCGAAATCCCCTTTAACCGGTCAACTGCCACATAATCAGCATCCACATAGCAGATAAAGGCAAAAGGCGGATCTGCTGCCAGTTCCTCCTGAAACTTATCATAAGCCCTGGCCCGGATCTGCTCATCATCCGACTGACGGGCCTCTCTTAGAAACTCATCTACCTTTTCGTTGGAATACCCGGAATAATTGGCTCCTTTCTCTGTGCCAAACACCTTATAGGTGTGGTCATCTGCATCAAACGGGCTTCCCCACCCAATGAGATACGCCTGCTGATTGGCCCAATCCACCTGTGCCGGCACCTCCACCGAGCAGTCTATCCCAATCTGCCTAAGCTGCTGGGCCGCCGCCTGAGCCATATCCATCCTTACCTGATCTCCGGCTCCCACGCTAATCACAAACCCCAGCTTCTCTCCATTCTGACAGTAAAACCCATCCTCCCCCTTTTCCCATCCAGCATCAGACAAAATCTGCTCTGCCTTTTTCGGATTATAATCATAATGCTCCACATGCTCATTATTATATACATTTCTCTGGAGAGGGCCATAAGCAGTGATTCCATGTCCCAAAAGCACAGAATCCAGAATCGCCTTTCGATCCAGTCCATAACATACTGCCGGAATCACCTCCCGGTTCTCCCTCCAAAATTCATTTCTGAAATTAAATAAAATTCCTCTGTAATCAGAAGTCTCCATCCGATACACCTGATATCCGTCTTGCCCCTGAAAACTCTTTGCATCCTTTGGCGTCAGCAAAGCCAAATCCAGTTCTCCTGACTGCATCTGTATGGCCCTGGCATTGTCATCTCCCACGATCTTAAAAACAATCCGATCAATATTAGCCGTCCCTTTAAAATAATCCTCATTTTTCACAAGATAAATCGCCTGGCCTTCATCCCAGGAATCCAGCTTATACGGTCCTGTTCCCACAGGCTTCCTGAAAAAATCAGCAGTCTGCATGTCCTCCCCCTCCAACAGATGCTTCGGCAAAACCGGTATAGTCATATAGTCAAGAAAAGCCACATTAGGCTCTGACAGCTTAAAAGAGACTGTATGTTCATCCACTACTGTAATTTCCTGCACATCCTCATAATTGGCTGCATTCTCCGATCCATTTTCCGGATCCATAATTGCCTCTATGGTGAACTTTACATCTTCTGCCCCAAAAGGCTTTCCGTCATGCCACCTTACCCCCTCTTTCAAATAAAAAGTATACGTATTGTCCGTCTCGTCAAACCTCCACTCCTTAGCCAGTCCCGGAACCACCCGATTGTTTCCGTCATGGGCTGTCAGACCGTCAAAAATCAAAATATTGATCTCTCCATGCTCATCCAGGGCAGGATTTATCCGAGTATAATCATTGCTTCCGTACACCAGCACATTTTCCTGATTTCCACTTTCCTCCCCCTGTCCTTTTTCCCCATATTTTCCGCTGCACGCTCCAAGGCTCCACGCCATGCCAACGGCTAAAATCATTACAAAAAACTTTTTCATTTCTCCTCCATTCCGTGCGCATTTCGCAGCACTGCATTCCCCGCTTTTTCGGGCGCAAACAGGTATGAGTGCTTTCCTCTCACAATCAACTGTATAAACCGTAAAAAAACCACTGAAAGCCTATGAAAAAAGCACACGACAACTGACTTTTCTCCAGAAAAGCCGTATGCTTTCTTAACATACCTTTCAGTGGAATATTTATGTCATATTCTAATCAACCGGAAGCTTCTGCCCCTTTGTTCCGCTTCTTGCAGACAATGCATTAACTATACGTTACCTCTGCTTTTTTGTCAATACCCTTTCTTCCTGCACTGTACTTTCCTGGCCATTAACCATAACAACTCCGATATTCCTAGAACTGTCACGGTATATGGCCAGTCAACAGACTTGTTACTCACCGTTCCATCAGCGTCTCCCCATTCTCTTTCAGCCATCTGCGTTGTCTCTGATAATCCGGCAAAATATTCTCCACAAGACGCCAGAACCGCTCGGAATGGTTCATCTCCCTTCTGTGGGCAAGCTCATGTACCACCACATAATCCAGCACCTCTCCAGGTGCAAGAATCAATCTCCAGTTAAAATTCAGATTCCCCTTGGCGCTGCAGCTTCCCCACCGGGTCTTTTGATTCCGAACCGTGATTCTCCCGTAATCTATCCCCATAACTTTTGCAAAAAAAGCCGTCCTTTCCCCAAGCGCTTTCTCTGCCTCCAAACGGCAGCTCCTGTAATCCTCCTCACTCCACTGGGGCATGTTTTTTCTTTTTTCTTCCCGCTCTGCGGCCCTTCTTTCCATTTCTTTCTTCTTTCGGATAATCCACTCCTTATGCTCCTCCACAAAGTCCTCAATGGCTGCCTTGCTGCACCGCTTCGGCGCTCTCACAAGCACACTCTTGTCTATGTTCACCTGAACGGCAATGGTTTTCCTTGCGCTGCGGATCACCTCATACTCTATTCTTTCCACAATTTTCCTCCCTTTATATACCAAATAAAAGTTAGACTATTCCCACATCATACTCCCTTTTTTCTCATGGGTCAAGATACCAAAGCGTTGCTCTAATCTCCAAGTAAATAGTGCTTGATATTCATACCATCTGTGCGTCTGCATATTTTCTACATCCTTAGACATCTTTTTTCCTTCAATTAACGAAATTTTAATAAAATTCTCCTTATATTTCACAATTCCCCACTTGCTTTCCCTTCTCAATTTGTTATACTTAAATACAATGCATTTTAAAAGGAGACGCGCCATGGACTTAGTCAGTCAGTTTATTGAAAATTATAAAAAGAAAATACCGTTCTACGAAGCCGCAGGCCGCTTAGCTGCATCCCAACTGGAAGCTGCCCTCCAGTCTGCCGGTATCCGCGCCATGGTCACCTCCCGCGCTAAGAATCCTGATCGCTTAAAAGCCAAGGTTATCCGCCGGAATGCCAAACGCCAGACCTCATATAAAAATATGCGGGAGATCTATGATGATATTGCCGACCTGTGCGGTATCCGGGTATCCCTGTACTTTCCCGGCGACAGGAACAAAACCGGGGACCTGATTGCCGATCAGTTTGACATTCAGGATATCCGCCATTTCCCGGAACAGTCAAGTCCGCCCACCTACAACCGTCGCTTTTCCGGCTACTGGGCTACCCATTACCGGGCTCTCTTAAAAGAAGATACCTTAACCCCGGCCCAAAGGCGATACACCTCCGCACGCCTGGAGATCCAAGTAGCATCCCTTCTGATGCACGCTTGGTCCGAGGTAGAACATGACCTGGTATACAAACCGCTCCAGGGCAGCCTTTCCGACGAGGAGCTTGCCATTATTGATGAACTCAATGGCCTGGTTCTGTCCGGGGAAATCGCTTTAGAACGTCTTCAAAGCGCCGGAGATAAACGGATTCTCAACAAAAAGTCTTCCTTTGACAGTCAGTATGACTTAGCTTCTTATCTGTATAATTACTTAAGCAGCAACTTCCGCAAGGAGGATGTGGAGCTGCGCATGGGAGATGTGGAGCTGTTGTACCGGCTGATCAGCCGTCTTGAGATGAACAGCGTTAAAGCTATTGAACCTGTCATGAAATCCGTCAAATTTGAAAAGGACAAACGCAACATCTCCCAGCAGATCATTGATCAGATCATTACCGGAAATGAGATGCACTACCAAACTTACCAAGAACTACGCACGGTCAATCATGAGATCGATAAAGAAGCCTCTCTTGCTATCCGCTGTTTTCTGGAATGCTGGGTTCCTTTGGAAAATCTGTTAAACCAGATTACCACCCACAATTCCCCAAAGCAAAAAGGCGCCTTTCATATCAATACTTTAAAACGCATGAATATGTTCAGCCAGGAATGTATCGGAGCCATAATATCCCTGCGCAAGCTCCGCAATATGCTGATCCATGATATTGAGATTCCTGAGACAGATATTATCTGCAAACGAGCCAAAGAAGCCCAGGAGCTTTTCCAAAAGCTGCAGGCACAATTTCCCATGGAAACGGTCTGAGGATTTATGCCTCTCCCGTTTCCTGTTTTTCTTCTCTGCCAGGGCGCTCCCAAGCCTTCACCAAATCCCCAATCAAAAGAATCCCTACCGGTCCAAGAATCAGCCCCGGGATGCCAAACAGCTTAAGCCCCACATACATAGATATCAATGTTTCTAAGGAAGACAAACCGACTCTGCTTCCCATCAGCTTTGCCTCCAGGATTTCCCGCAGGAAATAACATGCCAGATAAATAGCCAGCATCAAAAACCCTGCTCCCCATTTTCCCTGGAAGAATCGGATCACGGCCCAAGGGATCAACACGGTTCCGGTCCCAAAGATCGGAAGTGCATCCAAAACCCCAAGACTGATTCCCGCCAGAATATAATATGGATTTTTTAATATCCAAAAACCTGCCGTACAAATAAAGGTTGTCAGAAGCATAATAATCCCCTGAGTCTTTAAATATGCGTTGGCAGCGATTGCCAGCCGGCAAAAAATCAGTGCAAATTCCTGATGAAACAGGGAATAATCACACCTCTGCTTCCAGCGATCCAATTCCTGTAAAATCAGGCCCACTGACACCAGCAAAATCACGGAAACTACCATAATCTCCATTCCCACCTGGAACATAATCATGGAGTTGGACACCAGGTAAGGCATGGCGCCGTATTTCAGGCTGTCCATCAGTCCCCTTAGCATCTCCCTCATAATCGCTACCAGACAGTCAGGGTTAAGACACAGGCATTCCTCAATAAAATGGCACATACCGGTCAGCCACATGTCTAAATCATCCACCCACACCGGAATCTGCTCCAAAAACATGCCCATCTCCATACACAGCTTATAGCTTCCAAAATATAGAGCCAGGGACAATGCAAATACCAAAGCCAAAAGCTCTGCCGCCCCAATGACTCCAACCGGCACAGCCAATACCTTTACCCGTCCTTTTATGTTTACTGCCACACGGCAGCGTTCTGCCAGCCATAGAGAAGACGGCCGCAGCAGCAGAGCCAATCCCCATGCAAGCAAAAAAGGAACCACAAGAGGCAGCAGATAACGGAATACTCCGTATACTGCCCCTGTAATTCCCATAATTAATATAATCCTCTTCAGTTTCTTATCTGGCTTACCCATGGACTCACCCGTTTCTGTTTTGTACTTCTTTTGTACACAGAGTATTTTGTCCATGACACAGGGAAATATTCAGGACTCCCGCTTCATCCAGAAAAATCCATGTCCGTCCACCCACACTCCGGATGCCTTCATCTCGTTTCCAGACAGCAAGTCCCGATAAAGACCGTCATCCTCATGAATCCAGGCAATCCTTGGCTCATCACTAAAATTGAAAAGGCCGATCAGCTTTCCGTCCTCACTTTCCCTTACCAGACCTAAGATTCCATCATCCCAGGTCTCCACGATCCGAAAGTCTGCGGAGGCATCAAACACCTTCTCCTTGCCCCGTATTTTCTCCAGCTCTGCCAGGCGGGCAAACAGCCTTCCCTGAACAGTTTCCGGCTTTTCGATATTTTCCACCAGATCCCACTGGAATTTTCCTCGGTGAATATATCGGGAGTCTGCAGCCTTATTGGGATCCTCTTTATAGGTATAATCATTCACCTGACCAATCTCATCCCCGCTGTATAGCATGGGAATACCGGACAAAAACAGCATATAAGCGTGAAGCATAACATCCACCTGGATCGCTGCTCCCATGGCATATTCATCCTGCTCAAATCCTGCTTTTTCCACACCGCACATGGAAGCCGTCGTGGCACAGAACCGGGCGTCCCCAGTGACCAGATCCTCATTGTAAAGCTCACCCCGGCTGACACTGCCTTCCAGTTTTCCCGTAAAGTGATCATTCAGGTATTTCTTGTGAGGCACCTGAAGCATTCCCCACTGCTCCAAAAGAGGATAATCCAGGCCCCAGCCAATATCATCATGACACCTTAGATAATTCAGGAAAGTATAATCCGAGGGCAGACTGCTGACAATCTCCATCTGCCGCTTTAAAAGCCTTACATCCCTGGTTGCCACTGTATGCCAGGTAGTGGCCATGGTTGTCACGTTATAAAGCATATGACATTCCGGCTTTTCCACGGTCCCAAAGTATGGGGCCACTTTGTCCGGTTCCATAACAACCTCTCCCAACAGCACAATTCCCGGGCACACAATCTCCCCGATCATCCGCATCATCCGCACAATGGTATGCACCTGGGGCAGATTCCGGCAGTTGGTTCCAATCTGCTTCCAGATATAAGGCACCGCATCAATCCGCAGCACATCGATTCCCTGATTGGCCAGATAGAGGAAATTATACATCATCTCATTAAACACAACCGGATTGCGGTAATTCAAATCCCATTGATAGGGATAAAAGGAAGTCATCACAAACTCCTGCCTGTCAGGAAGCCAGGTAAAGTTCCCCGGCGCTGTAGTTGGGAATACCTGAGGCACAGTCTTCTCATACATAGCCGGCAAAGAATAGTTATCAAAAAAGAAATACCTGTCCTGATATTCCCTCTCACCTGCCCTTGCCCGCTTTGCCCACTCATGATCCTCTGAGGTATGGTTCATGACAAAATCCAGGCACAAGCTGATCCCATCCTTATGACATTCATCTGCCAGCTTTTCTAAATCCTTCATGGTTCCCAGCTTTTCCTGAACCTTCCTGAAATCCGCCACCGCATAACCGCCGTCAGAACGTCCCTCCACAGTATCTAAAAGAGGCATCAGATGCACATAATTTACACCGCACTTTTTAATATAATCAAGCTTCTCCCTAACCCCGTTTAAAGTTCCGGCAAACTGATCCACATACAACATCATGCCCAGCATACCATTTCTGCGGTACCAACCCGGATCCTTTTCCCTGGCCTTATCCAAATCCTTTAAAGAAGCTTTCCTATCTTCATAAAACCCTTTCAAATTCTTAAGAAGGTCATCAAAATGTTCCTGACTGTCATACAGCTCCATATAGAGCCATTTCAGCTCGTCCATATGCCGCCCTAAACGAGTCTCAAAAGACCGCTCCTCTTTCTCTGCTTCCCGCACCGGCTCCGCCTTTTCATCCTTCTGAACCACTTTCGCTTTCCCGTCCGGCTCCGCTGCCGGAGCTGCCTCTGCGTTCCGGACTGCCTCTGCCTTCCGGCTTCCGCTCTCCTTCTTAAGCTTCTCCTTTGCATTCTCAACCTTTTTCACTTTATCTGACTTCCCCATGCCTTTTACTCCTCCAGCTTTTTATTCTTCCGACTACTATACCACTTATTTTCCCCTACGTAAATGTAAAAACCCTATTCCCCATATGTCAAATACAACTATAAAGAACACTTCGAAATAATTTCCCATAAATTTAAGATTACCTTCATTTTTTCCTTTCCTTTCACTGCTATAATAACCCTAATAACTTGCTCACAATACCAATCATATAAAAGAAAGGCAGGAATCCTTTTTATGCGTCAAATACCCTTTTTCTTCCTGTTAGCTGCCATTTTCCTAGCCGGCTGCAGCGCCAGAACCTCAGCAAAGCCTGCCGCAGCCGGCGCTGATTCCTCTAACGCTGCGGCCCACACGGATTCAGCCTCTGCCTCATCTGACAGCAGTGATGAGCTTATAGAATTTAACGGGATTACAAAAATGAAAAGTGAGCTTTCAGAAGACACCATAAAATGGCTGGAATGGTACAACACCCTGTCAGAAGACAATCAAAACGCCTTATCCTTTGTTCCCAGCGAATTTATCCGTCCCGGAACGGTTTATACCTTAGAAACCGAAAACGAAACCACTCCTGCCTACACAGCCGCCCTGACAGAAGCAGAGCTTTTAGAAACCCAGGAACTGGCCTACTATTACTTTTCAGAAGCCTCCACCGGCTTTGAAGGTGTGGAAGAAATCTATCCTGCAAAAGACGATAATCCTCTCTATCAAAACACAGGAATTGAGGCAGAATACGATCCAGGCAACATCATAATTTACATGGTTCTTACCGGAAAGGATAAAGCTGCAGGCAATCCCATGCGCTCCATCAGCATTGCCCGCAGATCAAAGTCCGATAGCTGGAAGGTGATTAACACCGGCTTTTAGCGCTTTGCACGTCTGGCCTTTATTCCAGCATCCGGTATCCCACACCGATCTCCGTGAATATATAATGTGGTTCCGCAGGATTGGCCTCCAGCTTCCTGCGGATATTAGCCATATTTACCCGAAGAATCTGATTGTCTGTATCTGCATAAGGCCCCCATATTTCCTTTAATATGAAATCATAAGTAAGCACTCTCCCTGCATTCTGAGCCAGCAGGGATACCAGCTTATACTCTATCTGAGTCAAATGGATGGAATTTCCCTGAAGCATCACTAAGCGTCTTTCAAAATCAATCACCAGTCCGTCCTTCGAATAGATCAAATCCTGAGTCTGAGATTGTCCTGTTTGCAGCCGATGCCGAAGGGCTGTGCGGATTCTTGCCAGCAGCTCCTCTGCCCCAAAAGGCTTGGTTATATAATCATCTGCTCCGCCGTCTAATGCCTCCACCTTTTCCTTCTCCTGTGTGCGGGCTGAAATCACAATGATCGGCACAGAGGAAAACCCTCGGATCTGCTGCAGCACCTCCATTCCATCCAGATCCGGAAGCCCCAGATCTAACAGTATCACCTCTGGATGATGGGAGGTACAGAGCGACAAACCGGTTCTGCCGTTCATGGCACGAAGCACCTTATACTCATTTGAGTTCAAAATCGTGTCAATGTAATTTCCAATATTTTTCTCATCCTCAATCACCAGGATGGTCTGTTTATTCGCCATGGCCTATTTTCTCTCCTAATGGTAATGTAAAAATAAATTCTGCCCCCTGTTTCTGATTTTTCGCACAGATCGTTCCCTGATGTGCATGGATAATCGTCTTGCAGATCGTCAGTCCAATTCCCATGCCCCGGTGGGAATCTCCGCTTTTATTGCTGTCTACACCGCCGCCGTCAAAGATAGTGGACAGCCGTTCCGGAGCAATGCCTTTCCCATAATCCACAATGTGAAATTCCACCATATTCCCTGCTTTCTTCACACATAAGTCAATGGAATCCGTTCCGGAATGGTAGATTCCGTTTTCCAATAAATTGATGATCACTTGTTCTATCAGAACTGCATCCATGGGAACCATCAAAAGTTCTTCCGGAATCTGTACTTTTACCTTTGCCTGGGGAAGCCTCTTTCTAAAACGCTGTACAGCCTCTGATACAACTTCCTCCAAAGGCTCAGGACTTGTACTTACCCTTGTTTCTCCCACCCGGATCCGAGTTACAGACAAAAGATTTTCCACCATATTCAGAAGCCAGTTAGCATCCTCACTGATACTCTTAACCATATACGATTTTTCCGTATCTGTCAACCTGCCGTTGTCTGCCAGATAAGTATCAGCCATACCGATAATACTGGTAAGAGGCGTGCGCAGATCATGAGACACTGCCCGAAGCAGATTTGCACGCATGGTTTCCTTTTCCGCCTCCATCAAAAGCTTTTCACGCTCATTTAAAATCTCATTCTGCCTCTTAAACTGAGTGGTCAAAGCGCTTGTCAGTCCGGATATTACTGCCATCACTACAAACGTCACCGGATATCCGTCAATACTAAAATTCAAAGTCATAAAAGGATAGGTAAATACATAATTCACACAAATAACACCGAAAAAAGTGGCAACGATTCCCGGCACATACCCTGTGGTATATCTTGCTACCAGCATAACCGCCAATACATAGATAATGGCAACGCTGGTGGAATTGACGCTGTAATGAAAAAAAGCAATGGCCAG
Source organism: uncultured Lachnospiraceae bacterium (assembly GCA_910586205.1). Taxonomy (GTDB): domain Bacteria; phylum Bacillota; class Clostridia; order Lachnospirales; family Lachnospiraceae; genus Brotaphodocola. Next base: position 93,361 of record CAJUGD010000003.1, on the reverse strand, counting down.
CACTGTTGCAACAATAAAAATCCCGGCAGTAATAAGAATATTTTCCAGCAAGGTGTTAAAATCCATATGTTCTTTAATCTGCATTTTACCCGTTCCCTTTTCCTTTAAATTCCCAATCTGTATGTCTTTTCTCTCGCAAAAGAGGGCAGGAAACCGAATCGCCCCTGCCCTGAAATCATTTTGCATATCATAAACTGCTTTTATTTATAATTTACAATTTTTCCAAAATCCGGCTTTAAGGAAGCGCCGCCTACCAAACCTCCGTCAATATCCGGCTGTGCAAATAATTCCGGTGCGCTGGCGCCTGACACAGATCCGCCGTACTGAATGCGGATTGCCTCTGCTGTAGCTTCATCATACAGCTCCCCGATACATACACGAATGGCTGCACAAACTTCTTGTGCCTGCTCGGTGGTTGCTACCTTTCCTGTGCCGATTGCCCAGATTGGTTCATAAGCAATAACAGCAGTCTTGGCCTGATCTGCCGTCACATTCAAAAAAGCAATCTTGATCTGCTGGCGGATCCAGTCAATAGTAATTCCCTGCTCTCTCTGAGTCAGAGACTCGCCGCAGCAGATAATCGGAGTAATGTTATGCTCAAAAGCTTTCAAAACCTTCTTATTGACTGTCTCGTCTGTCTCTGCAAAGTACTCTCTTCTCTCAGAGTGGCCGATTATTACATACTTAACTCCAGCATCATTTAACATAGCAGGAGAAATCTCGCCTGTATAGGCCCCTTTCTCCTCATAATACATATTTTCGGCTCCGATGTTGATATTCGTGCCCTTTGCTGCCTCTATAGCGGGAATAATGTCAATAGCCGGTACGCAGAATACCACGTCCACCTCATCATTCACAACCAATGGCTTTAATGTGTTCACCAGATCAACTGCCTCCGTAGGAGTCATGTTCATCTTCCAGTTGCCTGCAACGATTTTCTTTCTGGACATTTCTTATTCTCCCTTGATTGTTCTCTTATTATTTGTTGTCAGCCGCAGCTACGCCCGGAAGCACCTTGCCCTCCAGGAACTCTAAAGAAGCGCCGCCTCCGGTGGAAATATGGCTTACCTTATCTGCAAAGCCCAGTTGGTTCATAGCTGCTGCAGAATCACCGCCTCCGATAATGGTAGTTGCCTCTGTCTCAGCCAGTGCCTTAGCCACTGCAATGGTACCTGCTGCTAAAGTCGGGTTCTCGAACACACCCATCGGTCCGTTCCACACAACGGTCTTAGCAGTCTTCACTGCCTCTGCGTACATTTCAGCAGTCTTCGGCCCAATATCAAGGCCTTCCATATCTGCCGGAATCTCATCTGCAGAAACTACCTTTACCTCAACCGGCCCGTCAATGGGATTGGGGAATGCAGCAGCAATGGTGGTATCCACCGGAAGAAGAAGTTTCTTGCCCAGCTTCTCAGCCTTTTCCATCATTTCCTTACAATAGTCAATCTTGCTGTCGTCTACCAGAGAATTGCCCACGCCCTTGCCCTGAGCTTTCAGAAAAGTAAAGGCCATACCGCCGCCGATAATCAGGGTATCACATTTCTCCAGCAGGTTGGAGATCACGTTCAGCTTGTCCGCAACCTTTGCACCGCCTAAGATTGCCACAAACGGTCTTACCGGATTTTCTACAGCATTGCCTAAGAAATCAATCTCTTTCTGCATCAGATAGCCTACTGCATTTTCTCCGCCTTTGGCTGTGATGAACTTGGTCACGCCTTCTACAGAAGCATGTGCCCGATGGGAGGAACCGAAAGCATCGCACACATAAACATCTGCCAAATCTGCCAGCTCCTTGCTGAACTCCTCGCCGTTCTTGGTTTCTTCTTTGCCGCGGAAACGGGTATTCTGAAGCAGAACCACGTCGCCTTCACCCATAGCTTCAACTGCCTTTGCAGCAGCCTCTCCAGTCACATTGTAATCTGCTACAAAGACAACCTCTTTTCCCAGCTTCTCCGTAAGACGTGCAGCAACCGGAGCCAGAGACTCACCCTCATTGGGGCCGTTTTTCACTTTGCCTAAATGGGAGCACAGAATCACCTTTGCTCCTTCTCCAATCAGCTTCTTGATAGTGGGCAGAGCAGCCACAATACGGGTCTCGTCAGAGATCTCGCCGCCCTTTAAAGGCACATTAAAGTCACAGCGGACCAAAACTCTCTTGCCCTTTAAATCCTTTAAATCATCCACGGTCTTTTTATTCAGCATTTTAAAAATCCCCTTTCTTAATCAATATACTTCCCTCACACATAAGAAGGCCCGGTCCTTTTCAAGACCGGACCCGTCGCTTGTCCTGCTTTCTCTAAGCCTTTAATTACAGCTCAGCAAAGTACTTAATGGTCCTTACCATCTGGCTGGTGTAGGAGTTCTCATTATCATACCATGAAACAACCTGAACCTCGTACAGATCGTCGGCAATCTTTGCAACCATGGTCTGGGTTGCATCAAACAGAGAGCCATACTTCATGCCGATTACATCAGAAGATACGATCTGATCTTCGTTGTAGCCATAAGACTCAGAAGCAGCAGCCTTCATTGCAGCATTGATACCTTCCTTGGTCACGTCAGCGCCCTTAACAACTGCTGTCAGGATCGTGGTGGAACCGGTGGGAACCGGAACACGCTGTGCAGATCCGATCAGCTTGCCGTTCAGTTCCGGGATTACTAAGCCGATTGCCTTAGCAGCACCGGTAGAGTTGGGAACGATGTTGGCAGCGCCTGCTCTTGCTCTTCTCAAATCACCCTTTCTGTGAGGGCCGTCCAGAATCATCTGATCTCCGGTGTATGCATGAATCGTGCTCATGATACCAGACTGGATCGGAGCATAATCATTCAGAGCCTTTGCCATAGGAGCCAGGCAGTTGGTGGTGCAGGAAGCTGCAGAAATGATGGTGTCATCCTTTGTCAAGGTGTCTTCATTTACGCTGAATACGATGGTCGGCAGATCATTGCCGGCCGGTGCAGAGATAACAACCTTTTTAGCGCCGGCATCAATATGAGCCTGGGATTTCGCCTTGGAGGTATAGAAACCGGTACACTCCAGAACTACGTCAACGCCAATCTCTCCCCACGGAAGATTCGCAGCATCCTTCTCTGCGTAAATCCGGATGGTCTTTCCGTCTACGGTAATGGAGTCCTCTCCAGCCTCAACGGTATGCTTGCCCTCGCCGATATGGCCAGCATATCCGCCCTGGGCAGTATCATACTTAAGCAAATGTGCAAGCATCTTCGGGTCGGTCAGATCATTGATTGCTACAACCTCATATCCCTCAGCTCCGAACATCTGTCTGAATGCCAGACGGCCAATACGGCCAAAACCATTGATTGCTACTTTTACTGCCATGTTCAATTCCTCCTAGATTGTTAAAAAATTGTTGATTGTTAAAATATGATCAACCTTGGTTCCTATTTTACCCAATAATGGACAAAAGTGCAAGAGGCAATTTGGCTTTTTTGCTGTATTTATCGCTCTTTATTGGCGATTTTCCTACATCTCGTCTTTCACATACCCTGCCAGATTATATGCATGGTCAGAAACCCTCTCCAAATTGCTGATAATATCCAAAAACACCACTCCTGCGGAGGGGGCACATTCTCCGGCGGAAAGACGCTCAATGTGTTTTTCCCTCAATTCCTCCTCCTGATTATCCACATCATCCTCATATTGGCTGACTTTGCGGACCGAATCCATATTGCCGGTTTGCCTGGCGTCAATCGCATGCTGAAAGGCTTTCACCACACTGCTGCTGATAGACTTTAGATCCTCCATTCCTGTGTCTGTAAAATCCAGGCCATGCTCTACCATATATTCTGCCTGCTCTGCCAGATTTTCCGCATGATCCCCAATCCGCTCAATATCACTGACACTGTAAAACAGATTGTTGACTACCCGCTTCTGCCTCTCTGTCAGGGACAGATTATCGACTTTAATTAAGTACTCTGTCAGTATCTTTTCCATATTATCTATTGTTTTTTCAGTTTTATACACATCCTGTATTTCTTCCAGATTGCCGGTTAATATGGCATCTAAAGCACGCTTTACATTCTTCATGGTAATCTGGCCCATATGGACCACCTCTAAAGCTGCTGTCTCCACGGCAAAGGCCGGAGACTCAAAAATCCTCTCATCCAGATGCCTTAATGTGACCGCTGTCTCCTTGTCCTCCACAAAAACTTCCTTTTCCTCTTTTACCACCAGCCCGGACAGCTTCACCAGCCAGTCGCCAAAGGGGAATAAAAGTGTAGTCATGGTCAGATTAAATACGGTGTGGAACATGGAGATCTGCACAGCCGTAATGTGGGAAGCAGCAAAAGCCGGAAGCACAGAAAACACTGCAAAACCCAGTACGCCGAACACAATCGCCCCAATCATATTAAAAGCCAGATGCATAACTGCTGCCCTCTTAGCCGTCCTAGAGCCTCCGGCGCTAGAAAGCATGGCTGTGACACAAGAGCCGATATTCTGCCCCAAGGTAATATAGATTGCTGCATTGGTGGTTACCACTCCATTCATGGCAAGCGTCTGCAAAATTCCTACAGAAGCAGAGGAACTCTGCAAAAGCGCTGTCACCAAAGCTCCGATTATCATTCCCAGCAAAGGATTCCCTCCGAGCAGTGCAAATGCTCTTGCAAAAATCGGAGCATCCGTATAAGGGCTGATGGAACCGGACATAAAATCCAGCCCTGTAAACAAAAGTCCCAAACCGATCAAAATCTCTCCCACAGTCTTCTTCTTCTGCCCTTTGGCAAAGACCAAAAGAAGCGCCCCCATACCAATGATAAGAGGAGCATAAAAGCCCGGCTTCATGATCTCAAATGCATCTCCCAACTGGCTCATGGATACGATCCATGCAGTGATGGTGGTTCCGATATTGGCTCCCATAATTACCCCTACTGCCTGAGACAGATTCAGCACGCCGGCACTGACAAACCCTACCACCATAACCGTAGTGGCCCCGCTGCTCTGAATGATAGCTGTGATCAGCGCTCCCAGCACCACTGCCAGAAAGCGGTTATTGGTCAGCATCCCCAGAAAACTGCTCATCCGGCTTCCCGCCGTCTTCTGCATTCCGTCTGCCATTATGCTCATACCGTACAAAAACATTCCCAGACCGCCCAAAAATCCAAAAAAATTGGAAACGTCGCCAACTGACATTTTCTCCACTCCCTTTCTTTTTCTTTGCTGCTATTTCATTCGCCGATTACGTTTCATAATAACATACATGCATCTTTCATTTCAACCTGTTTTCAAAGTTACTCTTGCACTGCCGCCTAAAATCCATTATAATCTATCACAGCTTTTCCAAATCGTTTACGGAGGAATCTGCCTATGCTTCCCGACTCACACATACATACAAGCTTTTCTCAGGACAGCAGCGCTTTACCTGAGTCTCAGATCAGCCAATGCATCCATTTAGGCATGAAGGAGTTATGTATTACAGACCATCATGATTATGAATTCGGTCCAGAAAAAGAAGCCTTTCTTCTGGACTTTGACGCTTATCTGCCCTATATGCAGTGTCTCCGCCAGAAATATGCAGACCGCATTCAGGTCAACATTGGTGTGGAACTGGGTCTGCAGCTTCATACCCAGGAATATTTAGAGAACCTGTCCCAACGTTTAGAGGTGGACTTTATCATTGGAAGCAGCCATTTTATTGACAAAAAAGATCCTTATTATTCCGATTTTTTTGAGGGAAAAAGCGAACAGGAAGTGTATAAACATTATTTCGAAGTGACTCTGGATCGGATCCGCGCCTTGAACTGTTTTGATTCCTTTGGCCACTTAGATTACATTGTACGCTATGGCCCTACCTCCAACCAGCACTATTCCTTTCAGGCGTATCAGGATCAGATTGATCCAATCTTAAAAGCACTCATTGAAAAAGGAAAAGCCTTAGAGTGCAACACTGCCGGCTTTCGCTATGGCTTAAACCATCCCAATCCCTGTGAAGATATTTTGAAACGCTATCATGAGCTGGGAGGAGAACTTCTTACCCTTGGCTCTGACGCCCATTCCCCAAAAGCCATTGCCTGTGAATTTGACCGGATGCAGGCAATCCTAAAGGACTGCGGCTTCCGCTATATTACGGTATACCGCCAAAGAAAGCCTTACCCGCTCCCTCTTTAATCTGCAAAAGCGCCGGAAACTGTTCTTCTTTCGAAGCAGCCTCCGACGCTTTTTACACAATTAATGGTCCATGGCATATCGCGCAGCCAATGCCCATACCATTTTATTTCGATTCCAGATATCCTCAAATTGGGACAGGGGCAGCGGACACGCAACACTTCCCGTCTCAATGGTAACTCCCGGAATAGGGTCATCTTTTATCTGAGTCCAGTCCTTAAATCCCCCATGGCTGTTGGGGCTGCTTGCCGCCCGATATTGAGTGCAGACTTCAAGCAATGCAGTCAGCTCTCCCGACGCCTGCTGGACACGATTCCCTACATAATCCCAATAGATCAGATTTCCCATGCTGTGGTAGCTGATGGTTGCCGACCATTTTCTTGAATTTACCAGCTTTTCAAGAGCTTGAGTCTCTGGCTCAGAGAATGGCTGTGTCCCTTTATACGTGGCATAGGACGGATTGGGAGGGCTTCCCGTCAGATCCCAGTTTGCCGGAAAGTTGTGATTTAAGTCCACTCCCCTTGCATTGGCCTTCCAGTAGATTAAATACCGGTCAAATGCCGATGAAGTTCTTCCTAAAGCCGTATCGTCTGCATAACATTGCCGGATTACCTGACGCAGCTCCTCTGAGCGGATCCCCTCGATTCCAAACTGGCTGATCGTTGTCCCATCAGGATTGGTCATGGGCACAAAGTGCACAGCCACTTGCTGCAGGATAGCAGACAACGGCTGTCCTGCATAGTTTCCCCGGTCATAGAACTCTAAACCATATTCCAACTGCTTCATCACAAGCAAGGGTGTCATATACTCCCTTGCATGAATGCCTGCGTGAATCAAAATATGCTTTCCCGCATTAGGATTTCCCAAAACAGCCTCATACAGATTTCTGCCGTCTAAAGAGGTTCCGATCACATTAATTTGAAGACGCTCACTTCCATATCGGGACCGAAGCTTCTCTAAGTCCGAAACCATGGTATCATAACTATACTTTTCAACTGGTATTACCGTAGGATCTGCCACTTGCTCAGAAAAATAGTCAATCCGTTCCAAAGTCAAAGTACTGTCAGCAGGATTAGGAATGGTCTGTTCCGGCACATTCTGTGAAGGAACGCCTGGCCCTGCCCCGGGACCTGCGTTGGTTCCAGGGCCAATCACCGGTGAACTGCCGCTTCCTGCAGTCATCACCGGTGAACTGCCTGAAGTATCTGCTGCCATACTCTCTGACGGAGGCAAGCTTTCCGATACACCTGCCGTGTTCTCTGCTGTCATACCTTGTGTGGACTCCGGACTTGCAGGCGTTTCTGCAGCAGCACCTTCCCCTACAGCCTCCTGCAGCTCCTTTGATCCTGCCTCTATTACAGGAGAACCTTGATTTTGGCTGTTTTCCTGTAGATTTTCTGTATTCTCAGAAATATTTATCCCTTCACTTTGACCGGCCTCTGCCGTCACATCCAAAGCCGGTACTTCCATATCTGCTAAGGCAATAACAGGGTTCACGGCTGTCAGAGCCATGATCATCACCCTTGCTGCCCATCTTTTATGTCTACTCATAAGCATTACTTCTCACTATTCTTCTAGCCCAGATCTCCTGGTCTCATACTCAGGCTGATCTTTCCCATCTTATCAATATCTAGTACCTTTACTGTCACCATATCACCGATATTTACCACATCTTCCACCTTTTCCACCCGTTTGTCAGACAGTCTGGAAATATGCACCATGCCGTCCTTCTTTGGCTTCAGTTCCACAAAGGCTCCAAACGGCATGATTCGAACTACCTTTCCGGTAAGAATCTGTCCTGTCTCTACATCTGTAACAATACTCTGAATGATCTCTTTGGCCTTCTCAATCATATCTCTGTCTGTACCGCAGATATCAATTCTTCCGTCCTCAGAAATGTCAATCTTCACACCCGTATCCTCAATGATCTTGTTGATCACACTGCCTTGTTTTCCTACCACATCTCCGATTTTTTGAGGATCAATGGTAATCTGGTCGATCTTGGGCGCATATTTGCCTACCTCTTTCCGCGGTTCAGAAATCACCGGAGCCATTACCTCATCCAGAATATACAGTCTTGCCTCGCGGGTTCTGGCAATCGCCTCCTCGATAATGGGACGGGTCAAACCATGAATTTTAATGTCCATCTGAATGGCTGTGATTCCCTTGTGGGTACCTCCCACCTTAAAATCCATGTCTCCGAAGAAATCTTCAAGCCCCTGAATATCCGTCAAAACAATATAATCATCATCGCTTTCTCCTGTCACTAATCCGCAGGATATTCCTGCCACCATCGCTTTAATGGGCACGCCTGCTGCCATTAAGGACAAGGTTGACGCACAGATACTGGCCTGGGAGGTAGAACCATTGGATTCCATGGTCTCTGATACCGTGCGGATTGCATAGGGAAACTCTGCTTCCGTTGGCAATACCGGAACCAAAGCCCGTTCCGCCAATGCTCCATGGCCGATCTCCCGGCGGCCCGGTCCCCTTGACGGCTTGGTCTCCCCCACAGAATAGGAGGGGAAGTTATAATGATGCATGTATCTCTTGGAAGTCTCATTCTCATCCAGGCCGTCTAACCGCTGAGCCTCCGACATGGGCGCAAGGGTACATACATTCAGGATTTGAGTCTGCCCACGGGTAAACATTCCGGAACCATGCACTCGAGGAAGCAGATCGATCTCTGCCGCCAAAGGACGGATCTCTGTAACTGCACGGCCGTCCGGACGCTTGTGATCTCTTAAGATCATCTTGCGGACCGTCTTTTTCTGATACTGGTAAACCGCTTCTCCTAAGCCGGCCAGCCATTCCTCACGATCCGCAAAGGCATTCTCCAGCCTTTCTGTTATGCGGCGGATATTTTCTTCCCTGGTCTGCTTTTCATCCGTAAAGACCGCTTCCTCCATCTCTGCCGGCGGCACAATCTCCTGAATGGCGTTTAAAAGCTCCGGTGAAACCGCACAGCTCTCATAGGAATGCTTCGTCTTTCCGCATTCCGCCACAATCTTATCAATAAACCGAATGATCTCCTGATTCACCTCATGAGCCTTAAAGATCGCCTCAATCATCATCTGCTCCGGTATCTCCTTAGCCCCGGCCTCAATCATGATCACCTTTTCCCTGGTAGACGCTACCGTCAGGGCCAGATCAGAATCCGTCTTCTGGCTGTTAGTAGGATTTACAATAAACTCGCCGTCAATCATGCCGATCTGTGTAGTAGCGCAGGGTCCGTCAAAAGGAATATCAGAAATGCAGGTTGCAATAGCAGAACCCAGCATAGCCGTATACTCCGGGCTGCAGTCCGGATCCACAGACATAACCAGGTTGCTTAAAGTCACGTCATTGCGGTAATCCTTCGGAAACAGGGGACGCATGGGCCGGTCAATCACCCGGGCAGTCAAAACTGCATTCTCCGACGCTTTTCCCTCTCTCCGGTTAAAGCCTCCCGGAATCTTGCCTACAGAATAAAGCTTTTCTTCAAATTCTACACTCAGAGGAAAAAAATCAATCCCCTCCCTGGGCTTGTCTGATGCGGTTGCCGTGGATAATACCACAGTATCCCCATAATGCATAAATGCCGCACCATTTGCCTGCCCGGCCACTCTTCCTACATCTACGGTCAGGGTTCTCCCTGCCAGCTCCATACTAAAACTTTTGTACATAAATTTCGTCTCCTTTTCCCAATAATTTCAGATATTTATATTTAACCAGAAGACTCCGAAACTACTGCTCTGCACGAAAATGCATATGCCAAAACTTATCCTGCCTTTCGTGTACAGCAGTCGTCTCGGTCCCATCCTCTGAAAAATATCGATTATGATTTGCTTTAAACAACGATAGGGTGGAGAACACTTCTCCACCCCCAAATCTGTCCTTACTTTCTAATCCCCAGCTTCTCAATCAAAGCACGATATCCATCCAGATCTGTCTTTTTCAGATAATCCAGCAGACCGCGCCTGCGTCCTACCATCTTCAAAAGGCCCCGTCTGGAATGATGGTCCTTCTTATTCTCCTGCAGATGCTCCGTCAGCTCTGCGATCCTTGCAGTCAGAATCGCAATCTGCACCTCTGGTGAACCGGTATCTCCAGGCTTTCTTCCATACTCTTCAATAATCGCTGCTTTCTTTTCCTTTGAAATCATTTGATTTCCTCCTTTTTATGCTTACCGAAAACCAAGCTCCTGGTTGGAGCATCCAAGGAACCGAGCATCGGCGTCCATCCATACCGCCTTATCTTACCATAACCTTTTCAGACTGTCAATCAATTAATTTTAAAGAACTTTTTGCAGGATAAAAAATGAACCCTAAAAAAACTCTGTGGAAACCAGAATTGCCACCAGTATCCCAAGAACTGCCCCTGCCAATACCTGAAGAGGCGTATGGCCCACTAATTCCTTCAGCTTTTTCTGGAAATGTTCATTATCCAGATGAAACAAGTCCTGTTCCATAATCAGGTTTAAAAGCTTTGCCTGCTTTCCCGTCTCCTGCCGCACCCCAATGGCATCATACATCACAACAGATGCCAGAATAAAACAGATGGCAAACTCAAAGGATTCCACGCCATATCGGATTCCTGCGCTGGTAGTCAATGCGCAGACCGTGGCTGAATGGGAACTGGGCATACCCCCGGAACCCACAAGCCGCTCTGCAGAAAAATTTTTATTTAATGCAAATTCAATCAATGTCTTCAGCACCTGAGCCACCGTCCAGCCTGCAACTGCGCTGACCAGCACCTCATTGCTCAACATCTTCTCCCAAAATGGCATACTCTGTCCTTACCTGTTCTTTAATAGCCAATCAGCCAGTCATACAACTCCTGATACTTCATAGCAGAGGTCTGCCATGAAAAATCCTGTGCCATGGCACGGTCAATGATCTTATTCCACTCCCGCTTTTTATCATAATATACATATTTGGCATATCGGACAGAATCCAACATCTCATGAGCATTATAATTGGCAAAAGAAAATCCTGTTCCGGTGCCTTCAAATTCGTTATAAGGCTGTACGGTGTCCTTCAGACCGCCTGTTTCCCGCACAATCGGCACAGTGCCGTAGCGCAGAGCCATAAGCTGGCTTAATCCGCAGGGTTCAAATAAGGAAGGCATCAAAAATGCGTCACATCCGGCATAAATTTTATGGGACAGCTCCTCCGAATAATAAATCTGAGCAGATACACGGTCATGATACTTCCAATCATAATGGCGGAACATATTCTCATACCGCTCATCCCCTGTTCCCAGCACAATCAACTGCATATCGTCTGAACAGAGTTCATCCATAACTCCCTGAATCAGATCCAGACCCTTCTGATCCGTCAGGCGGGACACAATTCCTACTAAGAATTTCTTATCATCCGCCGGCAGCCCTACCTGTTCCTGCAAGGCCCGTTTATTCTTCGCCTTTTCTTTGCGGAAATTCTTTGCATTGTACGGCTGAGCAATAAACTTGTCTGTCTCCGGGTTGAAATCATCGTAATCAATGCCATTGACAATTCCTCTAAGGCTATTGGAACGTGCTCTCATCAAACCGTCTAATCCCTCTCCGTAGAAGGGCATCTTGATCTCCTCTGCATAAGTCTGGCTAACGGTGGTAATGGCGTCCGCAAACACAATACCTCCCTTCAGCATATTACCGTCCTTATATGCCTCCAGCTTATCCGGCGCAAAGTAATAATCCGGAAGGCCGGAAAATCTCTGAATTGTCTTCACATCCCACACACCCTGGAACTTTAAGTTGTGAATGGTGATAACAGACTTCATGTTTCGGAAAAACTCCCCGCCCCTGAAACGATCCTTTAAGTAAACCGGAATCAAGCCTGTCTGCCAGTCATGGCAATGTACCACATCCGGCTGGAATCCGATAACCGGCAGAGCCGACAAAGCCGCCTGACAGAAAAAGGAAAACTTCTCCAAATCATAGAACCAATCTCCGTAAGGCTTGTCACCGGAAAAATAGGATTCATTGTCAATGAAATAAAAAGTAATGCCGTCAAGAACATACTGCATAATGCCTACATAACGTCCCTGTCCTAAATAATCCATATAAAAATGGTTAATATAAGTCATTTCATTGCGCCATTTTTCTTTTATGCACAGGTATTTGGGGATCATCACCCGCACATCAAAATACTCCTTATCAAAGCACTTTGGTAAAGAGCCTACCACATCTGCCAAGCCGCCTGTCTTAATAAAAGGCACTGCCTCTGATGCAACAAATAAAATCTTCTTCATCGAAATAACCTCCTAATCTTTCGTCCGCCCCCAAAGCAGACCTTATGCTTATTAGTATACAATATTTGAGCGGATTTAGGAAGTAAAATCTTCAAAAACTACATTCTTTTATAATCCAGTCTTATTTTATCCGAAATCAACGCAATAAATTCTGAATTTGTTGGTTTTCCCTTGCCGTTGCTGATGGTATACCCAAACAATTCATGAATGGTATCTAATCTCCCTCTTGTCCACGCCACCTCGATGGCATGACGAATTGCTCGTTCCACTCGGCTGGATGTAGTATTATGACGTTTTGCAATAGTGGGATACAAGACCTTGGTAACGCTGACTAAGATCTCCTCCTCCTCCACGGAAATAGCTATGGCATCCCTTAAGTACTGATATCCTTTAATATGGGCCGGAATCCCGATTTCATGAAGCAGTCTGGTCACATCATTCTCCAGGTTCTGACGGATATATTCATTTCTGTCCATATATGGATTGATTTTCTCGTTTTCCACATAAGGCTTATTTTTCTCGGCTCCCGCACAGACTCGCCGGATTTTATCCATAACCAGCTCTTTCTGAAATGGTTTCATGATAAAATAACTTGCTCCCAATCGGAAAGCATCACGAGTCACCTGATCGCTTCCGGCTGCTGTGACCATAATAAAAGAAGGCACCTTCCTGCCGGTCTTCTCTTTTCTGACCTTTTCCATTACGCTGATCCCATCCAGCTTTGGCATAATCACATCCATCAGCACCAGGTCCGGGTTCGTATCCACAATCATATTATAAGCATCCACTCCATTATCTGCCTTTCCTACTACCCGAAAACCGTTTTCCTCCTCCAGCATATCGTTTAGTAAATTGAGCATTTGTGGGTTATCCTCTGCAATTGCAACATGATACTCCGACATTCTTCTTTCCCTCCTGTTTCTCTTGTTGTAAAATGTATTATAGACGCAACCTTTGTCTGTACGCAATGAAATTCCATCGCCAAGTTTCGACACCCCATTTTAAGTGAACAGGAATTGCTGTTATCTTATTTACAACGAAAAAGGAAATGTCTTGTGACACTATTTCCCCTTTTACCTGAATTTTAAGTTAAAAATGCCGATACCTCTATGTCAGGTATCAGCATCTTGTCCTTACTGCTTTGTCATCGTTCCTCATCAATCGGAGAAATCACCGAAAACATATCTTTCATTGTTTCGTCATAAAAGCTGTACCTCCCGCGGCCGCTGCGCTTTGCAAAATACAAAGCCCGGTCTGCACAGTGCAAAATCATCTCATAATTGCTGATCAGAAGGCTGCTCTTTGCCACCCCCATGCTGACAGAAATCTTAAACTCCCCGTACTCACCCAAAAGCGAATGAAAGATCCTGTTTACAATCTGTTCTAAACTGGCTTTATATTCTAAAAAGATTACAAACTCATCTCCGCCAACCCGCGCAACCACATCTCCTCCGCGGATGCACTGACGAAGCTTTCCTGCAAAATACTTTAACAGCTGATCTCCGAACATATGCCCGTGTTGATCATTGGCTCTTTTAAAATAGTCCAAATCCAAAATAATCAAAGCAAATCTCTTTCCCGGCACCTCTGCCATCCGCTCCTGAATAATCTTCTTTGAGCTGGCATAATTTAAAAGGCCGGTCATTCCGTCATGGCTGGCACTATGTTCCAGATCCAGCATCTTGGTACATTCCTCATGAATATCTACCGCCTTTCCAATCGCACCTAGAAACTGCGGCTTCTCATCTGCAGACCATGTAGCCCGGCTGATAATCCTGTGCCACCTTTCCTGACCGCCTACCCAAATCCTGCACTGGTACTGCATCACCGGATTTTCCGGTGTAGTCTTAAGAAGCAGCCGGAAAAATTCTTCCATCTGGGTCTTTCCGAATATTTCCAAAAAGTGTTTGTCTTTATGGGGTCTCATCACCAGTTCTTTCTCCCCCAGTCTGGCAGCTCCCCACTCTGACAAAGTCAGCATAGGGGGATTCACTGTATATTCAAACTGAATTTCCATGGACATGGATGCAAAGAACCGGTATTTTTCCCGCTCGTGCTCCAAAAGATGCAGAGTTCTTTCTGACGCGGAAAGCTCCTCATGATGACGGAATTCTTCTGTAAGCTTCTGAATCTCCCTCTGACTGGCCGGGCCAAAAGAATGGACATTTAATTCTGTTCGAATCATATCAGCCGCTTCTGTCAGACATTCTAAGAGAAGAGGATTAAACTGGCCGCATTCCCCGTTTAAAATCATTTCCACCGCTTTTTCATGGGAATAAGCTTTCTTGTAAACCCGCTCGCTTGTCAGAGCATCGTACACATCTGCCAAAGCCACGATCTGAGCGGCAATGGGAATCTCCTCCCCCTTAAGCCCATCCGGATAGCCTTTCCCGTCATACCGCTCATGGTGCCATCTGCAAATCTCATAAGCCGTCTTTACAAAAGGCTCATCCTGCTGAAACGGAAGCTTTGTGAGCATGGAGGCTCCCACCTGAGAATGAGTTTTAATAACCTCAAATTCTTCTTTTGTCAGCCTGCCCGGCTTGTTTAAAATCTCATCCGGAACAGAGATCTTTCCAATGTCATGAAGGGCCGAAGCAGTGCTGATCAAAGAAATATCAGAATACTTCAAAGAATACTTGTTTGTCTTCTGCAGCAAATGCTCGAGAAGAATCTCTGTTATTGTATGAATGTGCAGCACATGAAGGCCGCTCTCCCCGTTTCTAAATTCCACAATGTGACTTAAAATATCAATCATCAGGCTGCTGCGCCGCTCTTTTTCATAGATTTGATCGGATACCATGCCCACCAGCTTTTTCTGCTTCGCATACAAAAGAATCGTATTCACTACCCGTCGATGAACTACCGCTGCATCAAAGGGACGGCTGATATAATCTGTAACTCCCAGCTCATAGGCATGATCCACATGAGAAGCGCTGCTCTCTGCAGAAATCATGATCACCGGAATATCCTCAATCCACCGGTTCTTATTCATCACGGCCAGCACCTCAAAGCCATCCATCCCCGGCATCACAATATCCAGCAGAACCAAAGAAAGCTCCGGCCCCCTCTCCCTTAAAACCGCCACAGCCTCCAATCCGTTCTGAGCCTCCAAAATCTCATACTCATCCCCTAAAATATCGGCCAGAATCGAACGATTCATCTCCGAATCATCAGCAACCAATATTTTATATTTCTTTTCCCTTTTTACATCCATCTTCTGCCCCCCGTCTTTTCAAGCTCTGAAACCGTCTTCGAAAAGCTATCCTTGCCTTATCATATCACCTTCTTAAAAGAAACTCAAGTTGGAATCCGTTTTTAACCTTTTCTTTCCTGGGATTTTCTGTTTAAATTTTTTTCGGCAACGTAAAGGAGCCGTGAAAATCGGAGTTTTCAGCTCCTGTTTTTCACAGCCCCTCTCCTTATGTTCATAACTGCAGAAGCCTTCTTAAGCGTCCTTTATGCAAGATCATTTATACCAGAAGACTAGTGCTCCATCCGGCCAGTAACTGCACTGGCAGTGCAATTTCTGGCCGAATGGAGCACTAGAGCGTGTCTGAAAATTCATTTCCGGCTGGGTGGAGCACTAGATTTAATTCAGCACTCCGATCTCCTCATAATACCGGGCCGCCCCCTCATGCAAAGGCAGTTCCGCAATATCTTTTACTGCCTCCTCCGGGGTAAGCCCTGCTAAGTTCCCCTGCGCTTCCCCTAAAGAATCAATATTCTCCCAAAATGTCTTTGTAAGCTGGTAAACGGTCTCCTCATCCAGCTCATCAGAGCAAAACATGACCATCTTAATGGCTGTTGTCTGCACGTCATCATCCTGTCCCGGGTAGGTGCCTGCAGGAATGGTAAACGGCGCATACCAGGGATATTCTTCCTGAAGGGCAGTTACAATGTCATCCTCAATGTTTAAAAGCTTACAGCCAGAAGTACATGCCTGTGTTACTGCTGAGGCCGGAGCACCTGACATAATCCACGCCCCGTCAATGGTGCCGTTCTGCAGCATATCTGCCGCATCGGTAAACGTGATATACTCACAGTTAATATCATCAGGGAATGTCAGACCTGCCGCCGTAAAATGGTTCTGGCACTCGCCGTATACACTAGATCCTGCTGACGCAACTGCAAAATGCTTTCCGGAGACAGTCTTTAAAGAATCAATTCCGGAAACCTCGGTTACCACAACCTGATTGGGGTTAAAATACAAACCTGCAATGACTTTTAAGTCCTCAAAAGCATATCCCTCAAAGCTGTCTGTCCCATTCATCGCCTGATAACAGTTGCTGCTGATGGCAATGGACACCTGTGCCTCTCCGTCCGAAACCAGATTCAGATTCTCAATACCACCTGCAGAAGCCTGACTGGAAGCATTCACAAAATCAATCTCTGTACTCCACAGATTTGTAATGGCTGCTCCTACTGCATACAAAGCTCCAGAAGCCGACGCGGTAGGAAAATTAATCATCACCGGTTCATGTTCCACTGTACCGGCTCCCTCTCCTGACACATCCTGACTGCCATTTTCCTCCCCTTCAGATGCTTTAGAAGCCGTACTCTCTGCTGCACTTGTCCCGCCCTCACCGGAATTGCCGCCGCAGCCTGCCAGTGAACCTGCTGCCAGAATGGCCGCCAATGTCAATGATACGATTTTTTTCATTTTTTCTTCTCTCCTTTTTTGCACATAGATTTTATAATATTTTTGCACTGCTCTAACTCCGCAAACCTTCGAAAGCACAAATTGACTGCTTCTTTATATATTGCGGCATAATCCGGCCTCTTACGCAGCTAAACGTCTGCGGCGAGCGAGCTGCAGCCCGACCACTGCCGCTAACGCCCCAAACCCGATCCAGTCGGTCAAGGTTCCCGGATAAAGCATGAGAGGTGCCACTGCAATGAGGATCAACCGCTCCGTCCATCCACTCCGCTGTAAAAACCACCCTTCCAGTCCTCCGACTAAGGCAATGGTTCCCACAGAGGCCGTAAACATGGCCCACAAACTTTCTGCCATGCCTAAAGCTGTATCCGCGCCAATCAAAAGCACCGGATTTCCCAGGAAAAAGAACGGTATCAAAAATCCCACCAGTCCCAACCGAACCGATAAAATCCCGGTTTTAGTCTGGTTTGAACCTGCAATCCCAGCCGCCACATAAGCGCTCATGGCCACCGGCGGGGTAATATTAGACAAACAGGCATAAATCAGACAGAACATGTGGGCTGCAATATCCAATGCCCCTACCTTAATCAGTACCGGCACTGCCACTGCCTCTACAATCACATAGGCAGCTACCCCCGGCACACCCATTCCCAAAATCGTGGACATGATCATTACCAGCAGCCCTGTCAGATACAAATTGCCGTCTTTCACTAAATCTAAAATCAAATATCCCATATTCAGTCCCAGACTTGTCAAGGTAACAGTCCCGATGATCACCCCGATCACCACACAGCAAACTCCCACGGAAACAGCGCTTCTTGCCCCCTCCACGGTAGCCGCCACAATTTTGTCCCATGTCATACGAGTGTCCTTGCGCAGCCAGCTTGCCCCAATGGTAGCAAAAATGGCAATCACTGCCGCATAAAGAGGAGTATATCCCATACACATAATCACAATCAGCACTGCCAGCGGGATCACCAAATGTCCCTGCTCTTTCAAAACCTTTTTGGCCTCCGGTATATTTTCCTTTGAAAGACCCGAAAGCCCCAACCGCTTTGCCTCAAAATGTACGGCAAATAAAAGCCCCAGATAATATAAAAAAGCAGGCACAATAGCAGCGATCATTACTTTTGTGTAGCTGATGCCCAAAAACTCTGCCATGACAAATCCCACTGCCCCCATAATCGGCGGACAAAACTGACCGCCAGTGGAAGCCACTGCTTCCACTGCCCCGGCAAACTCCTTTTTATATCCGGTCTGCTTCATCAGCGGTATGGTAATCGTTCCGGTGGTGGCCACATTGGCAATGGCAGAACCATTGATCATTCCCATCAGGGCGGAGGCAAGTACTGCCACTTTTGCCGGCCCTCCAGGAGTCTGTCCTACCAATGTCAGAGAAAAGTCATTGATAAACTTAGAGAAACCACTGTATTTCAAAAATGATCCAAATACAACAAATAAAAATATGTAGGTAGCCGAAACGCCGATTCCGGTTCCCAGCACCCCCTGGGTTCCCCAGAACTGGGTAGTCAGCACCCGTTTTAAAGAAAATCCGTTATGCCCTAACATCCCTGGCAGATATTTCCCGAACCAGTTATAAGCCAGAAAAACCAGCGCCAATACAGCCAGATTTCCCGATGCCCTCCTGGCTGCCTCAAATACAATGACCAATGCGACACCAGCCAGGAGCAATTCAAAGCTGCTGACCCTTCCGCCATTTTGGGCGATCCTGGTATAATTTAAGATCAAATATCCAAAGGCAGCCGCTGCCAGCAGGATTAATCCCACATCCCACACCGGAGGAAACCTGCGCATACGCCGTTCTTTCTTATAAGTGGGATACAATAAAAAAGTAAAGCCCAGCAGAAACATACAATGAAATGCCCGCAGATTGACGGCGCTCATCACACCAAAGGTCGTAAAATACAACTGAAATACTGCCCAGGCAAAAAGCAGCACGACCAATACCCTCTCCATCGGTCCTGTATAAGTGCGCGTGCGGGATTCCGAATCCTTTTCTTCCAACAGCTGCTGTGCCTTCTGCTCAATCGCTGCCTGCTCCTGTCCGGAAATTTTTTCCTGTTTTTCCATAATCGTCTCCTGTTTTGTCCTCTTGTTTGCTTTATCAGATAAAAGTGTTAAAGCGAAAACCTTGTATACTATAGCACAGTGACAAAAAAAATGCAAGAAAAAACTGCGGATGCCCGGACTGATGAATCACATTCAGTTTCCGAACACCCGCATCCTGTTTTTACTACTCAGATACCTGCATATCCTCTATTTAAATAGTCAGCACTCCCAACACTAACCCAGACAGAAGGCAGACAATGCTTACACCCCAAATCCAGAAAAAGCTGTTTTTAATGTGGTCTTTAATCTCCACGCCGGCCAAGCCAACTCCCAGGAAAGTAGCCGGAACCACCGGACTGATAAAGGTAGCACAGTTCCGGCAGACAACCATTGTAATAGCCGTATGAACCGGATCCACGCCAAACTGATTCCCCACACTGATAAGCACCGGAAGCAAACCATAAAAATAAGAATCTGTACAGAACAATAAAGTAAGCGGTACAGATAATACACCAATAATCAGCGGCAGGAAACGGCCCATAGACTGAGGAATAAAGGAAGCCAATACTGCTGCCATCTGATTCATAATCTCGCTGTCTTCCAGTACCCCTAAAAACACTCCGGCAGCCAGAATCGTGGACGCCATGGTCAAAGCCGGCCCTGCATGGGATTTGATAATCCTTCCCTGCAGCTTTGCCCCTGGATAATTCACCAGAAGCGCTACCACACATCCTACCATAAAAGTATAATAAGACGGTACATCTAAAAACACCAGCGCTGCAATAATCAGCAGCGTCCACACTACATTAAATCCAAACAGCTTTGGTCTTGTCAGATCTTCAGAGGATGTTGTCTCCTTTGTGTCCTCCGGCTCCTCTGACTCATCCAATACCAGAGCGCTGTTTTCGCCGGCTCCCCGTTTCTTTTCCACAGTTCCCCAGAAAAACGCAGTAAATAAGGCAATACCGATACCTACAAGCTGCATAGGCAAAAGTTTCATCCACAGGGTATTCGCCTCTATCTCCAGCACAGAAGCGGCCCGCATAGTCGGCCCTCCCCAGGGCATCAGATTCATGACTCCCATAGCTGTCACACAGATTAAAAGCAAGGTGGTGGGACGCATTTTCAATCTTTTATATACCGGAAGCATAGCCGGAATCGTAATCAAAAAGGTAGAAGCGCCGCCTCCGTCCAAATGTCCGATCATAGCTATAATGCAGGTCATGAATGCAACTCCCGCCACATTATTGCCAACCTTTTTCATCAGAGCATTGATTATTCTGTCAAACATCCCCACATCTGACATAATTCCAAAAAACAAAACAGAAAAAATAAACAAGGCTGCTGTAGAATGAACCCCTTTCACACCTGCAGAAATGAAATCTCCCATTTCCTCAATGCTGAAAGTTCCTGTCAAAACCAGAATCAATGCTGTGACCGTAGACACCCCGATAAAAGCAATGGCCGGTACCGTCACATTTCTCAGCAGCAGCACAATGATCATGATGATCGTTGCAAACCCCAGTAATGCAAGCATCATTTCACTCATGATTTCCCTCCTCCTTACGTCTCTCGTAATGGTTTTCTTTATTATGAGGAGAGTATAACCTCCAAAGCTTACATCTTTAACGAAGCTGCCTTCCCTCTTTAGCAGTTCTTGACTAAAGATTATCTTAATACTATAATATTTTCAATACCATTTTTCATCAACTTTTTACTCTCAGGAGGCCCGCTATGGCAGACAAAATATTAATTGTTGATGACGATCCGGCTATCCGCAAGCTGTTGGAAAAGGTCATGCGCAGCAATGAAATGGAAACCACTGCCGCAGACAGCGGAACCGCTGCCCTGCGGCTGCTTGCCAGCAATACTTATGACTTGATTTTAATGGACATCATGCTGGGCGATATGGAGGGGTTTGATGTCATCAAACGCCTCCGCAGCCAAGGAATTAAGACTCCTGTGATGATCGTCAGCGGACGTAACGAGGACTATGACTCTTTATATGGACTATCCATAGGCGCTGACGATTATATCACCAAGCCCTTTCGTCCCGTAGTGCTAGGAGCCAAGGTTAAAGCTCTTATCCGCCGTAACCGGGATATGATATTAAACAAACCGGATGTGCTGGAATGCGGTCCATTTACCTACAATTACTCCACCATGCGCTTTTATAAAAACAGCGAAGAACTGGTTCTCTCCACTCGAGAAGCAGCTTTGTTTTTGTTGTTTTTGCAGCATCCTGGCCAGATCTACACAAAAGACATGATCTATGAACAGGTTTGGGGCACAGATGTGGCAGTAGATGACAACGCGATTATGGTCTATATCAACCGGCTTCGGGGCAAAATCGAAGACAATCGGGGAAAACCTTCCCATATCGTAACTGTGCGCGGGTTAGGATACCGTTTTGTGCCCACTGGTTGACATTTCCCTTCCCCGGTGATAAACTAATTTCATCGAAAACATGCGGCAGCGAAAACCTCTGATCCATGATAAAATCTTCCGCCTGCTGCAAAAACCAGGAGAAAAATTATGTTAGACGGAAAAAAAGTACTATTCAGCGGCATGCAGGCAACCGGCAATTTGACTTTGGGCAATTATCTGGGCGCATTGAAAAACTGGGTCAGCATTGCAGACGAATATGAAACCTTCTACGGAGTGGTGGACATGCACTCCATTACAGTCCGCCAGGATCCTGCAGAGCTGCGCAAGCGGGCGCGTACTCTGCTGACCCTGTATATTGCAGCGGGCTTAGATCCGGAAAAGAACTGTATATACTATCAATCCCATGTAACCGGCCATGCAGAGCTTGCATGGATTTTAAACTGCTTTACCTATATGGGCGAGCTGAACCGCATGACCCAGTTTAAGGACAAAGCCTCTAAACACGCTGACAATATTAATGCCGGCCTGTTCACCTACCCGGTGCTGATGGCGGCTGATATTTTGCTGTATCAGTCCGATGTGGTTCCTGTCGGCATTGACCAAATGCAGCATTTAGAGATCACCCGTGACATTGCACAGAGATTCAATGCTATTTACGGCGATGTATTTACTATACCGGAAGCATATATCGGCAAGGTAGGCGCCAAGATCATGAGCCTGCAGGATCCCTCCAAAAAGATGTCCAAATCTGATGAGAATCCTAATGCCAGCATTTATCTGATGGATGATCCGGATACCATCATGCGCAAGTTCAAGCGTGCCGTCACAGATTCCGAAGCCTGTGTACGCTATCGGGATGAACAGCCAGGCATTCACAACCTGATTGACATCTACTGCGCCTGCACCGGCAAGACTCCTGCTGAAACAGAAAAAGAGTTTGACGGCAAAGGCTACGGAGATTTCAAAACCGCAGTAGGAGAATCTGTCGTCGCCGTGTTAAAGCCACTGCAGGATCGCTTTGCAGACTTGAGCAAGAATAAAGATTATTTAAACAGTATTATTAAAAATAATGCAGAAAAAGCGCAGTATCTCTCCAACAAGACTTTGAGAAAGGTACAAAAAAAGATCGGATTTCCCGAGCGGATTCGATGAGTTGCTGCTTCTTCTCCTAAATTCAGGACTTTTCATACGGAAATCTATTTTCATGTATGAAAAGTCTTTTTTCATTCATATCATTACTTATGAATGCTGACATTACCCTAAAAGGGAAAGGAGCTACGGTATGAATGACTGGTATCTGTCTCCAAAAGAACGTGTATTAGCCCGTCTGCATACATCAGAAAGAGGGCTGACAACCCATGAAGCAAAGATCATTCTAGATGAGACAGGAGAGAACACCTTAAAGGAACAGATACAGAAAAAAGCATGGCAGGTATTTTTGGAACAGTTCCAAGATCTGCTGGTAATTATCCTTATGGTTGCCGCTGTGATCTCCATGATGTCTGACAATGTAGAAAGCACCATTGTAATCTTTGCTGTGATCCTTTTAAATGCAGTTCTAGGAACCACCCAGCATCAAAAAGCCCAAAAATCCCTGAACAGCCTGAAAGCCTTGTCCTCTCCTGCCGCACGAGTCCTCCGAGATGGGCAAACCATAGAAATTCCATCTTCCCTGGTAGTTCCCGGAGACATTCTTCTTTTAGAGGCTGGAGATCTTGTCGTAGCAGATGGAAGAATTTTAGAATGCCATAATCTGATGGTAAATGAAAGTTCTCTTACCGGAGAATCTGACAATGTGGAAAAGAAGTCCGACACCTTAAGCAGCTCCCCGGTTCCTTTAGCAGAACAAAGCAACATGATTTTTTCTGGTTCTCTCATCACGGGAGGCAGGGCCACAGCCGTTGTCACGGCTACCGGCATGGACACAGAAATCGGAAAAATAGCAGCTATGATGAATGCCGCTGAAGAAAAAAAGACCCCTCTGCAGGTAAGCTTAGACCAGTTTGGAAGCCGTCTTGCCGCTATGATCATGCTGATCTGTGCATTGGTTTTTATCCTTAGCTTATATCGCAGAACCCCTATACTGGAATCTCTTATGTTTGCCGTTGCTCTGGCCGTAGCCGCAATACCAGAGGCATTAGGCTCTATTGTCACCATTGTACAGGCAATGGGAACACAGCGCATGGCAAAAGAACATGCCATTATCAAAGATTTAAAAGCCGTGGAAAGCTTAGGCTGTGTGTCCGTTATCTGCTCTGATAAAACCGGAACCCTGACCCAGAACCGAATGAGCGTCCAGGAGATCTACACTGACAGCCATCTTATGAAACCATTTGGCTTAAATCTATGCCATCCGGTGCATCGCTACCTGCTCTACGCATCTGTTCTCACCAATGACGCCCAGCCTGTAAAAGCAGTCCCTTCTTCTCCCATGTCCGGAGCCAGAGCCGCCGCTCTGCCTGATCACCGGCTGGGCGATCCCACGGAAGCTGCCCTGTTGGAGATGGCAGAAATGGCAGGAACAGATATTTCCCTTCTTCGAAGCGAGCTGCCCCGCCTGGAAGAACTTCCCTTTGATTCTTCCAAAAAGCGAATGTGTACCCTGCACAAAATCAATGATAAATATTTAGTATTTATAAAAGGAGCTTTGGATGTATTGCTGGAAAAAAGCTCCGGCATTCTCACCACTGCCGGAGTCCGCCCTCTAAACGGTCTTCAGAAACAGCAGATCTTAGAGCAAAACAAAATATGGTCATCTCAGGGGCTTCGGGTTCTTGCCATGGTTTATAAAGAAATACAAGATCCAAGCTCATGGGAAAACCAGACAGAACAGGATACGATTTTTCTCGGTATGGCAGCAATGATGGATCCTCCTCGTATTGAGTCCAAAACCGCTGTAGTAAACGCCCGCCGCGCCGGCATACGGCCAGTCATGATCACCGGAGATCACAAAATCACTGCCATTGCCATTGCACAGAAAATCGGCTTATTTCGAACCGGAGATCTTGCGGTAACGGGTCCTGAACTGGATTCCATGAATGACTCATGGCTGCTTGAAAACCTAAACAGAATATCTGTCTATGCCCGTGTTTCCCCGGAACACAAGATCCGGATTGTTAAGGCATGGCAATCCCGCGGGCACATTGTAGCTATGACCGGAGACGGAGTCAATGACGCCCCCGCTTTAAAGCAGGCGGACATCGGCGTCGCCATGGGCATCACCGGAACTGAGGTCTCCAAGGATGCTGCCTCCATGATCCTTACTGACGACAATTTTGCCACAATTATCAAGGCTGTAGCCAACGGCAGAAACGTATACCGCAATATCCGCCATGCTATCCAGTTCTTGCTTTCCGGCAATATAGCCGGAATCTTCAGTGTACTCTACACCTCCCTGCGGGCGCTTCCCATGCCCTTTGCCCCGGTACATCTTTTGTTCATCAACCTTCTGACAGACTCCCTGCCTGCCATTGCCATCGGCATGGAGCCGCAGGAGGAAGGACTTTTAGATCAACCGCCGCGGGAGCCCACAGAAGGTATCCTCACCAAACCTTTTCTCTCCCGCATTCTTCTTCAGGGAGGCTTGATTGCCGCCTGCACTATGATTGCCTTTCATTTTGGATTAGAAACCGGCGGCGCCGGAACTGCCAGCACCATGGCATTTGCTACCCTGACCTTGGCCCGCCTGTTCCATGGTTTTAACTGCCGCAGTGAGCACTCCATTATCCGCTTAGGCTTTTCCGGCAATCTGTGGAGTGTAATGGCATTTGAAGCAGGTGTTGTACTGCTGTCAGCCGTTTTGTTCCTGCCAGGACTTCAGGTCTTATTTGCTGTGGCAGATTTAAACCTTCATCAGCTTCTTACTATTGTGATCTTTGCCGTCATTCCTACGGCTGTTATCCAGGCAGTAAAAACACTGCGGGAATCCCTTCAGTAAAACAAGCATGGTTATAAAAAATCTCCTATACAGTCAAAAGCCGCCGAATATCAAACGAATACGGCGGCTTTTCTCCCTAAAATATATATGACTGCTCACTCTATGCTCGTATATTCAAACATCTCATAGCGCAGCCTCATCCCCTCCTCAAGATTCTCAGGAAGCAGCGCACGGGCCACCAGCTTTCTCTCATGGTTTGGTTCATCGGTTCTTAAAAGCTGTGCATAATCTCCGTCAATCTGCTCTACCACATACTCAAACGGCCCCATTACAGCAATGCCTCCTCCCACTCCTTTTCCTTAAAGCCAACCAACACAATCTTTTCTCCCACAATCATCGGACGTTTTACCAGCATTCCGTCACTGGCAAGAAGCGTGATCTTCTCCTCCTCTGTCATGGCAGTCAGCTTATCCTTTAACCCCAAATCCCTGTATTTCATACCACTGGTATTGAAAAACCGCTTGATATCCAGCCCGGAACGGGAAATCCATTCCGCCAGTTCCTCTTTCGTAGGATTCTCCTCCACAATATGCCGGTCCGTGAACTCAATCTTATGACTCTCCAACCACTTTTTCGCTTTCTGACAGGTACTGCACTTCGGATATTCAATAAAAAGCATGTTTGCTCCTCCTTCTTTTCCTTATAAATATAGTTATTTTACAAAATCCTCCCGCATAGGCGTAAAGATATCCAGCAGAACCGTATCCTCCAGCACCAAAACCCCATGCTCTGCCCCAGGCTTTACATAATAAGTATCTCCTGTGCAAAGCTCCTTATCCTCACACCCCTCCTCCTGATAAATCAATCTTCCTGACACAATATACCCGATCTGCTCATGAGGATGAGAATGTTTTGCCCCCACTCCGCCTTTCGGAAAGCGCAGTTCCACTGTCATCAGGTTCTTGCTGTAAGACAGTATCTTTCTCGTCACCCCGCCCTCTAAACTCTGCGGTGCAACAGTATTATTTTCTGTATACATAGTTTTGTTCTCCTTTTACTTATTATATTTGTTCCTCTGCTTTTTACATCTTACCTCATTCTTCTCAAAAACACAATCCATAGTCTTCCCTTTTCTTCCATAGGGCCGGAAGCTTCGGATAAGCCACAGCGCTGCAAGAATCAACAGCCCGGCAAAAAACAAAACCGCCCCGATTCCAATGGTCAGCAAAAGAGTCTGCGTTATCCTCTCCCATAGCCTGGCCGCTGCCGAAAATGCACCGGCTGCAGAAGGCGCTTCCTCTATGGACACAACCACATCCTCCCTTATGGTCTCCTCTGCCTCCTTGACACCATCCCCTTCTCTTATTCCATAAACTGCGGCTGTTCTCCATGCTTCATGTGCAGGAAATTCCGCTGTTCCTTCATATACAAGCCGGTAATCCCGAACCAGCTTTCTCCCAAAAGCTTTTGCATCCCGGCAAAGCTCCCCATTTTCATCCTCATACGGCTCCCCGTTCCATCGAACTTCTGTCACCTGGTATTCCTCCGGTGATACCCCGATCTCCTGCAGCAAAAGCTCCTCACACCCCTTAAACCAGGGACTTTCCTTATTTCCTGGGATCATACGGTCTCCCAGCCGGTACACCTCTGCATCATACCGGTGAAACGTAACCGGAAAGGAAAAATCCTCCTGCCATTCTTCTTTTACAGAGATCATTTCCTTCAAACGGCAGGACGCCTCTGTCTTCCATTCTCCTTCCCAGGCTGTTACCATAATACTTTCCGGAATCTGGGAAATCCCTTCCAAGGGACCACAGATTCCTTCTGTTTTCACTGCACGCCTTTGGGCAGGAACCTGAATGCACTCAATCTCCCAGGACAAAAGCGGATATTTTGTCCCATCCTCAGCCACATGTACACTCCCCGGTAAAGGACAATCCTCCCTTCTTTGATAAATCTCAGACAAAACCACCATTCTGTCTTCCTGTTCTTCCTGCACCGCGCCATCCGGCTCCTGTGCATGTACCTCCATATTCCCCACTACAGCCATCTGAAGCAGAATCACTCCAACCCATAAAATCATCTGAAGTAAATGGGCCTTTTTCTTCATTTCATGCTCTCTGGCATCTTCCTCTGATCGTGCGATTGTTTTCCTAACTCTCCGATTTCGGATACTGACCGGCTCTTTTCTTTTTTCCAAATACAATCCTCCTTCTTCTCAGAATTTTTCCAAAACACTTCCACCAACATGGGATAACCAGCCAAGAACTGACCAGTCTCTCAAGAACCCTGCCAAGAATTGACAGGATCTGTTATTTTTTCATTATACAAAAAGGAGCCTGAAATTTCAAGCCCCAAAAACAAACTGATACAAATCTTTATATTCCTGATAAGCCGGATATTCTTCCATATCCTTTAATCCATCCAGAATCCCTTTGGCATACCACTTATGAAGTTCTTTCCGCCTTTCATTAAAACGCGCCCATATCTCGTCTCCCATTACCATATAATCCCGTGCTGTAGCACGTATATTGCTCAGCTTGTCCCCAAGGGTTAAAATCTTTATCTCCAAAGACGCATGCTCCAAATGCCGGATCGTGTGACCTTTTCGCTCCTCCCAGCTCAAGGACTTGTCCTCTGTCTCCGCCTGGACCAGTGCTAATACTCTGCTTCCAAAAACCTGTCCCAATTCTTCCGCCGTCACCGGTGTATCCTCCAAAACATCATGCAGATAGGCTGCCGCAATCACCTCCGCATCCTGTGTCATTCGAGACACCAGCAGCGCCACCTCCATGGGATGATAAATATAGGGCATACTGCCTCCCTTGCGCACCATCCCCTCATGAGCTTTTATGGCAAATCTTGCCGCTTTTTGTATCATATTCGTTCCCCTTTATATTCTGAAAAAACACTCTGTCATGCATCTTCCCAGATACTCTGAAAATCTTTCACCCTGCCATCCTATAAAAAAAGGCAGACAACGATCTGCCTTTCCGTTTTTATTATATCATATCTGTTCCTTTCTGAAAAGAGCTGCCAGAAAATTTACTGAAAAATCACCGGATTCTCCAAACTCTCTGTCTGCACCACAAGATAGGGATAAGATTTCTCCACCCCCACGGTCTCCCCTTTTTCCGGTCCCAAAAGCTCAGTATCAATCACAATGGAATTTTCTGTCAAATACAATTCATTGACTGATATACTGTATCCGCCGGTAGGCTGCTCACCATACCCCACTGCTATGTAAAGTCCCTGATCATTACTGTAAGTCAGTTTAAAAGGCGCCGCCTTTTTTTCCTCCACCAAACTTTTTAACTCCTCGGGAAGCTCTGCCTCTCCCACCACGGTTGACTCCAAATCCCTCACCTTATCCTGATTTTCCTTCTCAACGCTGCATCCGGTCAAAAATCTTACCATCATTACCCAACACAGCAAAAAAACCACCCATACCATCTTTCCACTTACCCGTTTACCCATATCAACCTCCATAAAATTTGACTACTACTAATCTATTCTCCAATGATTGTACCTATTCCCGAAAACTGCAGTTTGGAAGTTTATCATAAAATTTCTTCCCTTATTCTTGTAAAAATCCAACTCCTGCCATAAAATATAGAATAATAATGAAAGGAAAGCAATCACTATGAAAGAACAAGAAATCCTTCGAATCGTAGAAAAGCAGCGTACCTGGTTTTTTACCGGAGCTACCCTGAGTCTAAGCGGTCGTATAGAAGCATTAAACAAGCTGAAAACCTGTATATTGGAACGGGAAGCTGATATCCATGAAGCGCTTTTAAATGATTTGGGAAAAAGCAGCTTTGAGAGCTACATGTGCGAGACAGGCATTGTCTTAAGCGAGATCACCTTTATGCTTAAACATATCCGCTTTTTTGCCCGTGAAAAGACAGTCCCCACCCCGCTGGCTCAATTTCATTCCAGAAGTTATCAAAAACCTTCCCCTTATGGTGTGGTTCTGATCATGAGCCCCTGGAACTATCCGTTTCTGCTGGCTCTTAATCCTCTGATTGACGCCATTGCAGCCGGCAACACGGTTGTCTTAAAGCCCAGCGCCTATTCGCCCTTTACCAGTCAGGTGATCCAGTCCATCATCAGCCAATGTTTTGAGGAAAAACATGCAGCCGTTGTCACTGGAGGCAGAGCAGAAAATGCTTGTCTGCTGAACCAGCATTTTGACTATATCTTTTTCACCGGAAGCCAGGCAGTGGGAAAAGAGGTAATGGCCCGTGCTGCCGCCCGTTTAACCCCTGTCACCCTGGAGCTGGGTGGAAAAAGTCCTTGTGTAGTGGATCGCACTGCCAACCTCCGCTTAGCAGCCCGGCGCATTGTGTTTGGAAAATTCCTAAACTGCGGCCAAACCTGTGTTGCGCCGGATTACCTTTACTGCGACCGGTCTGTCAAAGATCAGCTAGTAAAAGAACTTCAAAAACAGATCAAACAGCAGTTTGGTAAGGATCCTTTGAAAAATCAGAATTATGGAAAAATCATTAATGAAAAACACTTTAAACGTCTGACCAGCCTGATGGATCCATCTAAAATTGTGTGGGGCGGCGGCTCTGACTGCCAGGCGCTTAGGATTGAGCCAACCCTTATGGATCACACCGATTTTTCCGATGCTGTTATGCAGGAAGAAATCTTTGGCCCGATTCTGCCAATATTAACCTTTTCCTCCTTAGATGAAGCCATCCGCAGAATCAACACCCTGCCCCATCCCCTGGCATTATACATCTTTACAAGCAACAGACACTCCGCCAAAAAAATCACAGCACGCTGTGGTTTTGGCGGCGGCTGCATCAATGACACGGTTATTCATCTTGCCACCAGCCAGATGGGCTTTGGCGGCTTTGGAGAAAGCGGCATGGGTTCTTACCACGGAAAAGAAGGCTTTGAAACTTTTTCCCACAAAAAGAGCATTGTGGACAAAAAGACCTGGCCAGACCTGCCCATGCGGTATCAGCCCTACCGAAAGCTTTATGAAAAACTGATTCCCCTGTTTCTAAGATAATTATAATCTGCAAAATACCTCCGGAAACAAAAGAACCACTCGCACGGAATGGTTCTTTTGTCTCCCTCTGATGTTAATCCTCCTCTTTGCTGCAGATTGCCAGACGGTGCTGATATTTTTCCCGCGTAGCCAGCCCGCCCCGAATATGCCTCTCTGACTTATTTACATCCAGCACCACCCGGGCCTGAGCCGCCAGAGATGGATTAATATGCTCTAATCGGTCTGTAACATCTTTATGTACCGTACTCTTGCTTATCCCAAACCGTTTTGCAG
Source organism: uncultured Lachnospiraceae bacterium (assembly GCA_910586205.1). GTDB lineage: Bacteria > Bacillota > Clostridia > Lachnospirales > Lachnospiraceae > Brotaphodocola. Next base: position 62,715 of record CAJUGD010000003.1, on the reverse strand, counting down.
TCTGCCGCACCGTTGCATTATGGTCTATGATGTAATTGGCGATTGCCACCGCCCGTTCTTCGATATAATCCTTCATGGTTTTACCCTTGAGAATGTTTTTTACATTTTATGCAGCCTTGATTTTCATTATGAATCCAATACAAATACCAATTCCGGCCTGCAATGCGAAAATTTTCCATCCTCCCTTTATTTTTCCTTCAAAACGTCGATATAGTTAATAAATGGTATTCCCATAATTTAATTTATCACTTCAAAAAGGAGGATTTTTCTATGCAGGTTAATAGCCAGGATCTGGCTGTCCGTCAATACGCACAGCCAACTCAGACCACAAAGACCAATGCTGCCAGCACCAATTCCAATACACAGGCCGCTGCAGGCGCAGAAGCAGGCAAGGATAAGCCGGATGTAGACCGTGTTGAACTGAAGAACCCAGATTTTAACAAGATGAGCGATTCTGACCGTTCAAAGCTGGTGGAAAGCTTAAAGGCAGATCTGGATAGCCAGATGTCCCGTTTCACCAACATGATGGTACAGACATTCCAGAAGCAAGGTATTTCTGCTGCATCCCTTCAGGGAGACAATTTCTGGAAGTTCATGGCCAGCGGCAATTATACCGTAGACGCCAAGACAAAGGCTGAAGCAGAGGAAGCTATCTCTGAGGATGGTTTCTGGGGTGTAAAGCAGACTTCCCAGAGAATCTTTGATTTCGCCCAGGCATTGGCAGGCGATGATGTAGAAACCATGAAGAAGATGCAGGCTGCCGTGGAAAAAGGATTTGAGCAGGCAGGCGCCGCATGGGGCGGAGACCTTCCCTCTATCTGCGGCGACACCCATACGGCTGTCGGCAAGCTCTTTGACGAGTACTATGCCAGCCATGGAGCTACCGCTTAAATTTTCATATCAACCTTAATATGCTGTAAGTTTTATAAAGGCCAGCATCCTATCTCCGGTTTACCGAACGGATGTTGGCCTTTTTATGTTACGATTAGGAGAAACAGGAGGAACCTATCATGTTTATGAAAAAAATAAAACGCCAGGCCCTTATATTCTGTCTGGCATTGACATGCTCTGCCATGCTTCTGCAAGGCTGTGGTGATAAATCATCGAAAAAAGACAGCGCTGTCTCGGAAAATTCCCAGAAAACCACAAATGGTGACGAAGCCTCGAAAGATTATCTTTCCGACATGAAAGAATTTTCCACCACAGATAAAACCGTATCCATTTATTTTGACCAGGATTGGCAGACTGAGGATCTGGAGATGGACTTCTGGCTGGGCGCAGGCAACAAAAAAGGGGACAAAGCTGCCGCAATTCTGCAATTTCCCAAAAACGGCGCCAACATGATGGCCAACTCCATAGAAATGGTGGCAGAAATGGTAGAAGCCAGCTATAATGTTTCTGACAAGGAATCAACGACTGCACCATCTGTCCCGGGAATGAGCGAAATCACTGCCTATACCTGCAAAATGACTGCAGGCGGCGTCACAGGCGGCGCATATCTGATATATGGCGAAACATCCTATGCCTACTATGCCCTTACTTATATTGCAGATAAGCTTACAGACGAAGATATTGCCTCATTCAATGCCTCCTGTTCTAAGTTCCAGGAAAATCCGCCAGAAGTGGAAGATAACTTTTCTTCTGAGATGACAGATACACTTCGATGGTTCAATGCCGCCTATGCTGTTCTGATTGATCTTAACGGGAGAGATTTTAATCTTTTCGGCGGAATACCTGCCAATGATGACTCAAAAACCATTATGCAGGCAGGTCTTGCTGACTCTTGGGGCGTAGAGGACCGGACCAGCGCAGATGAAAATATAGACTGGATTCTTTCAGAGGGCCATCGTGTTGATTTTGCGGAAAATATGAAGGCCTTAGAAGACGCAGGTGTGACTGCCGATACTTCCACAGAGGATCTGGCAGCTCTCCTCAAAGACGAATATGACTTTGAAGATGAAACAGCCAATTCCTTTGCAAGAGCTTTTGGCGTCTATACCGAACATGGTGCAGATGCCATTGCCGCCTGGGATTATTCCCGTGCCATGTATCTCCTTTCTGCATATTATCATGCAGGATACTATACAGAACAGGAGGCCCTGGACAAATCCTTAGAGGTAGCCCAGACCATACAGTCCATGTACGAGTCCTGGGATGACTTTATGGACAGCTACCTGTGGGGCTATGATTATTGGGCTGAGGAAGAAAGCACAGAGCGCCGGGAGATTTATAATAAGCTGAAAGCTCAAAGCAACAGTCCTTTCCGGTTTGATTTTAAAATGAACCTGGAAAAAACCTGGTAATTTTCATAATTAAATTAGATATCATCTGTCAAATACCCATGCAAACATGGCAGGAGCCAATCTTTACGCTCCTGCCATGCTTTATTATTTTCAGCTTTGTTAAATTATTTATCCGATTATCCCCCTATCCATCAGCCGTGCTGTTTCTTCCGCAAAGTAAGTAATATAAACGGAAGCGCCGGAACGGAAGGCTCCTACTGCCATCTCTGCAATCATCCGGTCTTCTTCCACATATCCTAACTTTACACCTGCCTTTACCATGGCATATTCCCCGCTGACACTGTATGCTGCCACCGGAATCTCCACCAGATCTGACACCTGGCGGATAATATCCTGATAAGCAAGAGCTGGCTTTACAATCAGAAGATCCGCCCCTTCCTCCACATCGGTTAAAGCCTCCTTGATTCCTTCCTTCCGGTTGTGAAAGTCCATCTGGTAAGACTTCCGGTCTCCAAAGGACGGTGCGGAACCTGCTGCATCCCGAAACGGCCCATAAAAGCCGGATGCATATTTCACTGCATAGGACATAATCGGCACATGGGAATATCCGCTTTCATCCAGCTCATTGCGGATTGCCAGAACCCTTCCGTCCATCATATCTGAAGGAGCCACCATATCCGCTCCTGCCTGGGCATGAGAAAGAGCTGTTTTAGCCAGAAGCTTTAAGGTAGGATCATTATCCACCTCATGTCCCTTAAGGATTCCGCAGTGCCCATGTGATGTATACTCACACATACACACATCCGTAATCAAATACAAGTCCTCTCCAAATTGCCGTTTTGCTTCCCTGAGAGCCTTCTGTACAATTCCGTCCTCCGCATAAGCCCCGCTTCCTATTTCATCCTTTTCTCCTGGAATCCCAAAAAAGATCACACGGTCCACACCTGCCTTTTTTAATTGCTCCAGCTTTCCGGACATTTTATCGATGGTATAGCGGTACTGCCCCGGCATAGTGGGAATCTCCTCCTGAACATTCCTTCCCTCCCGGACAAAAACCGGATAAATCAGAGAGGATTTATCCACCCTGGTTTCCCTCACCATTTTGCGCAGCAGCGCATTTCCCCTTAGCCTTCTTGGTCTCTGTATCATTTTATCCTGTCCTTCTTTCTTAATCTTTTCTTTGTTTTAGCTCCCCTTTACCCACGTGCAAACTGCTTCAGCCATGACTGCAGCCGTCCTGTCACCTCACTTGCCATCCTGTGATCCTTTCCGGAAGCAGTCACTCCGGCCACCAGATTCCCCTCCCTGGCAATACCGGGAAAATAAAAATCACACAATCCTTTGTCTCCCGCATGATTGACAAGAATCTGCCTTTCCCTGCACAGCTCTGCTGCCTGCCGGTTCACCAAACTGTCATCTGACGCTGCAATAACCAGATCGCATCCATCTATATCCGCTGGCATAAAGCATCGCTTTTCCCATTGTACCAGCCCATCCTCATAAAGCCTGGCAGCCTGCTCAGTTCCGTCAGGAGCTACCATCCGGACCCTGGCTCCAAATTCTGCCAGCGCTCCGGCCCGGCGTGATGCAATCTTTCCGGCTCCTACTACCAGAACGTTTTTACCCTCCAGATTAAAAAATAATGGAAAATATGCCGTATCCTTTTCCTTCCCTCTTTTAGCGGCTGAAATTGGCTTCGCCTGGTCTTTCCGTTTTTCCTCCTCATTGACCTTTTTTAATGCCGAGAGAAAGCTTTCCACCTCCTCCACGGTTCCTGCTTCCCGAAGCTGATAAAGAAGACGGCTCACTGCTGCCTCCGCCCCTTTTTCTCCCACATCCCGTATTGCAGATTCCTTCCATTCTTCCATCACATCCTGGCTCCCTTTATAGAGAAACCATTTAACAAATCGTTCTTCATACTCCTCAATGATCTGATCTGCCGCCTGGGCCTCTGCCTGCTTCTGCTGATTATTACGGCGGGCCAGCTCTGTCATATCTTCTATATTATAATACCATGTCCCGGAAAGCCTGGGGTTTTCAATGTCCGGAGGTACGGCCAGATCCACAAACACCCGCGGCTTTCTCGTCTTTATATGCTGCTCCAGCTCATATGCTGTCACCGTATAATGAGGACTGGAGGTTGCGCTCACAACCACATCCATCTCATCCATCCGCAAATACCGATCCTCATAAGCAATGGTCTCATATCGAAGTCCCCGTCCAAGCTTATCCAGAGAAGAATGGGTTCGCATGGTCACATAAATCTCCAGACCGGAAATCTGCTGCACATTTTTTAAAATAATGTTTCCAATCCGCCCTGTGGCTCCGATGATCATCATCCGCTTTCCCTTCAGGCCACCCAATTTCTCCTGCGCCGCTTTGACTGCCAAGCTGGCAGTAGACACAGAGGTTCTGGAAATCTCTGTGTCTGTCTTCACCTTCTTTGCCCCGGTCACTGCGTCACGGAACAGGGTATTCAGATAAATCCGGCAATATCCTCTTTCATGAGAAAATTCATACGCCTGTTTTACCTGTCCCAGAATCTGGTCCTCCCCCAAAACCATGGAATCTAACCCTGCCGCTACCTGAAACAGATGATGAACAGCCTGCCTTCCATGATAGCGGCGAATAAACCGGAGAACATCACCTGCCTCCAAAACGTTTTTAGTCTCTGATTCTGTTCCTGATGATTCCCGGCCTTTTGACCCTGCAGCCGCCCTGACCGCCGCGCTTTCCATAATCTCCAGAATCTTTCCTGACGGATGCTCTTTACCTAAGCCATGACAGTAAATCTCCATTCTGTTGCAGGTAGAAAGCACCACCGCCTCGTCGATCCATCCAGATGCCAGCAATTCCTCCAAAACCTGAAGCTTTTCCCTTTCCGTGTAGGCAAACAGAGCACGAACCGCAAGAGGCGTTGTCTTATGGCTCAGACTCAGCAAATAAATCCCCATCTTCTGCTCCTTTTCCGTAACCCTTTATCTTTTCTCATCCGCAGATCGCTTTGCAGGTTTTTTCAATCTCCTCATTTGTGTGAGCCGCTGACACAAACATTGCCTCAAACTGAGACGGAGCCACATAAATCCCCTGTTCCAGCATCTGTCCAAAGTAATCTGCATAAGCCCTTGTATCAGAGTTTGTTGCACTGTCATAATCCGCAACCGGACCAGATGTAAAAAATGCGCTCAGCAGCGAACCGATCTGATTCACCCAAATAGCCTCCCCGGTATTTTTGCTTCTTTCTTCAAATGCTGCTGCCAGTCGTTTTGCCTTTCTTTCCAGCTCCCCATAATATTCCGGATGGGCCTTTAAAATCTCCAGTGTGGCAATGCCCGCTGTAGTGGCAATGGGATTGCCTGATAAAGTTCCTGCCTGATACACCGGCCCAACCGGAGAAACCTTGTCCATGATCTCGGCTCGCCCTCCGTAGGCTGCCATAGGCATCCCGCCTCCCACAATTTTCCCCAGCGTCGTCAGATCCGGCGTCACTTGAAAATATTCCTGAGCTCCTCCGTATCCCAGACGAAATCCGGTAATCACCTCATCAAAGATTAAAAGCGTTCCATACCGAACCGTAATTTCGCGCAAAAACTCCAGGAATCCCTCTTTGGGCAAAACTACCCCCATATTGGCCGCCACCGGCTCTACAATAATCGCCGCCACCTTATTTTTATACTTTTCCATCAGTTCTTTTACAGAATCCATATCATTATAAAGCGCTACCAGTGTATTCTGTGTGTAGGATGCCGGTACTCCGCTGCTGTCCGGCACTGCTGTAGTCAGTGCCGCTGAGCCTGCCTTTACCAGCAGCCCATCTGAATGGCCGTGATAATTCCCCTTAAACTTTAAGATCAAGTCCCGTCCGGTATAGCCTCTTGCCACCCGGATAGCGCTCATCACTGCCTCGGTTCCAGAGCTAACCAGACGCACCTTTTCCACAGATCTCATAGCGTCGTGAATAAGCTCTGCCAGCTTCCACTCTTTCTCTGTTGGCGCCCCATAAGTAAGCCCATCCACACAAGCCTTTTGGACTGCCTCGATCACCGCCGGATGGGCATGCCCTAAAATTCCCGGCCCCCAGGAACACACATAATCCAGAAATGTATTCCCATCCACATCTGTGATATGGCTTCCTTTTGCGCGCTCTATAAACAGCGGCGTTCGTCCTACCGATCCAAAAGCTCTCACCGGGCTGTTTACCCCGCCCGGAATCCGCTTTCTGGATTTTTCAAACAATTCTTCTGATCTGCTGGTATTCATATTTTCCTCCGTTTTATCTATATATACTCCCGAAATCTCCCTGTCCATGAATTTATTGCGCCTATTCGGCGGCAAGTTTTTTAATGGAAAGAAACATCAGCCAGAATAGCCGCTGCAATTCCTTCTGCAGTATATTCTGCGGCTGTCCTGTGGACCGAAAGCCCCATCTTTTCTGCTGCCTTTGTTGTAGAAGGGCCGATTGATATGACCCGGGCCTTGAGACCCTCTTTGTCTTCTATCATCCCGCACAAAGCCCGAACTGCAGATCCGCTGGCCACTGTCACATAATCTGCCTGACGAATCCCTCGGTTTAATTCCTCCTTGCGCCGTTCATCCACCCAGGTTTCATAAACCGGCACATCTGCAAAATCTACACCTGCTTCTGTCAGCTTCTCTGGCAGAACTGGTGAGCCGTCCCGCGCCCTTAACAGCAGCACACGCTCCCCTTTACTCAAGGTTGGTATCCATTCCCGCGCCAAATCTGCTCCGGAAAAATCTGACGGCACAAAATCACAGAACAAGCCATGCCGTTTTAAGGCATCTGCAGTCTTCCTGCCGATTGCCGCAAACTTTAATCCCATAAGGCACCGCAAGTCAATCTCCTTTTCCCTCATTAAGTCAAAAAATAAGTCCACCCCATTGCTGCTGGTAAATACTGCCCACTGATAATCTTTCACAAAACCCAGTACATTCTGCAGTTCCTTTGTCCATATCGGCCGGCTCTCAATCACACTGACTGCTACGGTTTCCGCTCCATACGGACAAAGCGCCTTTTCCATCTCCGAGACCATAGACCGGCTTCCAGTAACCAGAATCCTTTTGCCTGCCAAATCCCCTTTCCCAAACCAGTCCAGCTTATTCTCCAGCCCAACCACGTCTCCCACTACTGTAATAGCCGGAGTCTCTATGCCGCGCTTTTTCGCTTCCTCCACAATATGCTCCAAAGTAGAGACTGCTTTTTTCTGCCCTGCCGTGGTTCCCTGCTGAATCAGAGCCGCCGGTGTATCCTTTGCCTTTCCATGGGCCAAAAGCTGCCCTGTAATGCGTTCCAGGTTCTTTAATCCCATAAGGAAAACCAGCGTCCCCTCCTCTTTTGCCAAAGTGGCATAATCCAATACTTCCTCTGTCTTGCCGGCGTCCTCATGCCCGGTAATAACATGAAAAGAAGACGCCATCCCCCTTTGGGTTACAGGAATCCCTCCATAAGCAGGAACACTGTAGGAAGAAGATACTCCCGGCACAATCTCAAAAGGAATCCCCTTCTCCTTTAAAGCCAGAGTCTCCTCTCCTCCCCGTCCAAAAATAAATGGATCGCCGCCTTTTAAGCGAACCACATATTTTCCAAGCATGGCCTTTTCTATGAGCAGTTGATTGATCTCGTCCTGGGTTAAATGGTGATGGCAGGATCGCTTCCCTGCATAAATCAGCTCTGCTTTCAAAGGCGCCTCATTCAGAATCGATCCGGAAATCAGGTTGTCATACACAATCACCTCTGCCTGCCGGACACACGCTAACCCCTTTCGGGTAAATAATCCTGCATCCCCAGGTCCGGCCCCCACCAAAGATACCGGACGCAGCCGCACCTTCCCTGCCAGCCGCTCTGCCAGCTCCATTCCATAGCCTGATAAATCCCATTGATTCTCCTTTATCTCCACACTATCCTCCTGAAAAACCGGATGCAGTCCGTCCCTGGCAAACATTACAGACATAGCCAGCTTTTGTCCCTCTTTCCTGCAATACGCCCCGCAAGGCGCATTGCAGCTTCCTCCTAAAATAGTCAGATAACGTCTTTCTGCTGCCAGCATTGCTGCATCTTCCGGCGAATGAATTGCCGCCATAACCTCCGAAAGCTCCCCTTGCCGGATCTCCACGCCCAAAATTCCCTGCCCGGGAGCCGGAATAAATTTTCCGGTATCCAGGTATTCCAGAAATATCCCTTCCTGCTCTGTAATTCCCAAACGTTTCAGCCCTGCTGCTGCCAGCAAAATTCCGTCATAATCTCCCTGCCGCAGCTTTTCTATCCTGGTGAGTACATTCCCCCGCAAAAGGCGAATCTTTAGCTGAGGATTCAGCCTTCTGATCTGCAGCTCCCTGCGCAGGCTGCTGGTTCCGATCACACTTCCCGCCGGAAGATCCTCTGCCAAAATCCCACTTACTGTCACCAAAACATCTCTTGGATCCTCACGGGGCAGCACTGCTCCCAAAGAAAGGCCCTCTGGAAACTCCATCGGCATATCCTTAGCGCTGTGTACTGCCATATCAATATCTCCCCGCAAAAGAGCCTCCTCCAGCTCCTTGGTAAACACTCCCTTTCCCCCAAAGCTGGTAAGCGGCTGATCCAAATGCCGATCCCCCCTTGTGGTTATGGGCACCAGCTCAATCTCGGCATCTGGAAAACGCTCAAGAATCACCTCCCTAACCAAATACGTCTGAACCATAGCCAGCTTACTTTTCCTTGTCCCTATGCGAAGCCTCATTTCCTCTCCTCCATCTATCTGAAAACTACCATTTCGAAAGTCCTTCCTGTCCTGCTGCACTCCCATCAGTATACTGTTTTTTTCCAAAAAATACAAGCCCACTGACAGCGGCCTTTCCCACTACTTGCCTCCCCAAAAATCTGCTCTGCATTATTTACCCCTTGTTCCCATTGCCAGCCTTAAAATCCCACCCCTTTACTTTTCCACACTCAAAATCACATCTTTTGTATACTTTCTGTCCATATCATGTCGTATTTTCCTGTCTTTAACCGTCTCAAAAATAATAGAAAAATCATAATCCTCCGGATATAATTCTTCAGCCGCCACATGAAGCTTTACTCTTTTATGATTAATCCATATTTTCTTTCCCGGAAGCTGCACCCTTAACACTCCCTTTTCATTTACCGGCTCACAGACAATCCCAATCTTTTTATCCGGATAAATCATTACACTATCTCCCCGCCTGTACTTCTCACTCAGCTTCTCACATTCCCTGTTCTGCTTCATCTTCCCTATCCTGTGCCCCGCCTTCTTAGTCAGTTCCTGATTCTTCTGTGAAAATACATAGTTCTTCACCGCTTCCTTACCATATGCAGCCCCGATTGCAGCCCTAAGCATTTCATGGGGCATGCCCAGTCTTTCCGCAATATAAAAAGCACAGCTCTCCCCCGCCTCACCAATTACCATCTGATAGGCAGGTTTTAAGGTTTCTTTATCAAATGTCATTCTTGCGTTTGAAATCCCTTGTGTCTTCTCAGCATATTCCTTCACTTCCGGATAATGAGTCGTGACAAGAAACATAGCGCCGCTCATTTTAAGCACCTCCAATACAGCAATGGCAATCCCCATGCCCTCCGCAGGATCCGTTCCGGATCCCAGCTCATCCAGGATCACCAGGCTATCCCTACTGACTTCTGTTAAAACCTCCAGTACATTTTTTATATGCGCCGAAAAAGTAGACAGATTCTCTGCCATATTCTGCCCGTCTCCAATATCACACAGATAAGCATTACTCATACAAATATCCGCCTCTGTGCAGGTAACATGAAGTCCGCACTGAGCCATCATGCAATTCACCATTACCGTCTTAATTGCCACAGTCTTTCCCCCCGTATTAGGACCTGTAATGATAATTCCCTGAATTTCACCTCCTATCCGAAACTGTAAAGGCACATTAACTGCCCTGTCCATCAAAGGGTGTCTGGCATCCTTTAAAATAATCCTGTGCTCTGTATTCACCGTCGGCTCTACAGCATCCAGATCCATGCTCAGTTTGCCTTTTGAGAGAATAAAATCCAGCTTTTCCATACGCATAATATTGTCATTCATCTCTTTTGCAGATTCTGCCACCATGGCTGTCAACGTATATAAGATGCGATACACCTCGTTTTCTTCACGAATTTTCAGCACCTGTATTTCCTCATAATACTTGGCCACCCCTGCCGGCTCTAAAAATAATGTGTTCCCGGTAGCTGATTTATCAATCACATTCCCCGGTATCTTAAACTTATATTCCTTTTTTACCGGAACACAGATCCTGCCATTGCGGAGAACACAATACTGATCTGCCATACATTCCCTGTTGGATCGTATAATCTGCTCTGCCTTCTGCCTCATTTGTTTCTCGCACTCCGCGATCTTCTCTCTAATCCCCCAAAGCTCCTTAGAAGCATAATCATCCACTTTCTCCCCCCGTATCTGCTGCCCAATCTCCTCCCGCAAGTCCTCTATGCAGTTTAAATCCTCCTCATAGTAAGCCAGTGGATTTTCATACATTTTTCCTCTTTCCAGGTAATCCTTCAGACGCTTGATGGAAGACAATATTTTTTCCACCCGCTCTAACTGATAGGGTGTGAGACAATCCCCTTTCTGCGCAATCGTCAAAATCTCCCAGATCTCCTCAACCTTCTGCAGCGGAGGCGTACCTAACCTCTCCATCAGCTTTCTGCTGTTCGTTGTATCCCTAATCTGCTTTTTCAATTCAGACTCTGACAAGCAAAACGACATTTCTTTGATTCTGTCCTTTGCCCATTTCGTCACAGCCCGCTCCATCCACATTTCTTTAATCTTATCAAACTCAATCTGTCTTTCTATATCCATTTTTCTGTTTTCCTTTCCATGCTCCCGCACACCGAAAGCACCTCAAATCCGCTCGTTTTCTGCAAAAAACGGCTGGCTTGCCTTACAACGCAAAAAAGACCAGACAGCCTTAAAAGAACATCGGAAAAATCCATCTCTGTCATGTTCCGATATCCTTTAAAATACCATGGTCTCTCTATTTTCCATCCAAACCCTCAAACGCCGTCTTTTGATCCCAACATCGTTATATTCAGACAACACACGATTACATCCATGCACCGGGAAATAAAAACAAAAAAGCACGACCATACAGTCATGCTTACGCTATCCGGAAAAGATACCATAATATTAAGCAAATTGTAAGGCGAAAATACCAGCTACCCACTACAGGCATCGGCAAAAGAACAGATCTCAGACCACTGTCTGAAAATCAGCCTCTGCAATATTTATTTTGCAATTTTCTTCCTCACAATAACACTTAACACACAGCATCCCCCTAAATTCTTTTTCGTTTATTATAAAAGGAACCCAACCACTTGTCAAGCACAAAATTTACCAAGAAAAAGAGCAGTCTCACTGCCATCCGTGAGCTGCTCCTTTCCATTGATACTTCACTCCTAAATGATAGGAGAATCCCTCTTTATCTCTTATGCCTGGGGACCTGCATGCTTATGCTGAGACAGAGGCATTACATGCATATTTCCTCTCTGCTCATTCTCTGCCCAGTAGATATCATCCGCCATCTTTGCTTCCGGATTGAACTCCACGCCTTCAAAGATGTGCTTCACAAACTCCTTATAGCCTACACGGTCAATCAGATGTCCGCCATGGAGATACTCCGGCTTATAATCCAAAGCCCATGCAGAGAACTTCTGCCAGTTAGCAAACATGCCAAGAACCACATCTTCTGTTACCCAGTTCAGGAACAGTTTGCCGGAACGAGGATTCTGCTTACCGGTACGTCCGCCTAAGGTAACGCGGAACAGCTTCTTGGGATTTCTGGTCCATGCGCTGGTGGGACAGGCAAGCACACACTCACCGCAGCCTACGCAGCAGCAGGTATCCTTATCAATCTTGCCGTCCTTGGTCAGAGTCAGAACGCCGGTTGCATGATGCTCACAGGCCTTTGCACAGGCGCCGCATCCGATACAGCGGTCATAATCATAAACCATCTTGTTAATGCCCATTACGCCAAAATCGTTAAAGTTGGCCTTTACACAGTCGTTAGGACATCCGGCAACAGCTACCTTGATATGATAGTGAGACGGGAAAACCAGCTTCTCAATCTTTCTTGCCAGCTCATAAGTATTCACATTGCCTTTGATACAATGAGCGTTACCAATACAGGACATAATGTTACGGGCACCAATGGTAGGATATCCGCTCTGAGGATCATACTCTGCGTGCTGATGAGCTATGGTTTCCATATCCACACCGCACATCTCCACATCAACATCCTTAATATATTCCTGAATCTTCTTGTTGCAGGCTTCAATGTTCTCGTACTTAATGCCCGGAACATTGAGAGTCTGACGAGTACCCATGTGGAATGTTCCGTTTCCATAGGTCTCACACAGCTCCTGAACCAAGGACAGATGTTTTGCATTGATCAGACCGCCGGGAACGCGCAACTGAAGCATGAATTCTCCGGCAACCTTTGACTGTCTGTAACAATTTATACGGACTTTCTTAACGTCGATATCGTGATTCATATTTTTACGCTCCCTTCCTTAGTCTACCAGATATTTTGCCTGGGTGTAGTTGAATACCGGGCCTTCCAGGCATACATACACCTCGTCAATACGGCAATGGCCGCACTTACCTACTGCACAAGACATTCTGCGCTCATAGGATACCCAAATCTTCTCATCCGGCACACCGCACTTGCTGCACTCGATGCCGGTGAACTTCATCATTGGCGGCGGTCCTACGATTACCACTTCATAATTGTCCCCAAAGGACGCCCAGTCAACCTTAGAAACAAACTCAGTTACAAAGCCGGTGTTCCAGCCTTCCTTCTTCTCTGCATCCAGAGTATAGAAGGTGTTAAAGCGGTCTTTCCACTTCTCTAACTCAGCCTTAAACACAATTCCTTCTTCGTTCTTGAAGCCGGTAATCAAAGTAACACTCTTGGTATAGTCAGGTTCGTTGTAGAACTTATTCAGCATACTTCTCACAGGAGCCAGTCCGGTTCCTCCGGTAATAACGACCACATTCTTGCCTGCAAACTGATCTACCGGCCAGCCTTTGCCGTAAGGTCCGCGAAGGAAAAGCACATCCCCAGGTCCCTTGGTAAAGATTTCGTCTGTCACCTTACCTACGGAACGGATTGTAAAATCAATCCAGCCGTCCCCATATGCGCTGACAGAAATGGGAGCCTCACCGATCTTCGGAATGGAGAGCTGTAAAAACTGCCCGTGGTTGGGCTTAATATCGGTTTCCACCTTAAAGGTATATTCTAACTTGCTTTCTTTCTTAACTTCCAGAATCTTACACGGAACCGGTTTTACAATGTTATTCATTCTGTTCGTCCCCCTTCCTTATTTGCTTTCTTCCGCAATGATCTCATCAATGGCCTTTGCCATCTTGTTCACGGTAGCGGTGATGGAGATAAACTCCGGACATCTGCTGGTACAGCGGCCGCAGCCTACACACATATGGAAATCTTTGAAACGAGCCTTATAATCATGGAATTTATGAAGAACTTTATAGCGCATTCTCTCACCAGCCGTCTTGCGGAATACATGTCCGCCAGCCATATCGGTAAAGCCCTCGATCTGGCAGGAAGCTGTGGTTCTCTTTCTCTCGCCTACATTGGTATTCTCATTATAAATCACATCCGTGGTGTTAAAGCAGGTACAAGTGCTGCAGGCCACAGTACAAGAACCGCAGGAAATACAACGCTTGTTGTACTCGTTCCACATAGGATGGCTCTTTAACTTGGTCAGAACCTCCTTATTGGGGATCTCAGGAATCGTAAGCTCAATCTGATTCTTCTCAATGTATTCCGGCTTGAAATCAACAGAAGCCGCCTGTGCAAACAGGGAGGCAAATGCATCGTCCTTCACATCCACAGTCAGCTCACCTTCACCCACACGGACTGCCATGGCATAATCATCAGACTTATTGGAACCCATGCTCACACAGAAGCAGGTATCCCAGCCCTCGGTACATTCCATCATCACGATCTTAACTTTTTCGTTCATTCTCTTGTAATACATATCGGCAAAGCCGCCGTTCTCTAAATAGATCTTCTCCTGATGATGCTGTGCATTGATATCACACGGGCGCATAAAGATCAGAAGTTTCTTGCTGGTAGCCTTGCTCTCACGGTATTCGTCCTCAGTAAAATAGAACAGGGACTGAGTAACCGGACTCAAAACCTCTTTTGCCGGATAATCGGACTTCTCCGCAAACTCAATCTCCTCTACTTTGGACACCTTATCATATTTGATAATGTCCGTGTCGGAATAACGTCCTTTTCCAGCAAATCTTTTGGGAGCCCAGATCTCGTATTCGCTCTGAAGCTGGTCGAAGATTTTATTCACTTCTTCGAAGCTGACTTTGTATCCCATACTTTCTTATCCTCCTTCATTTTTTGCAGGCCCTGCCGGTATCCCCGCACCCGGCATCCTGATAGACTTTTGTCGCAGTTCTTATTGTATCATATTTAATAAAAATTTTCATTAACAAAAATTAAAATTCCAACAAATTCTTAACAATTTTTGTAAAAGATTGCTACTTATTGCTGATTTATAGAGGCGTTGTCCTTCAAAAATGTCTTCACCTTATTGCTCATGGCAACCTCATCTACAGCATCTTTTCCATATGCTTCCTGAAGTTCCTCCACGCTCATATAATACATTTCAGCAAGTTCCTCTCTGTCTGCATCCTCCACCTGAAGACCTTCCTTTTCTGCGATGGCTTTTACTAAAAGCTGTACCTTAATGCTGGTCTCCACATTGTCCCGAAGATCCTTTTCCATTTCCTCTGTTGTCATATCAGACATCTGAGCATAATCCTCCATGGTCATTCCATACATCTGAACCATGCTGGTTAAATACGCCATCTGATTCTCATACTGCTGGTTAACCGCCTCCTCATTTAAACTGAACTGAGAATTTTCCACTGCCGCAAGAAAAATGTCGGTCTCCAGCTGCTGATCCGCCATGATCCCCTTCTCCGACTCAAGATCTGCCCGCGTATCTGCCTTAAACTCATCCACAGTGGTAAAATCTGACATTCTCTGGACAAAATTATCGTCTAACACGGCATCTCTCTTCTCCTCGATTCCATTGACTGTCACATCAAACACCACCGCCTGTCCGGCCAGCTCCTCTGAATGATACTGCTCCGGGAAAGTCAGGTTTAAGCTTCTTTCTTCGCCGGTCTTAGCGCCCACCAGCCCTTCCTCAAATCCATCAATAAAACTTCCGGACCCCAGCTCCAGCTTATAGCCCTCAGATGTGCCTCCCTCAAAGGCCACGCCGTCTTTCATTCCCACATAATCAATGTCAACAATATCCCCTTCTTTGGCAGCCCTGTCCGTAATGGCTACATATTCCGGATTAGCATCCAGAATACTCTGAATTCTGGTATTTAATTCTTCGTCCGTCACTTCGGTTGACATTCGATCCACCTTAAGCCCCTTATACTCTCCCAGGCTTGTAACCTCACCCAGATCCACCGGAACCTGAGACTCCTCTCCTGCGGAAGATGAAGCCTCCTCTGATGTCTCTGTGGGACTTTCTGAAGTCACAGGGTTCTCCTTTTTTGAACATCCTGCCATCAATGCTGCTACCATCATGCCGCACAGCAGCGGCTTAACAAATTTTCTCATTCTCATTTCCTTTCTGTTTTAGCAAACGGTTTTACAGCTTATAAAATGCCTTAAATGCCTTGTAGGTATTGTACACATCCAACTTGGAAACCATTTCAAAAGGCGCATGCATGGACAGCACCGGGACTCCTAAGTCCACCACATCTACGTCAAGCTGGGCCACATACTTGGCAATGGTTCCGCCTCCGCCCTGATCCACAGCTCCTAACTCCCCGGCCTGCCAGTACACATGCTCTTCTTCCATAGCAGCAATTACCCGTGCCATGGTCTCAGCACTGGCATCATTGGCCCCGGATTTTCCTCTTGCCCCTGTATACTTGGTAAGCACACAGCCTTTATTCACATAGCTGGCATTGTTAACCTCAAATACTTCTGAAAACGTAGGATCAAAGGCCGCATTTACATCGGAAGACAAACACAATCCGTTTCGGAACACATCCCGCTCTGATACGCTAAAGATCTCTGCCAAATCCTCCACATAATGCTTCAGGTAAGCTGAGTTCATCCCTGTATTTCCCTCGGATCCAATTTCCTCCTTATCTGTCAGAATGGTTATTGTGGTATATTTAGGATGCAATGTCTCAATCTCTGCCATAAGAGCCGTGTAGGCACACACCCGGTCGTCCTGCCCGTAAGCCCCTACCAAGCTCCTGTCCAGCCCCACATCCACTGCCTTCTGCGCCGGAACCATCTCGATCTCCGCCCGGAAAAAATCCGCTTCCGTAAGACCATATTTTTCATGGAGAAGCTTCATTGCCATCAGCTTTACCGGCTCCTTTACATTCTCATCCTGAAAAGGAAGAGAACCAATAATAATATTCAGCTCCTCCCCTTTAAGTCCTTCTGCCAGTTTTCTCTCATTCTGTTTTGCCGCCAGATGGGGAAGCAGATCGCTGATGCAAAATACCGGATCCCCAGGTTCTTCTCCAATGGATAAGGAGATCGTGGTTCCGTCCTTTTTTACCACCACCCCATGAAGGGCAAGAGGCACTGTCCCCCATTGGTACTTTCGGATTCCCCCATAATAATGAGTCTTAAAAAAGGCAATGTCATTTTTCTCATAAAGCGGACAAGGCTTTAAATCCAGACGCGGCGAATCAATATGCGCTCCATTGATCCGCACTCCTTTATCAAGAGGCTCCTGACCAAAGGTTGTAGCTAAAATGGACTTATGCCGGTTCACCTGGTACACTTTATCTCCCGGCTGATATTGCTTCCCCCGCTCAAAGGGGCTGTAGCCTGCCTTCTCAAGCATTCTCACAGCAGCTAATACACACTCCCGCTCTGTCTTTCCTTCATTCAAAAAAGCCTTATAGCCCTCACAGAAGGCAGCAGCCTCCCCTATTTGTTCCGGCGCTTTCTCCCCGATATGGGGAAATTTCCAAAAAAGCTTTTCCTCCAAAAGCTTTCCTTCTGATTTTTCTTTCTCCTCTGACATATCTGTCTTATCCTCCTTCTACCGCAGTCAGGCCATCCGGCCACCCCTGCTGTCTTGTCGCTCCTTATTATATCACAATCTGTCAATCTCCGAAACCATGTATCTTTTGGTTATCTATTTTGAGCCATTTTTTAATATTTTGTTAAAATTATCTTACCTGGATATTTAACCTGAAAATTCATATAAAAAGAAAAAGCTCTGTACCGTGATGGGCAGCACAGAGTCTTTCTTAATAGGAATTGGGCTTCAAAAAGGATTAAGGATTCAATCTTTTCTATTTCGTATGCCTATACTATACCACAACATTTACCAGAATGTTTGTATAATGATTAAATAGATTATGAAGAATTTCTTAATTCCTTTATCCCAAAACAATCCTGGCAATATGAATCGTAAGATATAATAGTTCTTCTCTGGAAATTTCTTCCTTCTGGACACCCTGAATATAAGCGCCGATCTTTCGAGCACAACAATAGCTCTCCGGATGCCCCTTGGCGACCTGTTCAAAAATATCCAGTTCATCTCCAGAAAGCATTTTATGCTCTAACACCCGCTGCAAAAAAAACTGCATATGGGTCACAAAACGGGTATAATGTATGGAATCAGTCCGAATCCGGTTGACAAAGGAATACTGGACAATGTTGAAAATATCCTTCAGCATTTTTACTGCCTGTATGGTCTGTTCCATATTGGGATTTTCTGTCTGGGCATTTACTAAATGAAAAGCAATATTACCGGCTTCTTCCTCCGGCAGCTTTATCTGCAGCCGCTGATTCAAATATTCGATCATCCTTTTCCCCAATGCAAATTCTGCAGGGTAAAATTGCCGCACCTCCCACAAAAGACGGTTTTGAAGAATTATGTTCTTATGCTGCCGTTCCAGGGCAAAAATAAGATGATCAAAAAGGATAATAAAAACCTGGCTATTTAATTTTCCCGGCATTGCCTCGTCTGCAAGCATGATTGCAGAATGGATCGCTTCGCCATAATCCTCCGAAACGCCTTCCAGCATCTGCTGCCAGTCACGGACAGATTTCTTATCTTTTAAGGCAAAAATCTTCTGAATATTTTCCTCTTTCAGTTCACTTCCTACCTGATTCGAAAATCGCAACCCTTTCCCCATAACAATACATTCATTTCCATTCGGATCCTCTACTAATATATAATTATTATTCAGGATTTTTACCACCCTCATGTTATCCCCCCTAATCTATGGCAACCCCTTCTATAAGCTGTCTCCATTCCCAGCGATTACCTTCTGATACCAGAAATAGCTGTCCTTTTTTATCCGCCTCATATCTTTTAGGTCAAACTCATCCCTATCCACATAAAGAAAGCCATAACGCTTCTGATATCCCTGATGAGTGCTGACCACATCCAGTGCCGCCCAAGGACAATATCCTATGACCTCTACCCCGTCTGTAATAGCCAGACGCATCGCATTCAAATGCTGCCGGATAAAATCAATCCGGTAATCATCATGAACCTGACCATTCTCCAGAGCATCCGGAGCTCCTATTCCATTTTCCGTGATCAAAATCGGAAGATGATATCGTTCATATACCTTCCGTAAAGTATATCGAAATCCAGATGGATCAATCACCCACCCATATTTCGTTTTAGCCACATAGGGATTCTCCGCCGCACGGTACACGCCTTCCTCTCCGAGCATAATCTGTTGATCCCCAGCTCTGGCCGATACATCGGAAGCATCGCCCCGGCTCGCAGCAATCGTTGCGGTAGAATAATAATTCATCGCCATAAAATCCGGTCTGGCTCCTGCCAGACACTCTCTGTCCCCTTCTTTTACTTCCGGATCCAGCCCCCTGTCCTGCAGGTATCTCCAAGCTAAGGGATGGTACCATCCAAATACCGGAACATCTGCAAAATTCCAGCATCGTATCACTTCCCAGTTGTGAGCCGCAATTACATCCTCTGGTTTGCATGTTTCCGGATACATAGCGGTCAGGTTCAGCGCCGGTCCGATCTTTGCTTCTGGGCAAAGCTCATGGCAAAGCTTCATCACTCTGGCCTGAGCCAGCATCAAATGATGATTCTGCTGGTATAACTCTTTTTTTGACGGCAATTTTCCGCCTTTGGGCAGACCAATCGCTCCAGGATGAAGAATCATGGTATTCTGTTCATTGATTGTCAGCCAGTATTTCACCTCTTTGCCATAATTCGTAAAAAGAACCCTGGCATATTCCACAAACGCCTCAATAGTCTCCCGGTTGCCCCATCCTCCTTTTTCCTCCAGACAATAAGGAAGATCAAAATGGTACATAGTCACAATCGGTTCAATTCCATATGTGCGGCACTCTTGGATCACATCGTGATAGTGCCGTATTCCGGCCGTATTCACCCTGCCGGTTCCCCCGGGAATAATCCTGGTCCATGCTACAGAAAAGCGGTATGCCTTAAGACCTAACTCTGCAAACAGACGGATATCTTCCTTATAGCAATGATAATGATCACTTGCTGTTTTAAAGTCCGCATACTCTTTTGGATGCTCATACATATCAATAATAGAAGGGCTTTTCCCATCCTCATCCCAAGCGCCCTCCACCTGATATGCCGAGGTAGAAGCACCCCACAAAAATCCTTTCGGAAATGTCTGCTGTTTTGCGTAATACATATTATACTCCTTTCCGTTCTGTTCCTCAACTGATTATCATAAGAGGTTCTCCTGCTGCCGCCTTTCCGTCTTTCTGCACGTCTATGGATGTGAACTGCGCCATATTTGCGATCAAAACCGGTGTAATAATATCGTATCCTTCCTTTTGGATCTTCTCCCCGTCAAAAGAAATCATCAAATCGCCTTTCTCAACCTGGGTTCCGACATCCACATGAGCAGTAAAATACTTTCCCTGCAGATTCACCGTATCAATACCAATATGAATCAATAGCTCGATTCCCTCCTCACTGGTAATTCCAATGGCATGTTTTGTTTCAAACAGCGCTGAGACCACGCCGTTAACCGGGGAAAAAACCTTGCCTTCTTCTGGTATAATAGCCACCCCGTCACCCAGAATCTTCTGTGAAAACACTGCGTCATTAACCCGATCCAAAGAAACGATCTCACCATTTATCGGCACAGATACTATCTGACTTTTACCTTCTTCTGTATTTTCCTTTCTTGAATTTGCTTTTATTTTCAAATCCTCTATTTCCTGCCTTTTATCCTTCCCGCTCTCGCCGTCATCAAATCCCATAATCCAGACAGCCGCAAAAGCTGCCGCGAAAGAAATCACACAGGTAATCACTGCATGTACAATATTCATCGGATTTTCTCCAATAAATGCCGGCAAGGCCGCCAATCCGGGAGAGACAAATGCATAACGCACCAATCCGGAGATTCCTGCGTAAATGCCACCTACTCCCCCACCGATCATAGATGCAATCAAGGGCTTTTTTAATGGCAGGATCACACCGTAAAGACAAGGCTCTGTAATCCCCATAACCGCTGTAAATCCAGAGGAACTGGCCAACTGTTTTAACTGCTGATTCTTTGTCTTCAGCGCTACTGCCAAAGTAGCGCCGCCCTGTGCTATATTGGATGCCAGCATGCCAGGACCATTCACAATCTCATAGCCTAAAGAGGAAATCTGAACCGTGGCAATCGGGGTCATAGCCCAGGCGGTGCCTGTCAAAACCAGGAATGGCTGGAAAGCCCCCATCAGCATTGGCAAAAGCCAGCTTGCTCTGGCATTGATCATATTTGCCCCGGTCTCCAGCAAAGTATTTAAAAAGCTTCCAAACGGTCCAATGATAATCATTGCAATAGGTGCAGAAATAAACAAAATAATCAGCGGCTTTAAGAAAAATTTTATGATAGATGGCGTGTACTTTTCTGCCATCTTTTCCACATAAGACATGATCCAGATGCTTAAAATAATCGGAATCACAGAATAGGAATAATCCACCAGCTTTACCGGAATATGGAAAAAGTCTATAGACTCACCGGCTCCTACCATTCCTGCCCAGGTCGGGTGAAGCAGCGCACTGGCCAATGTCATTGCCAACACCGGATTACACTCGAATTTAATTGCCGCGCCATAAGCCAGCAGTACCGGCATAAAGTAAAATGCAGCATCTGAGATTAAATTCAATAATGCATAGGTAGAGCTTGTATCATCTAACCCAAACAGTACCAGGATTGACAGGACTGCCTTGATCATACCTCCGCCAATCAATGCCGGAATAACCGGTGTAAATGTAGTGGAAATCACACTAATAATATTCGTAATAATGGATTTTTTTTCCTGTTGTTCCCCTGAATTGGTTCCTGATTTCCCAGAATCCGATCTTCCTGCTGTTCCTCCCATCTCATTAATCAAGACCCGGTAAGTAATAGGAACATCATTTCCTACAACTACCTGAAACTGTCCTCCCTTCTCTACCACACTGATAACACCAGAAGTTCTTTTGATTGCCGTCTCGTCCACTTTACTCCTATCGTAAAATTCAAATCGAAGCCGGGTGGCACAATGTGTCAGCTTGCTGATATTATCGGCTCCTCCTACCAATGGAAGCAAATCCTTCCCTAACTTTTTGTAATCCATAAAATCTCCTTTCTCTCCTGCGGCGCTTCTTAGGAACTGTTCCGAAATAACTTTACATTTTTCTTGTCTCTTTCTTCAAGGCATAAGTCAAACTGAGAAGTTATATCTGAACAGCTCCTTACTGAAAAACAAAAAGACCACAACAAAAATAACGTTATAAAAACGTATTCTTGTGTGGTCTTGCCTGCATTACCAGTAACAGCCATCTGATTTATGTTAAAAGTAGTCTAACATATCCTCCCGGAAAAGTCAACCGGATTTTCCCTCAGACCGTCAATCCTGCAAATGTCCACGAATACCCTAATAATAATATAGAAGAAAGCTGCAGGTATGTTTTTGTGAACCATGCAAAACTTCAGATTCATGGGGTGAATACCAACGGGCTTAACGGCAGAGGCATCGGTGTCGCCGTTTTAGACACCGGCTGCTTTCCCCATGAAGACTTAGATCATAGAATCGCCGCGTTCTGCGATATTGTACAAAAAAGACAAACACCATATGACGACAATGGCCATGGTACCCATGTGTGCGGAATCATCGGAGGCACCGGAAGATCTGAGGAAGGTCTTTACTGCGGTATTGCCCCCGGATGCCATCTGATCCCCATAAAAGTGCTGGACCGCCGGGGCAACGGCTACTCCTCTGATGTGCTGGCCGGACTGCGGTGGATCCGGGAGAACCGGGAACGGTTCAACATACGTATTGTCAATATCTCCGTCGGCTCCTTCTGCCGCCGGAACATGAGCGAAAACTCTGCCCTGGTCCGCGGCGTCAATGCTGCGTGGGACGACGGATTAGTTGTGGTAGTTGCCGCCGGCAATATGGGTCCGAAAAGCGGCACCATCACCACTCCTGGCATCAGCCGGAAGGTTATCACGGTAGGCTGCTCTGACGACCATAAGGAGGTAAATGTTATGGGCAGCCGGATGATCGATTATTCTGGCCGCGGGCCTACCAATGCCTGTATCTGTAAACCGGATATCGTTGCCCCTGGCGCCTCCATTATAAGCTGTGCCAATCAACCGGGAAAATATACAGGAAAAAGCGGAACCTCTATGGCTACACCCCTGGTATCCGGCTCCATTGCCCTGTTGCTGGAAAAATATCCGGAAATGAGCAACCGGGATGTAAAACTCCATCTGCGGAATAGCGCACTGGACATTGGCCTGCCGAAGAATCAACAGGGGTGGGGACTGTTGGATGTAGAAAGGTTGTTGGCAAATGAGGTATAACAGCCGCTGCCCATTATTCGGACAACTGATTATGGAATACTCTTAACTCAAAAAGGAAGGACAGTTTATTATCATCTGTCCTTCCAGAATTACCTATGTTATTTTACCGCCCCATTTACTCCCTTCCTAAGAATCTGCTTTCTGGCAGATAAACATCTAAAGCTTATGAATAAACAATCCGCTCCGCAGCTTCGGCTCAAACCAGGTGGATTTAGGCGGCATTAAAAGACCTGCATCTGCCACAGAAAAAAGCTCCTGTACAGAGGTTGGGTACATGGCAAAAGCCACTGCCCCTTTTCCCTCATCTACCAGCCGTTCCAGCTCAGAAAGCCCTCTGATGCCTCCGACAAACTGTATTCTCTCATCTGTCCGGGGATCTTGTATCCCCAGCACCGGCTCCAAAAGGATATCCTGCAAAATGGACACATCCAGCCCTTTTACCGGATCTTTGACAATGGATTCATGCTTTACCTTAAGCTCATACCATTGCCCTTTTAGATACATCCCCATATGGTGCCGTTCTTTTGGCTGACATGCTGACTCGTTCTTCTTATCCCCTGTCCCCCTGTCTCCAACAAGGTTCGCCCCATTTCTTTCGGCCTTTACACATTCCTTGACTATAAACCGGTCTTTTACCTTCTCTAAAAATGCTTCCGCGCTCCATCCGTTTAAATCCTTTACCACCCGGTTATAAGGCATGATCAGAAGCTGGTCATCTGGAAACAGCACAGACAAAAAGAAATTAAACGGCTCCTGGCCTGTACAGCCTGAGCGTTCATCTCTCCGCTTCAGCCCTACTTTTACGGCTGAGGCTGCCCGGTGATGGCCGTCTGCAATATAAATTGCCTCCATCGCTTTAAACCGTTTGTAGATCCGGCTTGTCCGGTTGTCTTCTCTGACCTCCCCGGCCTGTTCCGTCCCTGTTCCGGCTTCTGTATCCGCACCGGTCTTGCCGGCCTTCTCATCATCCACCTTCCACACCCTATGCCGCACCCCATCCTCTGCCGTAAAATCATACAAGGTTTCCTGGCTGCGCACCTCATCTACAATCTGGTTCAGCTCCTGGTCCGAACGATAAGCCAAAAAGATCGGCCCTGTGTGGGCTCCTGTCACGTCCACATGGCAGATCCGGTCCTGTTCCTTGTCCTCCCTGGTATTTTCATGCTTTTTAATCACACCATTCACATAATCATCCACAGAGGCACAGGCCACGATCCCTGCCTGGCTGCGCCCATTCATGGTCAGCTCATATAAATAATAGCACTCTGCCGGATCCTCATACAAGATCCCTTCCTCCTGCCATTTTTCTAAAATTTCCCTGGCCTTTTCATAGACCTTGGGCTCATGGAGATCCACATCGTCAGAAAACTGGGTCTCTGCCCGATCCACTGCCAGAAATGACATGGGATTTTTCTCCACTTCCTTTTTTGCCTCCTGCCGGCTGTAAACATCATAAGGAAGCGCCGCCACCTTTGACGCCGCTTCCTCTGCAGGACGGATACACCGAAACGGTCTTATCTCCGCCATATCTGTTCTCCTTCTCGTTGGTTCCGCTTTTATTTGATCACCCGCACCCGCAGGATCCCGTTGATTGCCTGAAGCTTCTTTATCGTCTCCTCATCCGGCTGTTTGTCAAGATCCATCAGGGTATATGCATATTTGTCCCGGCTCTTATTGGTCATATCGGAAATATTGATTCCGCCGGAAGCCATGGTGCCTGTCACCTGGCCGATCATATTAGGCACATTCAAATGCATGACCGCCACACGGCTCTCGGTCTTGCACACGCCCATATCACATGCCGGATAATTGACAGAATTGCGGATATTTCCGTTTTCCAGATAATCCATCAGCTCCATCACCGCCATCTTTGCACAATTATCCTCGGATTCCTCTGTGGACGCTCCCAGGTGAGGTATCACAATAGCTCCGGGCATCTTGACCACCTTCGGATTGGGGAAATCGCTGATATATTTTTTCACCTTGCCAGATGCAAGGGCTTCTGCCATATCATCATCATTGACCAAAAGATCCCTTGCAAAGTTCAGCACCACAACTCCATCCTTCATCTTGGCAAAGGTTTCCTGGTTTATCATTCCTCTGGTAGAATCTAACAGCGGTACATGAACCGAGATAAAGTCACACTCCTGATAAATGGTATCCACACTTGTAATATGTTTTACGTCTCTAGACAGCATCCAGGCAGCATTGACCGAAATATATGGATCATAGCCGTAAACTTCCATTCCTAAGGCTGCCGCCGCATTGGCCACCTCAGCGCCAATGGCGCCCAAACCGATAACGCCCAGCTTTTTGCCCTTGATCTCCCCGCCGGCAAACGCCTTTTTGCTTTTCTCCACGGTCTTAGAAATGTTCTCGTCATCCTTATTGTCCCGACACCAGCCAATCCCTCCGATAATATCGCGGCTTGCCAGCAAAAGCCCTGCCAGCAAAAGCTCCTTCACGCCATTGGCATTTGCCCCCGGAGTGTTGAATACTACAATTCCACTCTTTGCACAATCCTCCAGCGGAATATTGTTTACGCCTGCGCCAGCCCTGGCCACAGCCAGAAGGGAATCGGAAAATTCCATGTCATGAAGAGATGCACTCCGCACTAAGATCCCCTGTGCTTCCTTGATTTCATCTGTCAGCTTATAATCTTCTGTCAAAAATCCTAAACCAAATTTGGAAATTGCATTTAAACAATGAATGGTTTTCATGCCTGATGTGCCTCCTCAAACTTTTTCATAAACTCTACCAGCTTCTCCACGCCTTCCATGGGCATGGCATTATAAATGCTGGCCCTCATGCCGCCTACGCTCCTGTGTCCCTTCAGATTCACAAAACCGGCAGCAGACGCCTCTTTGATAAACTGGGCGTCTAAGTCAGCATCTCCTGTCACGAAAGGCACATTCATCAAAGAGCGGTCATTCTTCACCACAGTTCCCTTAAAGAGTTTACTCTCATCCAGGAAATCATAGAGAAACTTTGCCTTTTTCTCATTATGCTCTTTCATAACTCCCAGGCCGCCTTTTGACTTCAGCCATTTAAACACCTTTCCGCAGATATAAATACCGTAGGCCGGAGGTGTATTGTAAAGAGACTTTGCATCTGCATGAGTCTTGTACTGACACATGGTGGGAGTGCCCTCCAGCACATCTTCTGTAATCAAATCCTCGCGGATGATGACAATCACCACACCGGCCGGACCGATATTCTTCTGTACACCGCCATAGATCACTCCGTACTTGGTCACATCTACCGGCTCAGAAAGAAAGCAGGAAGAAACATCTGCCACCAAAGTCTTTCCCTTGGTGTTAGGCAGA
This sequence comes from uncultured Lachnospiraceae bacterium, assembly GCA_910586205.1. Lineage (GTDB taxonomy): Bacteria > Bacillota > Clostridia > Lachnospirales > Lachnospiraceae > Brotaphodocola. The sequence goes on along the minus strand of CAJUGD010000003.1, from coordinate 36,258 downwards.
GTCTTAAACTTCGTGCCATAGATCGTATTGTTCTCACAGATATATACATAATCTGCATCTTCACTTATCGGAAGATCCGAGCAATCCGGTATATAACTAAATGTCTTGTCCTCACTGGAGGCCACTGCCACTGCTTTTCCATATTTCTGCGCTTCCTTAAAAGCCTTTTTCGCCCACTGCCCTGTGATAATATAATCTGCCACCTTATTCTTCATCAGATTCTGGGGAATCATGGAAAACTGCAGGTGAGCTCCTCCCTGAAGAAACAGCACCTTATAATTATCCGGAATATTCATCAGATCCCGAAGATCTGCCTCAGCCTCCTGAATAATTCCCTCAAACGCTTTGGAACGATGACTCATCTCCATCACAGACATGCCGGTGCCCTTGTAGTCCAGCATTTCCTCGGCAGCCTCTTTTAAAACCTCCTCCGGCAGCACAGCCGGACCTGCTGAAAAGTTATACACTCTTCCCATTGATTTTTCCTCCTCTTTTTTAAGCGGCTCTTAAAAAGCCTCTTATTGAATCTTTAGATCCGTATCATCAAAAGCCTCCTGAATGGGTGCTCCTGGTGACACCATCGGATACACCTTGTCATCACAGTTGATCTGACAATCAATCACTGCCGGCGCTCCTAACTTCAGAGCTTCCTCAAGAACAGGGCGCAGCTCATCCCGACTGCTTACCCGATATGCCTTTGCGCCCATTGCCTCTGCCAGCTTTACAAAATCCACTGCATCATTTAATACGGTATGCGAGTAACGTTTTCCATAGAACAGAGTCTGCCATTGACGAACCATTCCCAGCACGTGATTATTCATCACCACCTGGACAATGGGAATATTGTACCGTACTGCTGTGGCAATCTCATTCATATTCATCCGAAAGCAGCCGTCGCCTGCAATATTGATCACCGGTTTATCGGGTTCTCCCATATCCCGGCACCCCAACTTGGCGCCCATAGCTGCCCCCAAACCGTATCCCATAGTTCCCAAGCCTCCTGATGTCAGAAGGGTTCTGGGCTTTTTATACTTATAATACTGGGCTGCCCACATTTGATGCTGTCCTACCTCTGTCACAATCACAGCATCGCCCTTTGTCATATCATAGATGGTTTCCATGATATAGGGGCCTGTCAGCACACTCTTGTCATATCGCAGAGGATACATATCCTTCATCCGCTCCACGTGGTTTACCCACTCATCATGATTAATCGGGTCTAACCGGGCATTGAGCCTGCGCAGCACTACCTTCAGATCACCGATAATGCTTGCATGGGTACGGATATTTTTGTTGATCTCTGCCGGGTCTACATCAATCTGCAGAATCTTTGCGTTTTGGGCAAATTTTGCAGCATTCCCCGTAACCCGGTCACTAAAACGGGCGCCGGCCACGATCAGCAGGTCACATTCCGTAATTCCATAATTGGAGGTTTTTGTTCCATGCATTCCTACCATACCGGTGTACATCTCGTCTGTACCGTCAAAAGCTCCCTTTCCCATAAGAGAATCTGCTACCGGAGCCTGAATCCTATGGGCTAATGTCCGCAGCTCCTCTGACGCATTGGCAAGCACTGCTCCGCCTCCCACAAAAATAAACGGCTTCCTGGCATTGCGGATCATCTCCAGTGCATTGTCCAGATCTTCTTCCCGGATCGTATCTGTCTGACGCTCCATAGGCTCCGGCTCCATAGGCGTATACTCACAGCTTCCTGCGGTCACATCCTTTGTAATGTCAATGAGCACAGGGCCCGGACGGCCGCTCTTGGCAATGGTAAAGGCTCTGCGAACCACATAAGCCAGCTTCTTTATATCCTTGACGATAAAATTATATTTGGTAATGGGCATAGTCACACCCAAAATATCGATCTCCTGGAAACTGTCCTTTCCCAGCAGATTGACTGCTACATTACAGGTAATGGCCACCATGGGAATGGAATCCATGTATGCCGTAGCAATCCCCGTCACCAGATTGGTAGCGCCGGGACCGGATGTGGCCAGACAGACTCCTACCTTTCCCGTAGCCCTTGCATATCCGTCTGCTGCATGGGCTGCCCCCTGCTCATGGGATGTAAGCACATGGGTAATCTCACCCTGATGTTTATAGAGTGCATCGTAAATGTTCAAAATCGCACCGCCCGGATAGCCAAAGACGGTCTTTACGCCCTGTTCCTTCAGACACTCGATCAGAATCTCAGAGCCATTCAGCACAACAGGCTCCGGGGATGACTGAGGAGAGTGTGTTTCTGGGGTGTTGGTTTTTGACATTATGAAAGCTCCTTTTCTATGTTTATTCCTTCTCTTTTACTTTAGTTTCCTTTTAAAACTGCGCCTTTATCCGCGCTGGTTACCTGCTCGGCATACCGCTTCAGATATCCTGTCATCTCTTTTGTCTTTGGCGTCCAAGTCTCCCGGCGTTTTGCCAGTTCCTCGTCTGATACCTTCATGTTGATGGTATTCGCGTTAATATCAATAGAAATAATATCTCCTTCCTCCACTAAACCGATAGGTCCTCCGGCCGCAGCCTCCGGACATACATGGCCAATAGACGCCCCTCTGGATGCACCGCTGAAACGGCCATCCGTAATCAGCGCCACAGACGCCCCTAAGCCCATACCTGCAATGGCTGAAGTAGGATTAAGCATTTCTCTCATACCCGGTCCGCCTTTTGGCCCTTCATACCGGATCACCACCACATCACCTGCCACGATTTTTCCGCCTTTAATGGCTGCAATGGCATCTTCTTCACTGTCAAATACCCTTGCCGGGCCTTCATGGCAGAGCATCTCCGGCACTACAGCCGAACGCTTCACCACACAGGAATCCGGAGCTAAGTTGCCCCGCAGCACGGCAATCCCTCCGGTAGCAGAATAAGGATTCTCCACGGTGCGGATAACCTGAGGATTCTTATTCTCACAATTCTTTATATTCTCACCTACCGTTTTTCCAGTAACCGTCATACAGTCCAGATTTAAAAGTCCCAGCTTGCCAATCTCATTCATCACGGCATACACACCGCCTGCCTCATTCAAATCTTCCATATAAGTCGGGCCTGCAGGCGCCAAATGACACAGGTTAGGTGTCTTTGCGCTGATCTCATTGGCAATATCCACATTCAGCTCCACCCCTGCCTCATGGGCAATGGCAGGCAGATGCAGCATGCTGTTGGTGCTGCAGCCTAATGCCATATCCATGGTCAGTGCATTCCTAAAGGCAGCCTCTGTCATAATATCTTTGGGACAAATATTTTTCTCCACCATCTCCATCACTGCCATACCGGCATGTTTAGCAAGACGGATTCTTTCTGAATATACGGCGGGAATGGTTCCGTTTCCTTTAAGGCCCATGCCCAGCACCTCTGTCAAACAGTTCATACTGTTGGCTGTGTACATACCAGAGCAAGATCCGCAAGTCGGACATACCTTATTGGCAAAGTCCTCCACATCCTCCTCTGTCATGGTGCCTGCCGCATAAGCTCCCACTGCCTCAAACATACTGGAAAGACTCTTTTTCTCTCCCTTTATCCGGCCTGCCAGCATAGGACCGCCGCTGACAAATACGGCAGGAATATTCAGACGAGCTGCTGCCATCAAAAGCCCCGGCACGTTTTTGTCACAGTTTGGAACCATCACCAATCCGTCAAACTGGTGGGCCAGAGCCATACACTCTGTAGAATCTGCAATCAGATCTCTTGTCACCAGGGAATATTTCATCCCCACATGTCCCATGGCAATCCCGTCACAAACCGCAATGGCAGGAAATACTATCGGAGTTCCTCCTGCCATGGCTACGCCCTGTTTGACTGCCTCCACAATCTTATCCAAATTCATATGCCCCGGAACAATCTCATTATAAGAGCTGACCACCCCGATCAGCGGTCTTGCCAGCTCCTCCTCTGTATAGCCCAGCGCCCGAAACAAAGATCTCGCCGGAGCCTGCTGGATTCCTGATTTTGCATTATCACTTCTCATCGATCCGTTCTCCTTTTGTTTGTGCTTATAAACAATCCTTAATTTATAAATAAATCTGCGATGCAATCAAATCCCCCATTTGGGAAGTTCCTACCTTTTTACATCCCTCTGCCATAATATCTAATGTGCGCCATCCCTCTGTGAGTACTCTCTGTACTGCCACCTCAATAGCCTCTGCCTCCTTATCCAAATCAAAGGAATACCGAAGCATCATGGCTGCTGACAAAACAGTTGCAATAGGATTGGCAATATCCTTACCTGCTATATCCGGCGCAGAGCCATGGCTGGGTTCATACATTCCGAATTTCCCTTCATTAAGGCTTGCCGACGAAAGCATACCTATAGAACCTGTAATCATGCTGGCCTCATCTGACAAAATGTCTCCGAACATATTTTCCGTCAGAACCACATCAAACTGTCCCGGATTCATCACTAACTGCATGGCGCAGTTATCCACCAGCATATGTTCCAGCTTTACATCCGGATAATCCTCTGCCACCTGCTCTACAACCTTGCGCCACAGCCTGGAGGAGTCCAGCACATTTGCCTTATCCACACTGATCACGTAATTTCTCCGTTTTCTTGCAATGTCAAAAGCCTTCACCGCAATCCGGCGTATCTCGTTTTCATTATATGTAAGCGTATCTGTGGCCTGCAGCACACCATCCACTTCCTCTGTATGCCGCTCCCCAAAATAAAGCCCTCCGGTAAGCTCCCGCATAATCACCAGATCAAACCCATCACCGATAATCTCCTTTTTCAGCGGACAAGACCCTGCCAGCTCGTGATACAAATAAGCCGGGCGAATATTGGCAAACAGATTCAGTCCTTTACGAATGGCCAAAAGCCCTGCCTCCGGCCTTAGCTCCGGCGCCACATCATACCAGCGGGAATTGCCCACATTTCCTCCCACTGCACCCAAAAGCACCGCATCGCTCTTTCTGGCTGTCTCCAAAGCTTCCTCTGTCAGCGGGACTCCATGGGCATCAATGGAACATCCCCCCATCAGCACCTCTGTATAATGAAAGGAATGGCCATATACCTGGGCAACCTTATCCAATACCTTACATGCCTCCCGGACAATCTCCGGTCCAATACCATCTCCCGGGATGGTTACTATCCTGCAATCCATCGTCTGCCACCTCTTTTTTCTTCTCAAATTTCTGCGTTTCCTATCATCTTATCGCATTTGCCTGCATTTTTCAACATTTCAGTGGGATTTTATTTAGAAAATATATACGAGAATGGAATTAAATGTATAACCCTCAGTTATTTCCGGCAAAGCCGTTCATTTTTCGTTTACAAATCATTCAAAAACCTTTTACACAAACAACATGATTTCTTCATGTTTTGTACTTATACTATGTCTTGTAAGCAACCATCAATGCCGTATATGTGATATGCTTATAAGATTTTTTTCATAATACTCGAGCTGATATAGAATTATCAGCTCTCCTCCCTTTTTAACCTCTTATAAAACTGTAGTAGAAAAGGCCCCTTCACACGAAGGGGCCTTTTCTATAGGCTATCGGATGCAAATATATACTAAATAGCCTGTATACATCCCCAGCATAATCAATCCCTCCATACGGCTCAGCCGTTCTCTGCTCCGACACAGAATCAAGGTAATCAGACTGAACACCACCAGACACACCGCGTCAATAACCGCGAAGAGATTCACTGATATGGGCTTAACTGCCGCTGACACGGCCAGAACCATCATTATATTAAATATGTTGGAACCGATCACATTTCCAAGGGCCAAGCCATTCTCCCCCTTTCGGGAAGCCACTATAGAAGTCACCAGCTCAGGCAGAGAAGTTCCCAAGGCCACCACGGTAAGCCCTACTAATGTCTGGCTCAGCCCAAAAGCCAACGCGATCTGACTGGCACAATCCACCACCAGATCTCCTCCCCATACAATGGCAGCCAAACCACCAATAATATAGAAAAAACAGCGAACCGGCGGCAAAGTCTCCTGGATTTCTTCTGCCTGAACCCGGTTGATCAGTGCATCCCGGACTGTTAAAGCCATAAACGCTGCAAACAGCCCCAAAAGGATAAATGCCTCTGTCCTGCTTAAAAACAGATCCCAAAAGATCATCAAGAGCAAAAGCACTCCTGCCAGTATGGAAGCCGCAAAGTCCCAGCGCAGACGAACCTTAAAGGTACGGATCGCACCGCATGCTCCCAGTACCACCAACAGATTAAAAATATTTGACCCGATCACATTTCCCACTGCAATCTCATTGTTGCCTGCCAGAGATGCCGTAGTGCTGACCGCCAGCTCCGGCGCACTGGTGCCAAATGCGACAATCGTCAAACCGATAATAATACTGGGCACCCGAAGCATTCTGGCCACCGAGGAACTGGCCTCCACAAAGAAATCCGCACCTTTGATCAAAAGCACAAATCCAACCAGCAGCATTACATACACCATCATGTTCATTCCTTTTCCCTCTTTCTTTTTTCATGTACTCTCAGAATCTCCCTGCGGCTGCAAAAAAAGCAAGACCTTTGCTGCATCACAAGGATACAACAAAAGTCTCGCTTATTATATGCGTACCGGGCTACTCTTACTCTATTCTGCCGCGGGTCTCTTACCTGCCGGCTTCCCTTCCAAGCAACTCACCGTGATGACGATATCGCATAACACCCTTCTTCCGGCTCTGTATGTCCTGCCTTACAAGGTGCAAGCTACTCCCTTTCATTTAATGTCAGTATATTCACTTTTTCTGCGCTTGTCAAGGCAAAATTTTCTTCTCTAATTGTTTGTAATAGTTTTGCCGCACAACCACATAAAATGTAAATAAACTATCTTGGGAAAACTCAAAATGAAAACTGTATCAGAAACTCTTCATTTTCTCGTATGGGGACCATGGACTTTAGCGCTGTTTTTAGGAACCGGGCTTTGGTTCACCTTTCGATCCGGTTTTTTTCAGTTTTTCGGCTTAAAAAAATGGTGGCAGGAAACAGCCGGCAGCCTTTGGCATGAAAAAAGGCCGGACAATGCTGCAAAGCAGAAAGTCACCCGCTTTCAGTCAGCCTGCACGGCCCTTGCTGCCACTATCGGCACCGGAAATATTGTGGGGGTAGCCACTGCCTTGACTGCAGGGGGCCCGGGAGCGCTGTTCTGGATGTGGATCTCTGCCGCAATCGGCATGATGACGGCTTACAGTGAAACCTTTCTGGGGCAGATATACCGCTACCGCAGAGAAGACGGAGAATGGATGTGCGGACCCATGGTATATATGGACCGGGGGCTGCAATGTCCTGCACTGGGAACCCTGTATGCATTGTTTGCAGTCCTCTCCTCTCTCGGTATGGGAAGCATGGTGCAGTCCAACTCAATCAGTCAAACCCTTCACTTTGGAGCACACCTTCCATATTGGTTCACGGCCCTGTTTGTGACAATCCTGACCGCATTGGTCATTGCCGGAGGAATCCAGCGGATTTCCAAAGTATCCGAAAAGCTAATGCCGATCTCCGCCGGAATCTACATGGTATTTTCCCTGATTGTAATCCTGTCTTGTGTTGATATTCTGCCGGAAATACTGAAAATGATATTCAAAGACGCCTTCCGTCCTCAGTCTGTAGGCGGCGGAATATCTGGCTTTCTTTTTAGCCGCAGCGTGCGGTATGGATTGTCCCGTGGTGTTTTTTCCAATGAAGCGGGACTTGGAAGCCTGGCCGTACTCCATGGAGCTGCTGAGGATACCACTCCCCATCAGCAAGGAATGTGGGCCATGTTTGAAGTGTTTTTTGATACCATTGTAATCTGTACCATGACCGCACTGGTAATCCTCTGTGTAAAATACAAAAATCCGATCAACCCGGCAGCCTTTGAAGGGCTGGAGGGAGCAGAACTGACCGCTTTCTGCTTTTCCTCCCGTCTGGGAATCTTTGGAGAAAAATTGGTATCCGCATCTATGGCAGTATTTGCCTTTGCCACAATTATTGCCTGGTATTATCTGGGAAAACAGACCTTCCATTATCTCATAAAACGTCCGTTCTTCAAAGCCCATCTGACGCTATCAGAAAAAGCAGAAAACAGGGTGTATCTCTTGTTCTATCTTCTGGCCGTATTATGGGGCAGCATCTGCCGTCTGGAGATTGTCTGGCTGATCTCTGACTTATGGAACGGACTGATGGCCTACCCCAACATTCTGGCTATCCTGTGGCTGTCCTCAAAAATCAAGTTTCCGCACCATAAAACCTGATCTCGCAATTTTTCTTCATATGTGGTATGATAAAGCTATCAAACAAAGAAAGAAGTGAGACCTTACTATGCCAGGCTTTACTACCCACTATATACTTGGAATGAAGGCATTTAACGACATGCCGAACAACCAGTTAAAATACCTGATTGCCAAATACCGCTGGCTCTACCAATTAGGGCTTCAGGGACCGGATATTTTTTTCTATAACATCCCGATTCTGCGTCATCGGGACTACCGCAATGTCGGCTCTTATATGCATGAGCACCACATTCAGGATTTTTTTTCCTGTTATCTGGAAACCTTAAAGGACATTCCTTCCAAACAGCAGCGCGCTGAAGGTCTTGCCTATTTCTGCGGCTATCTCTGCCACTATATAGGCGACTCCATCTGCCATCCTTATGTATATGGAAGAATCGGGTATGACGCAAAAGCTCCCACTGCCCAGGCCCATGGCATGCATGCGGCATTGGAAAATGATATTGACGCCCTGCTTCTGTTAAAGTATAAAAAGAAAAAACCATCCCAATTTAACCAGGCAGCCACCATATGCCTTAATGGAATGGAAATCCAGTTTATTTCCCGGTTTTTGTCAAAATGCATCAACAAAACCTACTACCCGATCACCTATCACAACAATTTCCAGGTAACTCCCCGGATGGTTCACCGCTCCGTACTTGCTATCCGGTTTGGATGCCGTACTCTGGCAGACCCATCCGGAAGAAAGCGAAGCAGCATTGCTTTTGTGGAAAACCTCCTTCTGCCGAATCCTTTGGCCTCCGCCAAGCTGGTTACGGACCAGGTTTCCAATCCTCGTGCCTGCCTGAACTTGGACCACGAAACCTGGTGTAATCCCTGGGATCAGCGCCTTGCATCCAAGGCGTCTTTCCCGGAGCTGTTCCGTCAGTCCCTTTTGAAATGTTCCAATGTTTACGCAATCCTTAACTCGGCTATTGACCATGCCCAAATCTCTCAGGAGCGCGATATTGCCCGCCTGCTGGACGAGCTGGGCTGTTATTCCTATCACAGCGGACTGGCTGTCACTGATTGAACAGCTCACCATTTCATTTTCAAATAAAAATAATACCGTATGTCTGCCATGGCGGACATACGGTAACTGTAAAAACTAAAAAAGCGGCATTCCCATCAGAGATATCTCTTGAGCTCTGCTAAAATCTGCCAAAGCTCCTGTCTCTTTGTCTGGTCCATCCGCTCCCAATTATCCATAATTGATTCAACATCTTCATCCACTGTCTCTTGTGGCGCTTCCGTTGTATCTTCTTGATTTTCCAATGTATCCCCAGCAGAATATCCTAACACACAATCCGTAGATACCCGAAAATAGTCAGCCAGCGTAATTAACACATCTACCTGTATCTTGCTTCTGTCCCGTTCCATTCGGCTGATAGCCTGTTGAGAAAGCCCAATCTGTTCTCCTAATATTTTCTGTGAAATATTCTGCTGCTTCCTAAGTTGTTTGATATTACTCCTCATAACCGTAAATTCCCTCCATTTATTTTCATTTTAACAAACATAACGAAGAAAACCACTTATATGTGAAGTTTATTTACCCATTTTATCAGTTTTTATGAACGCTTTTCAACGATATATGAGCAGGATATTTTATCGTCCGACAATATCCTCCGCGAACAAGACGGCGCATGGCACCCTTGTCCACGGAAGGTAATTTTGCAAGCGCGGCACTTGGCTCAATGCTCACGGATATTAACCTGCATATACTTGGCAGCAGACTTTTATAGTAAATCTCCATGCGCCCGACGGCAAACCGATAAAGTAATCAGCGTATTACCTGATCGCCGTCCTTTGTGCAATAATGTCTCTGTACATTTAAGCGGGTGATCCACCCCTTTGTTTCCGCTGTACGGTATTTACTGCCCACACTATCCCAAAGCCAGCCCGGCGTAGGCCACAAGCAAATCTCCGGATTAACAGCTTTATAAACATCCTCTCCCACGCCATTCTGTCCGTGATGAGCCATCTGGACAATATCAGACTTTAAGCCGCCTGCACCGTTTTCTGCTAAAAGACGCTGCCCGCCTTCCTCTGCCATATCGCCGAGAAACAAAATCGATTTGCCGTTCACCCAAAGCTTATACACAATTCCGGCATTATTTCCTTTATCAGAACCTGTCTCATACCGGTCATTCATGACCTGGATGGTTACATCATCCACCTGAATGGTCTGTCCTTTGCTCACTGTGTGCAGCATGGTTTCCGGCAGGCCTGAAAAGGTTCCGATAATTGCATGAGCCATGGTCTGTTCTGAGGGATCATTGATTGTATACCATTCCGGAGCTGCAAAAGAATAATAAATGCCGTCAATCTGGATTCCTGACCGGATTCCTGCCGCTTCATCCTGTAAAATCTTGTATAAAGCTCCTGCATGATCACCATGGGGATGAGTAATCAGCCATGCCGCCACATGGGATCCTCTGGCCTGAATCTGACTGCGGAGAAAATCCCCGTCCTCTCCTAGCCCGCCATCTATCACAATCAGGCTGCCCTGGCTTGTCTGCAGGATTGCCGACAAAATCTGGCTGCTGCCGCGGGAATCAAAAAGCGTCAAAGCAGCGCCGCCTAAGATAGCATCCTGAGGCATCACCTGTTTCTCCCCTTCTGTTACAATGCTTCCGTATATGGATGGCCCTACACTTCCTGTACCATTCTGCCCCGCTGTGATAACCTTGCTTCCGCCTGTGTTTGTACCCGTATCAGGTGCTGGCGCAGCAGGCTGCTGTGTTCCGGAAGGCATCTGGCCCGTCCCTTGACCTGTCTGTACGGACGTCGGACTTGTCTGATTAGGGTTTGTATTTTCCGTACCTTCTGCCTGGCCCGGCGACCGAAGCTGTGTTACCTCTGACGCAATATACTCCGTCAGGAAAAAACTGCTTTTCCTCACAGGAAGATAATCTCCATTCATGCTGACATTCTCTGCCGCCTTCAGGCTGTCCCTTCCCATATTAGAATCAGTCCCCGGCCCGCTCATAACTGCCGCTGCGAAAAGCCCTGTCACCAGCATACTGCCAAGCCAGTTCCTCTGTCCTCTCTGTCTCATAAAAACATGCCTCTCTCTCATGATTTGTTCCTTCAACTATTAGCAACTATTCAGCCGTTTCTTACAGCACTGCCGAAATTTCAGAAACGCTGTGCCCAGCAGAATGGTTACGGTTTATTCTACCAGAGACCGTAGATTTTGGGTAGCACTTTTATAGAATTGTCAGAAAATCTTTATATTTTGTTACCGATCCAATGACAAGAAATTTTTTATTTCCCTCTTGCATTTTTTTTCCAGTCGTGCTATTATTTGTTCAAAAGTTTTATTCTTTTATATTTTTTGAACATTTTGTCACGTCCACCGGAGGAAAACCACCATGAAAAAACAATCGTCGTCTGAGCCGCTGTTAAAACAATTAGACTTATTTACTACCCTGATTCCTTTTATTGGAATCCTCTCTCTCTGCATTCTGTTCATATTGTTTCCAGACAGCTCCTCCCTTATTCTGGAGCGGATCCGTTTCTTTCTGGGAGATCAGATGGGGAGTTATTATCTCTTGATTGGACTGGGAATATTTCTCTGTTCTCTTTATATGGCATTTTCCCGTTATGGCTCCATTCGCCTGGGAAATACAGACAAGCCGGAATACTCCCCCTTTCGCTGGGGCTCTATGATGTTCACAGCCGGCCTTGCTGCAGATATCCTTTTTTACTCCTGCTGTGAATGGCTCATCTATGCCGTGGACCCCCATGTGGCAGATATGGGATCCATAGAAGACTGGGCTGCTGCCTATCCCTTATTCCATTGGGGGCCAATCCCATGGGGATTTTATCTGGTCCTTGCTGTGGCCTTTGGTTTTATGCTTCACATACGAAAACGTCACAGGCAGAAATATTCTGAGTCCTGCCGCGCTCTGTTGGGAGACCGGTTGGACGGCTGGGCAGGACGGCTTATTGACCTGATCGCTGTTTTTGCCCTTCTTGCAGGTACTGCCACCACATTTTCCCTGGCCACCCCGCTCCTGGCTATGGCAATCAGCAGAGTGACCGGGATTGCTGCCACCACTACCCTGACCATTGTGATCCTTGCGGTTGTGTGCTGTGTCTATACCTGTTCTGTCTATTTCGGCATGAAGGGTATCCAGCGGTCTGCGGCCTGCTGCAGCTATTTATTTTTTGTCCTGCTGTCTTATGTATTTTTCTTTGGCGGGGAAAGCCGCTTTATTGTGGAGACCGGAATCACTTCTCTTGGTCTTCTTGCCCAGAATTTTATCAGGCTGTCTACCTGGACAGACTCTCTGCGGACTACCTCATTTCCTCAGACCATGACCATCTTTTATTGGGCCTATTGGATGGTCTGGTGCGTGGCAGCGCCCTTTTTCATCGGCACGATCAGTAAAGGCCGAACCATACGCCAAACTATCCTGGGCGGATACTTTTGGGGGCTTTCCGGCACCTTTACTTCCTTTATTATTTTAGGTAACTATGGTTTGGGACTGCAGCTGCATGGACGTCTGGATTCCCTGTCCGGCTACCTGGCTGCCGGAGGTTCCAACACCTCTCTTTATACTGCTATCATTACCCTTTTAGAGCAGCTTCCTCTGTCTGGTTTTGTAATTATCCTGCTGGTAGTATGTATGATTACTTTTTACTCTACCTCCTTTGATTCCATAACCCTGGTGGCTGCCTCCTATTCCTACCGAAAACTAAAGCATGACCAGGATCCTGACCGACGTGTCAAGCTTTTTTGGGCTGTCCTTCTGATCCTTCTCCCCATTGCCTTGATTTTTTCCGAAAAATCCATGGCAAACCTACAGTCTGTATCCATTATTGCAGCCTTTCCTGTAGGAATCATTATGCTTTTAATAATTGCAAGCTTTTTTAAAGATGCCAACGCATATCTTAAGGAAATATCTAGCGTTTCATCCGTCCAGTAATTCACTGCACTAGAGCGTGTCTGAAAATTGCTTTCCGTCAGATGTGCGTCACAATTTGTGGGAGATTTGACCCGAATGAGGGAGGCGTAGTGGGCTACGTTGACCGAATGAGAGCCAAATCTCCCGCAAAGTGGGGCGTGCATATGGCGGGAATGAATTTTCAGACACGCTCTAATCTTGAAGTAAATAGTGCTTGATATTCGTGCCATCTGTGCGTCTGCGAAGCGACGGCGTAGTGGGGCCTGTATCTAGTGTTGCAGGCGTGCAGACGGCACAGACACTATCTGTGTTTTCCTTCCATAGTCTGGCGGATAATGCTTTCCATCATATCCATGGTAAGCTGTCCGCTGATATAGCCAAAAACATTTCCATCTCGATCAATCATAAAAGTAGTAGGAAAGGACTGGATCCCATAGGTGTAGAACAATTCCCCGGTGGTATCCATAAGAACAGGGTAAGTATAACCATTTTCCTCCAAAAATGCCTGAATCCCTTCCTCATCTTTCTCCTGCCCCATCTCAGGCGCCGCAACACCAAGAACAATCAGCGCATCTTCTCCCTCCTGGCTGTAGCTTTCATAAAGCTTCTGGATATCAGGCATTTCAGCCCTGCAGGGTGGACACCAGGTGGCCCAGAAATTCAAAAATATGGTTTTTCCTTTATAATCTTCCAGGGTATGAGTATTTCCATATTGATCCTGAAGCTGGAAATCCGGGGCAGGCGGAAGACTTTTATCCTTAGCTTCCTCACTGGCTGCCTCTGTATTCGTCTCCTTGGAACGCTCGGTCTGTGATTCTGCTTCTTTCACCTCATTTTCAGACGGTTTTATCCCATTTTCTATATTGTTTCCGTTTTCAGTCTGAACCTTTTCCGGTTCCTTAGAACCTCCGGAGAGATATCCGGTTACATCGTTCATTTTTCCGGTAAACATCATAAATCCCATCAGCACCAGAAGAAGTCCTCCGATTTTTACCGTATAGCGCACTACATTCCGATATTTCTTAAAAAGCTCCAACAGAGAGGCTGTAAAAAATCCCACTGCCAGAAAAGGCAGGACAAATCCCATGGTATACACGCCAATCAGAAAAAATCCGGTTCCTCTTGTGGACGCGGAAGCTGCCATCAAAAGCACCCCTGTAAGAGCCGGTCCTACACAGGGAGTCCAGGCAAAGCTGAAGGTAAATCCCATGAGAAGGGCAGTAATAGGTGACATGGCCAGCGCATCTGCCCGAAACGGAAGGCGATGCTCCTGCTCTAACACATGGGAAGCCCCAAATACCCCTAGCTGATAAAGCCCGAACAGCATAACCAGAATCCCCCCGATTCTGGCAAACAGCATCTGGCTGGATTGAAAAAACCGTCCAGCTGCAGACACCCCCAGGCCCAGCAGAAAAAAGGTAAAGCTAACACCAATCACAAAACAGAGGGTATGGAGCGCTACGGTTTTCTGCTGATAGTGTATCCTCCCGTCCTCCCCCCGCACACCGGTTCCTCCGGATAAATACCCCATATAAAGAGGCAAAAGCGGCAGCACACAGGGAGAAAAAAAGCTGAGAAGCCCCTGAAAGAACACGGTTATTGCCGGAACTCCCACATCCAGTGAAAATCCCATTTTTCATCACTCTCCTTATCTTATTATACAATCTTTTTGCAGCGGATTCCAATATCCATGCTTCCGGAACGAAACCCTTCTAAATCCAGAGTCAGATAATCAAATCCCAATCCCTTCAAATACTGGACAATCTCTTTCCTTTTATCCAGCACGCAGGAAATCTCTGCTAAGTCCACCTCCAGCCGCACCACATTTCCATGAAACCTGAGACGGATATTTCCGGAAATCTGCTCACGCAGATATGCTTCCCCTTCGGCAAGCCGCTCTAAAACCTCATAATCAAGCTGCTGTCCATAGGGAATCCTGGTAGCCATACAGGGAACAGAGGGCCTTGAAGCTACAGAAATGTCATATGTGGCTGCCATCTTCTTCACCTGCTCCTTTGTAATATGAAGTTCTGCCAAAGGGCTTTTTATCCCCAGCTCTCTAAGCGCCCGGATTCCCGGGCGATATACATGCATATCATCCTCATTGGTTCCATCCAAAATCACTTTCACTGCCTTTTCATCTGCAAACGTCTTCAAACTCTGAAACAGACGGCGTTTACACAGATAGCACCGTTCTACCGGATTATCTCGTATTTCTTCCTGTTCCAGCTCATCTATGGCAATCACCTTATGAATCCCCCCCAGCTCCCCTGCCACCTGTCTGGCAATCTCCAGATCACAGGATGGATGCAGGCGGCTGTCAAAGGTCACTGCATACACTTGTCTTTTGGTTCGTACCGCCGCCTCCGCTGCTGCCTTCAGCAGCAGGCTAGAATCCACACCTCCGGAAAACGCCAGACAAATATCTTCGACGGCAAGTTCTGCAAAATACTGCTGCAGCTCCTTAAGCTTCTTTTTAGTCTCATCTGGCTCCATATGGATTTTATCCGTTTTCACCCGCATTCCTCCTTTGGTCTGCTTTCAGCTTCTATACCGGCAGCTCCTGCGCCATTCTTTTTGCCTCGTCATATACACTCTGAAAATCTGCTTCCCTGCCCCTGCAGATTTTCCGGATGCTTTCATATTCAGGATAACAAAAGCTTCTGTTTTTATGGCAGCAAACTTTTACGTCAACCATACCGTATTTTGTCTCAACCTGCCGGATCTGCCGTTCCAGCACAGTCCTTTCCACCAAATAGCGGCGGATTCCTATGGTGGTAGTATGCACAAACAAAATATCCTCCAGACGTTCCCTTACCTCCTCTTTGCACAGAACAGACAACTGATACGCCGGACGATTTTTCTTCATAAAAATGGGACTGTACCACACAT
Source organism: uncultured Lachnospiraceae bacterium (assembly GCA_910586205.1). Lineage (GTDB taxonomy): Bacteria > Bacillota > Clostridia > Lachnospirales > Lachnospiraceae > Brotaphodocola. Next base: position 20,248 of record CAJUGD010000003.1, on the reverse strand, counting down.
CTGCCGCTCCGGCTTCCAGCAGGGCTTCCATGGCAAAGCCGAGCATTTCCCCTGTACTGTCATCCAGATTGGTTTCCAGAACCCACATCTGCCCGTGAGAGTTCAACCCTTCTTCTGCTTGTGTACCCTTCCCGGTGCCTTTTATCGCGTTTTCCTCTGCAGTTTCCTCCAAAAGCATAGCCCGCAGTACATTGGCCTGACGAAATGTCTTATTTCCTGCCCCCATCCCAATCTTTTGCACGCTGCAATTTAAAGGAAGGGTTTTTCTTGTCCTCAGCGCCGCCGCAATCGCTGCTCCGGTAGGCGTCACCATCTCTCCCTCATTGTCAGTAAAACGAAGCTTCAGCCCATGGGAAGCTGCAATGTTCGCTGTTGCGGGCACCGGCACAGGAAGGATTCCATGCTGACAGTGAACATGCCCGTATCCCTCACAAAGAGGAGACACTGCCACTTCCTCTATTCCCAGATTATCGATGCATACAGCAACGCTTACAATGTCAATAATCGAATCAATCGCCCCTACTTCATGAAAATGTACCTGTTCAATGGGAAGACCATGAGCTTTCGCCTCTGCCTCTGCCACAATAGAGAACATCTTTCTGGCCAGCTCCTTTACATGGTTATTGGAATCCAGACAATCAATAATCTCATACACATCGTAAAGGTTCCTGTGAATGTGAGAATGAGCATGATCCTTACCATGACTGTGGACATGAGATTCTCCGTGACTGTGTTCATGAGATTTTCCATGGCTGTGTTCGTGAGATCCTCCATGGCTGTGTTCGTGAGATTCTCCATGGCTGTGTTCATGAGATCCTCCATGGCTGTGTTCGTGAGATTCTCCATGGCTGTGTTCATGAGATC
>CAJUGD010000003.1:0-19284 GCA_910586205.1 uncultured Lachnospiraceae bacterium | reverse complement strand
CTCCATGGCTGTGTTCGTGGGATTCCATATGCATATCATGATGTTCTTCCAAGTGAACATCAAAATCAAACGCATCCAGTCCGCAGACTTCCTTCCTGCCAAAATGAAGATGATACCCGTCAAGCCCCATGCTGTCCAACGCTTTTTTTAGCACCTCCTGGTCAGCCCCCAAATCCAAAAGGGCTCCCACTGTCATATCCCCGCTGATTCCAGAATTACATTCCAAATAAAGTATTTTTCCCATTTTACCTTACCGCCAATCTGTTTATTTGCGTCGCCACATATCCGGCGCCGTATCCATTGTCAATATTTACAACGGAAATTCCGTTTGCACAAGAATTAATCATGGTCAGAAGCGCCGAAAGCCCATGAAAAGACGCCCCGTATCCCACGGATGTGGGCACTGCAATCACCGGACATTCTACCAGACCTGCCACCACTGTTCCAAGAGCTCCCTCCATTCCTGCAGCCGCCACAATACAGTTAGCTCCTGCCAGCCGCTCCCGCTTCGAGAGCAAACGGTGAATCCCTGCTACCCCTACATCATAGATCCGATCAACCATACACCCAAAATATTCTGCTGTCTGTGCCGCTTCCTCTGCCACCGGAATATCCGCCGTGCCTCCTGTACAGACAATCACATTGCCCTTTCGCTCCTTCCCCTCCCGCTCGATTTTTAAAATCCGTGAAACCGGGTCATATACCACCTGGGAAATCCTGCGTTTCACCAGCTCATACTGTTCTTTTGTTGCCCTTGTTCCCAACACCTCCCCATCCCTATCATAGATTCTCTGGTAGATCTCTATCAAGTATTCATCTGGTTTTCCCTGGCAGAACACCGTTTCCCCAAATCCGGTACGCAGCTTCCGGTGAAAATCCAGCTTCGCATATCCCATCTCCTCATAGGGAAGATTCTTCAGCAATTCCTCTGCCTCAGAAATCTCCACCTCTCCATCCTTTACCTGTCTGAGTAATTTTCCTACATCCATTTGTGCATCCTCCTGCCCAATCCAATCCTTTCAGAGCGACCCCCATGCCGCGTTTTGGCGGCACTGCCATAAATAAAAGTCTGACTTCTGCCCCCACATACAAAAATACCAGAAATTCAACCGATATTCCCTGATGAATATCCGCTACCTTCCTGGTATCGTGTTCCTGTACTTTACTGCCTGTAATAACGGCCCAAACAATCTATATGGATACTTCTGCATCTGCCGGCTGCTTGTGCCGCCCAATAGATGTAGTATAAAGAAAAATCAGCCTTCCGTCAAGCTGCTTTTTCTCAAAGCTCATCTTCTCCAACCAGCTCGTCATACTCCTGTTCGTCTAACAGCTCATCAAAAGCCTCTGCTACAATATCGTATTCTTCGTCGCTCTCAATGTTCTCCAGATTCGGATTGCCGTCTGCATCCTCTGTATAACGATACAGATAAACCTCACCCTCGTCTGTCTCCTCGCTGTCCATGGGAAGCAAAGCAATATATTCCCGCTCTCCTGCATCAAAAATCGTCAGCACAACACATTCCAACTGACTTCCATCATCCAGAGTCAGAGTAACCGTTACCTCCTCCTGCTCCATATCCTGCTCTACAACCGGATTTTCTTCCATATAATGAGTCTCTCCTTTGTGTTTTATTCATTACCCCGTCAGGGACGCATCTTTTGCAGCAGCCTCTAATATTTCTCAAGCTACTGTCTCTGTTTTCATTTTACACCTTATCTGCCAATTACGCAAACAATATTTTCCATAAAAGCCAAATGCAAACATATTCTTAATACTCAATGCCCTCCCGTGCTGCAATTCCCTTTTCAAAGGGATGCTTTCTCATACAAATCTCTGAAATATAATCTGCCAGCTCCATCAGTCGGACCGAAGGCTCTCTCCCGGTCAAAACCACTTCCAGCCTTCCCGGCCTTTTCTCCAGAAATTCCGCCACATCATCTTCTCTCACCATCCCATAATTGCAGGCTGCCATAATCTCATCTAAAATCAATACATCATATTTTTCTTCCGCGGCTGTCTGACATGCCTGCTCAAATCTTCTCTGAAAGTATTCTGCTGCCTTTGTCTTTTTCTCCTGATCCATCTGAAACACAAAACCAAACTCCTGATCACAGGGCATGACGGTTATCCCTGGAATCAGCCGCAGCGCCGGCACTTCCCCAGAATCCTCATTTTTCAGGAAACGTACCAATAATATCCGCTTTGTGCGCCCTGCTGCCCGCACGGCCAGCCCCAGCGCCGCCGAGGTCTTTCCTTTTCCGTCTCCGCAGTAAATATGGACAAAGCCCATTCAAATTACCTCCGTCTATTCTTTCCGGATTCAAGCCCTTTCCGCCCGCTCCCTTTTCTTCCTCTAAATATCCCTCTTAAAATATCCCTATTATCCTTCCCCCAAATACTCCCCAATAAACCTGGACCTTTCCTGCTCCTTCCCATACCGTTCCTTTGCATAGCACACGTGAAGCCGATCTTTGGCACGAGTCATCGCTACATAGAACATCCGCCGCTCCTCCTCCAAATCTGCATCAAGAACTGCTTTATGATGAGGCGTCACCCGCTCATTGGCATCCAGAATATATACCACAGGAAACTCCAGCCCCTTAGAGCTGTGCATAGTCATAAGCGACACACAATCCGTATCTTGTTCAAGGCTCCTTGCCTGTGCTTTTAACTGCTCCCCGTATTCCGCCATATGGCCAAACCAGTCTTCCGCCGTCTCAAAACCACCAGCGCTTTCCTGAATCTGATCCGCCACCTCCAAAAGCTCCTCCGGCTTCATCCTCCTATACTCTGCATACTCCCGCAAATACTCGTCATACCCCACTCCCTTGCGGATATAATTCACGGCTGCGGCCGGAACCAGCTTTCCGATCATCTTCAGATCATACTCTAACTGTTCAATCCGCTCCACCATCCACCCCTTATCCTGATACCAGGCTTTTACCGCATTCCAGGAAATCTCCTTCCCCTCCAGTGACTCCCGGTTCACATAACGCTTCGGCCGGTTGATTACCCTCAGCACGTCCGCTCTTTTGGCCCTTCCTCTTTTCGCGGATTCATCCCCGGCAATCCGCATATAGGCGCAAATATCCAGGGCAATCCAGTGCTCGTACAAGTTAGGCAGGGTATCCCGCATCCGAAAAGGAATATTATATTCCATCAGCCGCTCCATCAAAAGCCTGGGCTCTAAGTTGGTTCGGTAAAGCACTGCCATGTCTGACCAGTGATATCCCATCCTTATATAATCCTGCAGCTCCTCCACGATTCCTTTTGTCTCCGCCCTGGCATCCTCCCACACAGCAGTGACCACTGGGCGTCCATTCCCTCTAAAGGCACGGATTTCCTTCTGATACCGGGTTTTATTATGTCTGATCAACCGCCCTGCCGCATCCACGATTCCTGACGTAGAACGATAGTTTATTCCTAAAAGCGTCTGCTTTGCCTGGGGATAATCCCTAATAAATCCCAGCATAATCTCAGGCTTGGCCCCACGAAAGCGGTAAATAGACTGATCATCATCCCCCACAATAAAAAGATTGTTCTCCGGCGCTGCCAGCATCCTCACAATCTCATACTGAATCCGGTTTATATCCTGAAATTCATCTACCAGAATATATCGATATTTGTTCTGCCACGCTGCCAGAATATCCTTTCTCTGCGTAAACAGCTCATAGCACATAACCAGCATATCATCAAAATCCAACAGCCGCTGCCTAATCAGTGCATCCATATATCCTTCATACAGGTTCTTAAACATTTCCTCCGAACAATTCTTCGAATAATAATGGTCCAGGCTGATCATTTCCCCCTTAACCGCACTGATCTCAGACAGAATCCCATTGGCAAAATCCGCCTCATCCTCCACGTCCACATGATACCGCTCCATCAGCTCCCGGATAATCCCTATCCTCTGATCCTCCCGGATAATGTTAGACGCACTATATCCATAAGCATGCCTTAAAATGCCGAAAAACACCCCATGGAACGTACCAAAGCTCACCGGAAGCCTCCGCCCCTCTGTCAGCATCTGAAAACGCTGCTTCATCTCCTGCGCCGCTGCCTTTGTAAAGGTGATCACCAAAACACTCCCCGGCTCCACCTGATGCTCCTTTACCAGATATTGGATCCGATGGGTAATCACAGTAGTCTTTCCAGACCCCGGACCCGCCAAAACCAGCATTGGCCCGTCCTTATGTTGGATTGCCTGAAGCTGTGACTCATGAAATGCCATAGGCTTTTTATCCTCCGTGTCCGCAAGATAGATTCTCAAAATCTCTGAGAATACATCAAAAAATAATTCTGCCCTACTCCTTCCATCCCTTTCCCACATCAACCCAGGATACTGAGCAAGAATATTTCTCCAGCTCCTCTATGGACAATTCGATGGCGCTGCTGCTGCTTCCGCAAGCCGGAAAAACCGTCTGAAACCGCTTTAAGGATTCATCCAGATAAACGCTCACTCCATCCCTGACAGCAAAAGGACACACACCGCCTACTCCATGGCCAACCAGCGCTTCCACTTCATCCGGCGTCAGCATCTTCGCCTTGGTGCCAAATCTCCCCTTATACTTCCCATTGTCAATCTTCGCATCACCAGCCATAACAATGAGTATTGCATGACCATCTGCCAAAAAAGACAGTGTCTTTGCAATACGGCAAGGTTCACAATGAAGCGCCTCTGCTGCCAGCTCCACAGTTGCACTGGATACTGAAAATTCCTGTACCCGCCCCTCCATACCATACTGCCTAAAATATTCTTTAACCTTTTCTATCGCCATAATTCCACCTCTCATCATTCATCCCACATGCCTTTTTCCGAACTCCCAGCGGAAGATTCGCTTAACAGCCTGCCAACCCAAAAAGTACATACTATAATTTCGGAGGATTCAAGACTTTCACAGTATATCACATCCTATCAGCAATGAAAAGTAAAATCACCACCTGCAGCCCCTCTAAAACAATCCCCCGTTCAGAAACTTTTACATTCTCTCCATTACTCAAAAGAATCCGGCATGCCTCTCCATCCGCCCCGTCAATCTCAAGAATCCTTTCCTCCTGTCCCAAATTTCCGGCTACCAGAATCCTCTGTCCCTCACTCTCACGAAAATACGCCATAATCCCGCTTTCCGTCTCTAGTACCGGCTCTGTCCTCCCATACACAATCGTCTCTCCAAACTCCGGATCCTTCCGCAGTCTGATTAGTTTCTGATAAAAAGTAAATACACTTCCCGGATCCTTCCTCTGCTGTTCCAAATTAATCTCCCGATAATTCTCATTTACCTTCAGCCAGGGCACTCCTTTCGTAAACCCGGCGTTCCTTTCACCGCTCCACTGAAACGGAGTCCGGGCATGATCCCGGGAAAATCGGTTCACCACTGCCATCGCCTCTGCATCTGAAAGCCCTGCGTCCAGGCACACCTGATACTCATCTCTGCTGCTGATATCATCCACCTCATCCATTGAGGTATAAACCATATTCTCCATTCCCAGTTCCTGGCCCTGGTATATAAACGGAAGCCCCTTTAACATAAAATACAAGGCAGCCAGCAGCTTTTTCCCCTTAGTATTCCTAGCCTCCACGGGCAGATAGTAGCTGACTCCCCGAGGCTCATCATGATTCTCAATAATATTGGAGTAAAACCCAATCCCCTCCATTTCCCTCTGGCTCTCAAAGCAGCATCTCTTATAGTCCTCCAAAGTAGGGATTCTGGCTGCATACCAGCCATCCACAGACTTTCCCTCCACGGTCTGACGAAAATCAAAAATCGAAGAAAAGTATCCGTCCTCTCCCGCAAAGTCTGCCAGCTCTCCATCCTTGGCATTAAACACCTCTCCCACCGTAAAAGCTTTGTGGGGCCGAAAGGTCCGGTCTCTCATTTCCCGAAGAAAACCTCCGATTCCCGATGCATCTGCCAGCACAGTCCCCATATCACAAAGACCATCTTCCCTGTCAGCCGGATAGTCCCGAAACATTTGGGGCTTTTTAATATTAATGATCGCGTCAATCCGAAATCCAGACAGCCCCTTATCCAGCCACCAGTTAATCATATCATAAATCCGTTCTCTCAGTACCGGATTTTCCCAGTTCAAATCCGGCTGCTTTTTGTGAAACACATGAAGATAATACCAATCGCTTCCTGGCACCGGCTCCCACACAGGACCTCCAAAATAGGACCTCCAGTTGCAGGGCAGCCTTCCGTCCCGCTTTTTCTGGAAATAAAAATATTTTCCATACTCCCCTTCCGGATCTGCACATGCTTTCTTAAACCATGGATGCTCATCTGAACAATGGTTGATCACCAGATCCATCAGCACACCGATTTCCCGCTTTTTTGCTTCCTCTAAGAGCCGGTCCATATCCTCCATGGTTCCAAATATTGGATCAATCTGATAATAATCCGCAATATCATACCCCTGATCTGCACAAGGAGACAGATACACCGGCGAAATCCAGATCAAATCAATTCCCAATTCCTTAAGATAATCCAATTTTTGAATAATCCCCGGCAGATCACCGATTCCGTCATCATTGGAATCATAAAAGCTTTTTGGATAAATCTGATAAGCCGTCTTTCCATGCCACCATTCTTTTTTCATCACTTTCCTCCATTCTGTGTATATCACACGTTTTTCCCCCAACGTCATGATGATACCAGGGTCAAAAAAACTAAAATCCAATGCAAGCTTGCTTGCAAGAGGATTTTTGAACTTGGGACCCGCCAAAAACATGAAAAAGCATTGTCATGCTTCTCAACAATGCTTCTCTGCCCTATACCTTCACAAAAACCTCTGATTTTTCTAAAGGCCGAATGCCCTGCAGCATGAAAGTCACCAGTCAAGCCGCCCATACAGCCTCATCAGCTCATATATCCTTTCCTTCAGCTCATCGGTCAATTCTCCATTTTTCAATCTCCATTTCCAGTTAATGCCCACAGTGGACGGCTTATTCATCCGACAATCATTCTTATATCCAAGATAATCCTGCATAGGAATGATACACACTTTCGCAGCGCTTCTCATAATCAGGCTGATAAAAGACCAATTCAGTTCCTTTTTCGGCGTCCGCTTATCCCACAGATACTCCCGTGCCATCTCCTGTTCCTCCTTGGCAATACTGTCAAACCATCCGCAAATGGTCTCATTATCATGGGTACCTGTGTAGGCAACACAGTTCTCTCCATAATTATGAGGCAGATAGTCATTGGCACAGCCTGAATCTCTGGAATCAAAAGCAAACTCCAGCACCTTCATACCCGGAAATCCGCTCTGTCTCACCAGCTCACGAACCGAGTCCGTCACATATCCCAGATCCTCTGCAATCACCTGCCGGCGTCCTAAGGCTTCTTCCACCCGTGAAAACAAATCCATCCCAGGCCCCTTTTCCCAATGACCGTCTACAGCCGTTACAGCGCCATAAGGAATAGAATAATACTCATCAAATCCCCGGAAATGATCAATCCGCACCACGTCATACAGACGGAAGCAATACTCCAGCCGGGAAATCCACCATTGATACCCTGTATTCTTATGATAATCCCACCGGTAAAGAGGATTTCCCCAAAGCTGTCCTATAGCAGAAAATCCGTCTGGCGGACAGCCTGCCACAGCCAGCGGCACATTGTCCTCATCCAACTGAAACAGCTCCGGATGAGCCCAGGTATCTGCACTGTCCATGGCTACATAAATGGGAATATCTCCGATTAACTGAATCCCTTTTTCATTGGCATATGCCTTCAGCTTCATCCACTGCATATAAAACATGTACTGCATATATTTCTGAAACTCAATATCAAAATACAGCTCCCTGCGATAATAATCCAGGGCATTTCCCCACCGCAGACGGATATCCTCAGCCCACTTTGTCCAAGGCTCACCGCCAAACCGATCCTTCACGGCCATAAACAATGCGTAATCTTGAAGCCACCAGTCATTGTCTGACACAAACCTTTGGTAATCCTGGTTTTCACTAATCCGGCTGCGTTCGTAAGCCTTCCTCAGAAGGGGATAACGTGCCTCATACATTTTTTTATAATCTATGGTATCTGGTTTTTCCCCAAAGTCTGCCATCTCACATTCTCTGCGGGTCAAAAGCCCTTCCTCAATCAGCTCCTCCAAGCTGATAAAATAGGGATTGCCCGCAAAAGTCGAAAAAGACTGATAAGGCGAATCTCCGTAGCTGGTAGGCCCCAGAGGCAGAATCTGCCAATATGTCTGCCCTGCTTCCTTCAGCCAATCCACAAAATCATAAGCGCTTTTAGAAAAACACCCGATTCCATACCTGGATGGCAGGCTGGTAATGGACAGCAAAACACCTCCCGCTCTATTCATATAATTAATCTCCCCTCTGGCATTCCTGCCTTGCTTTCAATCCTGCTTTCTCTCAGCACAGTCATTCAGCCAATCTGAAAAATACAATCTGCACTGTCTATACTTCAATCATAACACCATAATGATCCGAGACAACCGGATACTTTTCCCCGTTGCAAATCACAAGGGAATTGGCAACAGGAACGCTGTGGCTGCACCAGATATAATCGATCCGCATTCCCTCCTGTTCTAAAACCGGCTCTTTTGCTTTTTTTCCAAAAGGTTCTTCTGACAGCCGCTCCCTCCAACCGTCAATCACCTTTCCCACGGTAATTCCCTTGTCCTTTGTCCTGGCCAGACAGTAAGTATCCTTCCAACCGCTTTTTCTTATCAAATCATACCCCTGTCCGGCAATACTGTCAAGACTGTTAAAATCTCCCATGAGCCATACCGGCGGCTTCTCTGTGCAGTCCTCTGCCGTTTTTTCCGCCTGGCTGATTGTATGAAGACTTGTGCCCCTATGAGCAGGCTCCTGAATGTCTCTTAATGGCCTCAAATGTTCCTCCAGTCTCTCCCACTGTTCCCAAAACGGCTCCTCCTCATCGTCCCACCAGCCCATATGCACCGTATAAAACCATCCGTCATTGGTTTTTACCCCCAATATACGGCGGGTCTTCCAATTTTCATAATCTGAACTTCTGCTGATTCGAAAAGAATCCACCTCTAATATCGGCTTACGGCAAAACAACGCCAGCCCCTCGTCATATTTATCATATCCCAACTTGGCCGGAACCCAGCTCCAGAAATATCTTCTGCCATTTTCTGACAAAATCTCTGCCAGCCTTGCCGCGTGATTATCCAGCCGGACCGGCCCGGAAAAATCCGGGCAGTCCACATAACCTGACAGTTGGGATAAATCCCGCTGTTTTGCATTTATTGACTGATTGACCTCCTGCATGGCAAAAACATCCGGCTGTTCTGCCAGCACTGCCTCTGCAAACTGATGCAGCTTTTTCTCATAATCCGGCTCCTCCAGACTATGTGTATTGATTGTAATGATCTTCATGGCATTTTTCTCCCTTTCAGCCAGAGGTTTTTCCCTTTAAACAATCCAACTGCCGTTACAAGATATCATTAATATCCGATTTCAGCACATCTGCTTTCGGACCATATACAGCCTGGATTCCATTATCCTTCTTCAAAAGCCCTAAGGCACCCTCTGCCTTCCAGGCCGGCAGCTCTGCCACTTTGGATGCATCTTTTACGGTCACCCTCAGCCTGGTCATACAGGCGTCTACCAAAGTAATATTTTCTCTGCCGCCCAAGAGAACAATAATTCTTTCTGCCTGGCTGTTACCGCCCTTACCAGCGCCGGCCGAAGAAGCCGCACTGTCCTCATCTCCGCTTTCATCCGTATAGTTGCCCAAGCGCCCCGGCGTGGCAAAACGCAGCTTATCAATCATCACATAAGCAGCCACATAGCCAATGGCAAAAAACACCAGCACACAGACCACAAAATTAATCAAATCCCCTGTCAGACCGGCCTTCATGGACATGGGAACCCGAGTCAGAAATTCCAGGTTTCCAAAGGAATGAAGCCGCAGGTTCACAATCCCTGCCATAGCAAAGGCACATCCCTGCAAAACAGCATACAAGCCATACAACGGCAGTGCACAGAACATAAACATAAACTCCAAAGGCTCCGTTACACCTGTTAAAAATACTGCCAGTACAGTAGAAACGAACATAGAACGATAGGATTTCTTCTTATCCTCATCCACTCTGCGGTACATAGCCAAAGCAATTCCCAGCAAAAGGCCGGTAGCGCCAATCATCTGACCTACTTTGAACCGGGCCGGCGTCACGGTTGTCATAAGGTTGGTATAGGCAGCCATGTCTCCCCCATCCTTAAAGTTAATCAGATCTGTTACCCATGCCAGCCACAGCGGATCCTGCCCAAACACCTGAGACCCTGCGTTGATTCCGGTCTGAATGGTATAAGTACCGCCAAAAGATGTATAATTCATGGGAATCGTCAGCATATGATGCAGGCCAAAGGGCAGAAGCAGACGTTCCAATGTGCCGTAAATAAAAGGAGCAAACACCGGTGAGGTTGAGGACGAATTAGCAATCCACACGCCGAAAGCATTGATCCCCGTCTGCACCACCGGCCATACCACTGCCAGTACCAGGGAAATAATCACGGACCAGGCAATCACCACCATAGGCACAAACCGTTTGCCGTTAAAAAATGCCAATGCATCCGGAAGCTTCCGGAAATTATAATACTTATTGTAAATCATTCCTCCTGTAAACCCTGCAATGATTCCCACAAACACTCCCATATTCAGCGCAGGCGCTCCCAAAACAGAGGTAAAATATCCGTTCACCAAAATCTCCTGCCCAAACAGGGTATGAGTCACTGCCTCCGGGTCATTAAGCATAGCCGCAGTCACTCCAAAAATCGCGCCTGTAATACAGTTGATTAAAATAAACGCAATCACTGCCGCAAACGCGCCGCCTGCTCTCTCTTTCGCCCAGGAACCGCCGATTGCCACAGCAAAAAGAATATGCAGGTTGTTAATCACAGCCCATCCTATGTTCTCCATAGTACTGCCGATCATGGCAATCATATGGATATCCACTCCTGCCATCTGAACCAGCTTTCCCAAACTGATCATCAGTCCTGCCGCGGGCATAACCGCGATCACCACCATCAGTACCTTGCCAAGTTTCTGAAGGAAATCAAAATTAATGGCCAGCTTCTTTTTATCCGGCTTCCCTGAACCTGTGGCACCAGATGTAGATTTTGCACTATTTGCGCCGGCGTCATCTTGACTCCCGGTTTCCGCCGCAGAAGCCTCTGCTGCTATGCTCATCAGCACATCCTTCCCAGCCTCTAAGAAACCTTCCTTCCCTTCCATGCTTTTTCCTTCCATGCCGCCGCAAATCAGCACCGGTGTAATCGGATTAATCTGCCTTTCCGCCAAGAATGCCAGATCTACTTCTGCCACCAGCTCTCCGGCCTGGATTCGATCACCGGCCTTTACATGAACCTTAAAGCACTCTCCCTTAAGAGCCACAGTCTCAAGCCCCACATGAACCAAAAGCTCTAACCCATCATCCGTGCGGAAGCCAAAAGCATGGAAAGTGTCTGCCACAGACGCCACCTCCCCTGTCACCGGGCTTAAAATCCGGCCGTCCTCTGGAATTACTGCCATGCCATCTCCAATGATCTTTTGGGAAAACACAGGATCCGGAACCTGTTCCAGTGCAACCGCTTTCCCTGTGACTGGTGATAAAATAACCATTTCATTTCCAGCATTACTCTTGCTTCCCATAACCCATCCTCCTATCTTGATTGTATTTTTTTGCGCTATTTAACGCAACCGCTTGCATTAAATATATATCGTTTGCACATAATATGCAACCGCATTTTCTATTTCTTTTCCATTTCTCTATTTTACACAATATACAGTTCTGCTTTTTGTGCACAATACCGAAACTATATTTTCTAAAACAGCCAAAAGGCCAGTGCCCCTTTGCTGCACCAGCCTTTCCATTTGCTATCCATTTAAAAATCCATTGCCCCCACTCACGCAGGTTCTAATCATATGCTCATTAAAAGCTTATACACCTGATAAATTTTAACTCACCCGATAAACGGCGCCACATAGGCTGTCCAAAAATAGCTGATGGGCATCACAAAAACCATGGCCGGTATCATCTCTGCCACCGGAAATTCCTTTACTTTAATCATACGAAACCCTGTGGCCAAAAGCAAAATCCCGCCGCACGCCTTAAAGTCTGCAATCATAGCCTCACTGCAAAACGGAATGATCAGCCCTGCCAGCCCAAACAATGACAGGAAAATCACACACTGAGGCACCGCAACAAACGCTGTAGTCAGACCCAATGTGCAGGAAAAAATCATAGCTGTCGGCAAATCCAGAACCGTCTTTGCCAGCAAAATGCTGTGATCACCCGTCATGCCAGACACCAGGCTTCCATATATCCCGCTTCCGCTGGCACAGAAAAGCACAATGCAGGTAATCAGCACGCTCTGGTATTCCTCTGTCTGCTCCCCTGACTTGGCATTGGTCAGCTTTCCGATTCCCTTTTGCATCAGCATTGCCCCAGCAGAAATCTTCTCCCCCAAATGAATCACCAATCCCGTGATTGTCCCCAAAATCACCGCTAAAACCACTGCCGGTAAATTTTTCATCAGCACAATGGAACTGATGCCCATTGCCATAGCACAGGCCCCAAAGGTAGTATTCAAGTTTGTCTTAAAATGCTCGCTAAATTTCGGTCCCAGCTTCATTCCAATCAGCCCTCCGATAAAAATAGCAAGCCCATTCGCAAGAATCCCAATCGGCATATCTATCTCCTCCTTTTGTACAAGTCAATGCAAATCTATTTGCACATTGACTTCCCCCTTTATTTCCACTACAATAAAACCATGTATCCCAGCATAATCCACACCCAGGAGGTTTTCCATGTCTGTCACCATCAAAGACGTTGCGGCACTGGCAGGAGTATCCCCGTCCACGGTTTCCCGCACTTGCAAAAACAACCCGTCCATCAGTGAAGAAACAAAAGAAAGAGTGCGCCGCGCCATGATCCAGCTCGGATATGAGCCTAATTTTCAGGCAAGCAACCTTGCCTCCCAAAACTCCCGGACCATTGGCATTATCCTGCCTGTGTCTGCCCGCGATGCCTATGAAAATCCTTTTTATCTGGAAGCTATCCGGGGCGTAAGCCAGTTCTGCAACCAACGCCAATATATCAACACAGTTATCACCGGCAAGGATGATGAGGAAGTGCTGCAGGCCATGCGCACCATGACCCGCAGCGGCCAGGTCGATGGCTTTATTGTCCTATATTCCAAGCAGCAGGATCCGGTGATTGACTATTTATATAATGAAGGGCTTCCCTATGTTCTCATTGGAAAAGCTTATCAGTATGCCAACCAGACCGTTTATATTGACAATGACAATCTTTTAGCCGGACAGGAGGCCACTGAATATCTGTATCAGTTAGGCCACCGCAGAATTGCCTTTCTTGGCAGTGACAGCAGCCTGATGTTCTCCGCTGACCGCAAGTCCGGCTACCAGACTGCCCTTTTGCGCCGCAGCCTGCCTCTGAGGGAAGATTATTGTGTGGAGGTTTCTTCCATCCCCAGGGACGGAGATGCCTTGATTCACCGTCTCCTAAAGAATCAGGACCGTCCCACTGCGATTGTGGTCAGCGATGATATTCTGGCTGTGGCCCTGGAACGCTCCTGCATTGAGATGGACTTATCCATTCCAAAGGATCTTTCCATCATTTCCTTTAACAATTCCCTCTTTGCCCGGCTCACCTCTCCCCAACTGACCTCCATTGATATTAATTCTTGTCAGCTCGGCATTGAGGCAGCTTCCCAAATGATCAACCACATTGAGAACCCTAACCTTTTGGCTACCAAGATCATTGTGCCTCATTACCTGGTTGAACGGGATAGCTGCCGGAATATCTCCCCACTGTAACTCTTTGTGCCTTAACTTTTACTAAGCATTTCCATTCCTTTGCGGATCCTGGCCAGCGCCTCTTCCTTTCCTAAAACTTCCATGATCTCCGTAGCTCCTGCGGGGGTCATCTGCTTACCAGACACAGCCGTGCGGATCGGCCACATAACAAATCCTGTCTTTACGCCCTTTTCTTCCACATACTTGGAAAGGGTCTCATACAAAGCATCATTAGAAAAATCTTCCTGTGCTTCCAATAGAGGCAGTACATCTTTTAACACCTGTAAGGATGTCTCGCTTGTGGATTTCATCTTCTTATGGGTGTACATGGAAACATCATACTCTAAAAGCTCCTCAAAAAAGTCAATATGGTCGGCAATATCCGGAAAAACCTCAATCCGGGTCTTTACCATTGCCGCAATCTTTTTCAAGTCCAAATCCTTCTTTATAACTTTCCGGATATAGGGTTCTGCCATATCATAGAACCTGTCAAATTCCATGGCCTTTAAATATTCTCCGTTCATCCACTTTAACTTTGTCACATCAAACACAGCCGGAGACTTGCTTAAATTGTGATAATCAAATACCTGTACCAGCTCCTCAAGAGAATAAATCTCCCTGTTCTCCTCTGGAGACCAGCCCAGCAAGGCCACATAATTGACTACAGCCTCAGAAACAAAGCCCTGCTCAATCAAATCCTCATAAGAAGCATGTCCGCTCCGCTTACTCAGCTTTTTGTGCTCCTCATTGGTAATCAAGGGACAATGGACGTAAACCGGAACCTTCCATCCAAAGGCATCGTACAAGCGATTATACTTAGGCGAGGAAGAAAGATATTCATTCCCTCGAACCACATGGGTAATTCCCATCAAGTGATCGTCCACTACATTTGCAAAATTATAAGTAGGATATCCGTCTGATTTGATCAGCACCATATCATCTAATTCCGAGTTATCAACCGTAATGTCCCCATAAATATCATCGTGAAACGTGGTGCTTCCCTCCCGCGGGTTATTCTGCCGGATCACATATGGCATGCCTGCTGCAAGATTTGCCTCTATCTCCTCCTTAGACAAATGCAGGCAATGCTTATCATAGGCCATGATCTCCTCACCATTCACCACGGTTCTCAAAGAGTTTAACCGCTCCTGGCTGCAGAAGCAGTAATAAGCCTCTCCCTTTTCAATCAGTTTTTTTGCATATTCCAGATAAATTCCTGCTGCATGGCGCTCACTCTGCACATAAGGACCTACCCCGCCATCCTTATCCGGCCCTTCGTCATGAATCAGGCCAGTCTTTTCTAATGTCCGGTAAATGATCTCGGTTGCCCCTTCCACAAAACGCTCCTGGTCCGTATCCTCAATCCGCAGCAAAAAATCTCCGCTGTCATGCTTGGCAATCAAATATGCATACAGCGCTGTTCTTAAGTTTCCCACATGCATCCGCCCGGTAGGACTTGGCGCATATCTTGTTCTGATTTTCGTCATATTGTCTGCTCTCCTTATTTCTTTTCAAAATTCACAAAAACCTGTGCTTTCCCGATTATATAACAGGATTCCCCAAAAAGGAAGTGCTTTTTCTTTATCCGCCTCTAAACCATTGACCAATTCCCTTCCATTTACTATAATAATCAACATCATAAAGAGTAAGGAGTATCTTTCCATGGACCTGAAAAATATCAAACATATTATTCTTGATTTAGACGGCACATTGTGGGACACAGCAAAAATTTCGGCTGATGCTTATAACCAGGCGCTGCGCAGCGATGGACGTTCTGATCTGATCGTTACGGATGAACTTATCCGAAAAGAATTTGGAAAATCTGACCGTGAAATCGCTGATGATTTATTCCCTGAATTTGAACCTTCTATCCGTGATGAGCTGATGAACCTGTGCGGTATCTCCAATAATACCACCTTAGAAAAAACAAATGAGATAATGCTTTACCCGGATGTCCCTGATACCTTGAAAGCCATGTCTGAGCATCACTGTTTTTACATAGTCAGTAATTGTGGTGTCGGGTACATTGAAATGTTCTTAAAAAAATACCATTTAGAGCCCTACATCACGGACACCGAATGCTGCGGCAATA
The DNA here is from genome assembly GCA_910586205.1 of uncultured Lachnospiraceae bacterium. Classification (GTDB taxonomy): domain Bacteria; phylum Bacillota; class Clostridia; order Lachnospirales; family Lachnospiraceae; genus Brotaphodocola. The sequence continues at coordinate 3,374 of CAJUGD010000003.1, read as the reverse complement.
CCGGAAAAAACAAAGCAGAAAATATCCGTATACTAATGGAGCGCAACCAGATTTCCGATGCTGTATACGTAGGCGATACTGCCGGGGACTTTCATTCTGCCTCCAAGGCCCATATTCCCTTTATTTTTGCTTCTTATGGATATGGGCAGGTTCCTGAAAAAAAACTTACACTCCGCAGTTTTTCTGAGCTTCAAGATCTTTTCTCAGGCAATACTTTATAAAATAATGCCTGATATTTTATACTGCTTACCACAGTGTAAAATATCAGGCATTTTCCAATCCCTATTTCTTTTTCATTTTCCCTGTTGTCACAGCCGCTGCGCCAACAGCCAATACTCCCAAAATCATAAAGATCATCCATCCGGGCTTTGATTTCATCAGCACGATATCTCCTGATACTCCTGCCTCAAAAATCAAATACTCCCCGTCCTTCACCACATCCAAGACTTCTACGGCACCGTCTCTCACAATCCCGGCGCTGTCTGCCTTTCCGGCCAGCACATGAAGCTTCACCGCATCCGGCAGAGAGCGGTTTTCTGCATCCAGGATTTCATAGCTGTATGCCTTTATCTCCCGATACCCGGCCGGAACCGACGGCTTCTGCTCTGCCTCTTTTACCAGCACCTGGGTATCCGGGTAAAAAGCAGCTTCTGCCAACATCATCGGCATAGGTGCGTCAGAATCCGCAATGGTTATAGTCCAGGGCACATATACAGCATGAATCTTGTGATTTTTTCGGATATTCGACAAATCTGAATCTTCCCAATGATGGAAAAATCCCTCCTTTTCCGGAACTTCTGGTATACTTTCCCCTGTCAAAGACTGGCCATACTGACACACAATCTGCTCCACCACCTGATCATCTGCCAAGAACGTCACAGTCAGGCTGCTAAACTCCGAAGGCAAACCTTCCCTTAAAAGCAGTGCATCATAAGATATGCCTTCCGCTTCTCCTAAAAAGGTAACTCCATCCACAGCTCCCAATCCGTCATCCACATAAAAGTTCTCAGCAATCTCCCCGTCCTCATCCCGGTTCCCGGCAATGCTTCCTTTCCATTCCCCTCCGTCCGTAACAATGTCTGCCATGGCACAGTTGTTCTTCAGATTTTTCCCCTGTCCTGCAATGCCGCCCGTATAAGCGTTTCCGCTAACCTGGCACATAGTGTAACTTCCGCTGATTAAAGACTGGCTGAGACCGGCAATTCCTCCGGCATAGTCTCCATCCTCTGTGCTGATATCTCCATAATTCTGATTAGAGGCCAGCACTCCAATCCTTGCATTTCCGGCAATTCCCCCGGCATAATCACGCTTTACCGCTACATCCCCCTCATTGCGGCAGCCGCGTACAGACGCCTGGGCATATCGGTTCATGTAAAGCGATTCTTCTCCATAAGTCTCAATATCCTCCTCCGGATCCAGATCCAGCTCCACGCCAATGGTCCCAACCACGCCTCCTGCCTGGAAATCCGAAAAAATATTTCCCTGATTCGAACAGCCTAAAATCATGCCATTGGTCAGCTCTGTGGCACTCTCAGAAATATCCTCAAACAAGGGAGCATTATCATCTGATGCCCGGTTTCGCTCTGATTCAATCCGCTCCTTTCCCTCTACGACAATCTCCTGCATCTGATCCAACTGAGTATCCAGCCGATCTTTCTCCAAACGGAGCTGATCCTTTCCGGACTTTAGATTATCTGACAGAAAATCCAGTTCTTTATAAAGCTGATCAAGCTGTCCGGTCAGATCCTCATCCAAATCATCCACATCACCAAAAAGCTGATCCTTATATTCACGGGTCAAATCCAAAAAATCTTTCGAAGCCACTCTTAAAGACTCTATATCATCTTCAAAATCCCGGACACCATCCACCACACCGCCTACACCATCCGTAATCATGATCTCCGTGTCCTCTGAAATATCCCCGGCACATTCCTGCAGCTCTGTCAAAACCTGATAAATATACTGCAGCTCATCCGAAATCCCCATATCATCGTCATAAATAAAATCATCGTTTTTCAGACTATCCAGCAATTCCCGTGCACGCTTCACATTTGCCTGCACCCGACCTGCTGCCCCTTCTGCCGAACGGCTGCCCAAATCAATCTCCATATTAGCCAGGATCTCATCGATCTGATCTAGCTGCTTTCCCGCTTCTTCATCATATTCCTCTCTCTTGATCTTCCGCACATCCTTTTTGCCTCGGGTAATATCCCGGATCTCCTTTAACAGCTCATCCACCCGATCCAGATTTCCGATAGATGCATCCGTTGTGCTGCGAAGCTCCTGAGTTATGGCATCTGTGGTATCTCCAATCTGATCAACCTGGTCATTGATTTTATCAAAAGTATCCTGCCCGTACTCTATGGTAAGAAAAGGTTCAAGCTGTCCTGCAATGCCGCCTACATCTTTTCGTCCCATGACGGCTCCGCTGTTGTCACACAAAGCAAGGATTCCCTTTTGACGCCCCACAATTCCGCCGATATTATAGCCCGTATGCTCATATCCCACAGCTCCCTCATTGCCGCACTGACGCACTGTGCCTGAAGAAAGGCCTGCAATTCCTCCAATGTCATTGACCTTTTCAACTACAACTGTAGTCTCAATACTCTGTCTGTCTACGGAAATGTTGTTTTTTTCCTTAGAGTCCTCATCAATTCCCTCTGATGTTGTATTGATCTCCCCCTCATTATAAGAATCTTGTATTGTTCCTGCATTCTCTCCTGCGATTCCTCCAACACGCCGATTTCCGGTTAGTTCCGCCTGATTTCTGCAGCCTTCAATGACTCCGGTTTCCTCATTGAATCCTGCGATTCCTCCTAAGTTCTCCAGCGCTTCCCCTCTGCCCAAAAAAGTGCAGTTCCGAATGATTCCTTTGTTCGTTCCCGCAATTCCGCCGATTTTCATTCTGCTGCCTTCTGGCTTCAGCACTCCCTGAACCGTTAGATTCTCCACAACCGCTGCTTCCTCCAGATAGCGGAACAACCCTAGATTAGAACCGGTCTGCCCAATCGAAAGTCCGCTGATTGTATGGCCATTTCCCTCAAATGTCCCGCTGAATACAGGGATCGGATAAAACGGCTGTCCGCTCAGATCCAAATCCGCTTCCAGTCTTACCGTTTTTCCCGCAGAAAAGCTCTCGGAAGTACATGCTCTGCCAAACTCCAGCAATTCTTCCTCTGTGCGGATGACAACTGCATTTTCTTCTGCCTGCACATCAATGGGACAAACTGGCATGGATGTAATCCAAACAACTGCAGTCATAAAAAATGCTGCCTTTCTGATTCTACGCTTCATCATCAGCACCTCCTTCCCTGTCTGCTGTCTCCGTCACCTGTTCTTCTGTTTTGGTGCCTCCATCTTCCTCTGTTATGCGC